>NZ_CP018154.1:300000-667500 GCF_001889025.1 Sphingorhabdus lutea | reverse complement strand
GATTTTATGCGCAGCTTTATTGAAGATAAAATAAAGGACAGCGAAGAAATCACCCTAAGCATGCATAAATCGCGGCATAATTATTTGGCGCGTATCCATTCCTCATTTGCATATTTTTTGGTAAATGTGGTGGATTATACTTTGGGCAGCCGAATTAAAATTGGCCAAATTAAAACGGGATTCCTATCCCGATGGGCACGGTTAAGGCGCAATGATGCCGACCAAATATCGGATATGAAGAATGAAGAATGAAGATTAAATAAATGCTGGGTGATTACGCGGTTTAATCTTCTGTGCTATCTTTATCTTTCCAGCCCCAAAATAAATGACAGGGCAAAATATTCCAAATTTCAAAGCCATCATCAATATGGGTGAAATGCGGCTCCATAAACTCACGCGCCTTTGCACGAAATTGATAGACCAGAAAAGCACCGCCGGTGCGAATGGCCCGTGCCGTTTCCTTTGCAATAATTGGCCCCAAATTATTGGGCAATGTTGAAAAAGGCAGGCCGGATAAAATATAATCGGCATGGTCATGCCCTGCAGCCTTTATAATCTCATTCACATCGGCCGCTGACCCATGGACTGCGATAAACCGGCTATCCTTAATTGTTTTTTGCAAATATTCGATAAAGTCTGGGTTCAAATCAATGACCAGCAATGTCGCATCGGGTTTCAACCTATCCAATACTGGCTGGCAAAATGTGCCAATGCCCGGCCCATATTCGACAAATAATTTGGTATTTTCCCAATCAACCGGCGCCAACATTTTATTCACCGTACGGTCCGACGAGGGAATGATTGACCCCACCATGACCGGATGCTTCAAAAATCCCTTGAAAAACACCCCCCATGGACCAGACAAGGATTGCAGTTTATCGCCAATTTTATCCAAAATACCGCGTTTTTCTAAAGAAGTCGCAGCCGAAGAACCATGTGATGGGGAAGTCATAATCATCCAATATTTTTTGCACTCTATATAAGCCCTTGCAAATGATGAAGGATATTGCAAGCATCAAGCGTTAAAAAAACGAAATAGACCGACCAATGGCGCTTGCCTATATGGTGATAGGGGCATAGGTAAATATTATGGAACATCTCCCTGCCCTACATCCATCATCCATCCCAAGCGGCGCGGTCGCGGTGATTTTTTCATCAATTCGCACGCCGGAATATGAAGACGAATATCAATTGGCCGCAGGGCAGATGGAGGATTTGGCATCGCGCCAAAAAGGATATTTGCATTTTATGGCGCTGCGGGCTGATAATCACTTTGGCATCGCCATCAGCTATTGGTCCGATATGCAAAGCGCAAAAAATTGGCGGGATAATAAAGAACATGCAAGGGTTAGGGAAATGGGACGCGATAAATTTTATTCATCCTATTCCATCCAAATTTGTGTTGTTGAACATGATTATAGCTGGTCAAAATAACATGATGACTATCAATGAAGAGCATGAATAATATGCAAAAACCTCAAAATAACAGCCCAAAAAACGCCCCCAAAATTGCACCAAAAATTGGAAGCGTACCCAATGACCGTTTGGTTATTTTATTTCTGGTCATGATGGTGGCGGCTGCAGGCAATACCGCGATGCAGGCCACATTACCCGCCATTTCCAGCACATTGAAAATTTCCGATGTGTGGGTCAGCATGGCATTTAGCTGGTCTGCGCTTTTATGGGTTTGGACCGCGCCAAAATGGGCGCGTATGTCGGACAAAAGGGGCCGCAAATTATTGATGAGCTGGGGCATGTGGGGCTTTATATCCTCCATGCTGCTATGCGGGGTCAGCCTGTGGCTTGGCCTGCATGGGTGGATTGGCGCGGGGCTCACATTTATCATATTCGCCCTGTTCCGCAGCCTATATGGCGGATTTGGTTCCGCCGCACCCCCAGCGGTTCAGGCATATCTTGCCGCCCGAACCGAGGCAGAGGAAAGATCAAAAGCCATGGCGCTGCTTGCATCTTCCTTTGGGCTAGGCACTGTTATTGGTCCGGCGGTGGCGGCATATTTGGTGTTTGAACCATTTGGCCTTGCCGGCCCATTATTCATGTTTGGCGCATTTGGTATTGCGGTGTGGGCTGCGTTAAAATTACGCTTGCCCAATGACACGCCAAAATTTGCCGCACGCGGTGCAGTGGCCAGTTACCCCAGTTCGGCGTCAGTTAATAATGCGCCCGATGGTGACATTGATGAGAATGACAACGGGCAAAGCACCGATAGAGCCCCATTAAATTTACGCGACAGCAAAATTTTCAAATGGCTGTTATCCGGTCTTGTCGTCGGCCATGCACAGGCAATTTTATTGGGCGTTATCGGATTTTTGGTGCGCGATCGGCTGCATTTATATGATCAGCCCGCAATGGCAGTTTCCATGATTGGATCGGTGATGTTTATTGGCGCCATTGCCACGCTTTTGTCGCAATGGGGGCTTATCCCGCTTTTGTCGTTAAGTCCCTCAGTCTGTGTTCGTTGGGGATCAATCGCGGCCATAATCGGTATTTTAATCATCGCAATAGGCCGTGATTTTTCGACAATCAGCCTTGGCTACGCCATTTCATCTTTGGGATTTGGCCTGACCCGTCCGGGATTTACCGCCGGTGCATCATTGGCCGTGGATCGCAGTTATCAAGGCGACATTGCCGGCAAAGTCGCCTCCATCAATGGCGCGGCATATATTGCGGCGCCGGCCATTGGCGTGGCATTATATAATTATTATGAACCGGCCAGCTTTGCTTTAATGTTAAGCGGCTTAATCTTCCTTTTATTATGGGGATGGCGCAAATTGGATTAATTGCTGCGTTTTTTGGCCGCGACGGCCGCGACGGCGGCCAATATCAACAATGTCATGCCAATGCCGCCATTTAATAAATCACCCAAACCCGGCTTAATCGCATCACCCATGCCCTTAAACGGCCCAATCAAGGTGATAAGAAGCCCCGGAATACCAAAAAGTGCAGCCACGATTAAAGGTTTGTTATTCTGCTTTTGCCCATTATCCATTATTTTTCTGCCTTTGATTTATCAAAATGCTTTTTCCATAAAAATATCGATACGACGCTGCAGCCAATGGCAATAATCAAATTGGTCTGATTCAAAGTTGTTAAAGCAACCACAGTCTGAATGACCGCAGCGATTGTGACCACAATTGCGGGCAATGCAGCCTGAAATGGCACTTCTGGCTTTTTATCCATATAAAATAATCCCCCAAATATCTGTAATTTTCTTATCCGTTACAGTTATTTATAGATTAAACAAGTGCAATATTTTAATTTATATGTCTGGGCATATAGCTGTGCGGCCTCTGCCGTCATTTTGGCCCCATTAAATCGCAAAAAAAAGGGCCGCAACTTATGTCGCAGCCCATATATAGAGTATTTAGGAGAGGATGCCTCTAAAGGCAGCGCCCTAGTCGCATAGGGTCAGAATTTGTGCAATTGCGAAAAGAAAATAGTGAGTTGCACATTTTGCAATTCACGCATAATGTCGCTGTTTAATCACGAATCATTCATATCATCAATGTTTTGTATATGGCGATTCTTCTTATATTTACATGGATTTACATAATGCGCCGCCTCCCCCCCCTCCGTTCATTAGAAGCATTTGTCCGTGTGGCACGCATGGGCTCTGCAAAGGCGGCGGCCAATGAACTTGCATTATCTGCACCCGCATTAAGCCGCCGTTTAAAGGCGTTAGAGGATTTTGTCGGTAAGCCTTTATTCGACCGTAAATCGCAATCCATGATTTTAAACGCCGATGGCAAAATTTTGCTGGACGCGGTATCACCGGCATTGGACGCGATGGCAGAGGCGGTGGAGGATTTGGCATCTGATGGTAATAATTTCCGTTTAAGATTAGGGGTATTGCCCCTTTTCGGGTCACAGCGGCTTATCCCAAAATTACCCGAATTGCGGCGAATTTATCCCAAATTGCATATTGATGTCGACACATCGGCGCATGCAGAAAAATTATTGGGTGATGTCATTGATGCGGCAATTATTATCACGGATAAGGTTGATCCCTCACTTTACAGCGTGCGATTGGACCAAAATATGGTCTATGCCATCGCATCGCGCACATTGGCAGCGGAACATAAGCTTGAAAGGCCAGAGGATCTGACGGGCCAAACTATATTAGTGCATAGCGAAATGCCCGAAATATTTAAGGCATGGTGCGCAGAGGTTAATGTGCCCAATTTGCGCCCCGCCTCCATCGACCATATGGATAGCGGCCCATTAATGTTGGAGGCGGCGGCCAACGGCCTTGGCGTTGCGATTATGCATGGCAGCCATTTTTCCGATGCCCGTGATCCGCGCCTCACCCGATTATTTAATTTTGAGATTCAAAGCCCCTATAGCTATTGGTTTGTATGCCGCCACCGCGATATGCGTAAACGCGTGGTGCGTTTATTTCATGATTGGCTAATTAAAACGGATATTTAATCCACATTATTCGCTCAAACGCATTTTATTGCGATTGCGAATCCGATTCACCCTTTTTTTCTGGCTTTAAATCGCGTGCTTGCGACTTACGACGGCGCAGATTCTCTCTCAACGCCTCGCCAAGACGCTTCGCTTTATCCTCTGCCTTGCTGTTTTTTGTGTCATTTTGCGGCATTTCATCCTCTTTTTGAAAAAATATTCAATTTATTTGCTTCAATCAACTATCTTATCTTGACAATATAGCAAGCATATCGGCATAGGCGCGCTTGACTTTATGTCTTTATGGTCAGCTGCTGTAGCTCAGTGGTAGAGCGCGTCATTGGTAATGACGAGGTCGAGAGTTCAATTCTCTCTAGCAGCACCATTCCTTCAGCTTAGTGTGAAACTGTTTCCTACGGGAAGTGCTTAAACGTGGATGCGCGCTTGGGTATGGCGTGGGTGGTGCTTTGGCTAGAAACACGGGCTTGTGTCCGCTACGGGCGCAAAAGCGGACAGTAGAAATACAAAAGCTGCCCGTTGGCTTCCGCCCCAATTACGGGCGTTCATGTTATCCGGCTCAATGTCTGCTTTGGGCGCAAAAACGGTCACAGCCTTGTCTCCAGCAGAGCAGGCGCTAAGTTTCCGGTTTTTGTTATAAGTCTCTGCACGAGTATATGCTTTTGTTATTGGGCTGGGAGAGCGCCACGAAGAATCTCTCTCAACGGCGCATAGTTTTCCTGATGCGCCATCCAGCCAAATTACAGCGCTAACGATCGCGGATAGGTCATCCCCCGCCGTTTAATAAATCACCTTGTAGCGGCGCTACTGTCCGCTTTTCAAGCGGTTTGCTTGTCAAATATTCTTGCATAAATGGAGCCTCAGCAAGCTTGTCTCTAAGCTGGAACATACGCTTTTCACCTTGCGCAATAAAGTTTGTATAGAGCCATGGCTTAATAACTACAGAATCTGACCATTCTTTGCGCGGCTCATCTTCACCTGCCGCGATTTGATCCCCCAAAACGTGGCCAAAAACTTTGGTATAACGGCTGATGTATCCACGTTGCTCAAGTGCTTTCACATATTTCCAAACTTGGTCTTTCTCCTTAGAGCCAAGCGGAACACCGGGTTTTTTCAGTTCAACTATTGAGAGGACAGCACAGCCATTTTGATCACCTTCGTCATCATAGTTGGGCCGCGAATAGAATCCAATCGAACTATCCGGCAAAACCACAAAATCAGGACGGATTGTCTCGGCCTTCTCCTGAACACCAAACAGTTCGCGGATCACTGTTGTGATCCCTTTGTTTGAAGTGAACTCAATGCTCTCAAACTGCGGGCCGAAAATCCACAAGCTTCGTTCAAAGAGTGGCTGGAGATCTTGCACTTCGTCTGTCGTTTTGTCTGCTGTTTTGTTTGATAATTCAGCTAGTATTCGCAATCGCTTCTCAACTTCATCCAACGCTTCTTTGGCGAGTTCCGTAGTCCAGCGATCTAAGATATCATTCCAGTTGTCGAAGTCATCCGGTGACATATTTTGCATCTTGGCCAACAAGGCATACTGGCTTTCGGCATGTTCCATACTCGCCAGTACATCCATGACCTGCTGAACTTGGTTTGGACCAAGGCTAGGACACTTTTCCATTATATTATCGAGCGCAGTAGAAAGGCGTTCTTGGCTGCGCTTTGGTAACGTATGCTGTAGGCTCGAATGATTTTCCAACCATTGATTTTTGGTCTCAGCTCTTTTTGCCGCAGTCAGCTCAAACAGTTTTGACCGAACAGCATCTTCACAGGCTTTGCGGGTTTGGTTCCAGCTCTCACTGTCTTGTTTGAAGCCAGACCAATCGGCCAAAACGTCTGGTTTTAGGTGATCTGCTTTTAAAATGAACGTATAACGCTTTGCCTCTTCACGCCGTCCATCAAGTACTGATTGGTCTTCAAAATTCTTCCAGTCACAGGCTCCCACAAGCCGATCTGTTACCCACCACGCAATACCGTGCTGTTTGGTTGATCGATCCGTTTTCTCACTGTCGATAACAACCATTTCGACTGTTGTTGCTGCATCAATCTGGACTTGGATAGTTTCTACCCCGTGGGATGGAATATCTTCAAATGTGACCTTCTTACCTTCAACGAAAACTTCAAACTCTGGGTTCGTTAAAAACCTTGTGCTAAGAACAGACCGCGCCATATCAGCGCTCATCCCGGCGGGCTGAATTTCTTCACCGATGATCTTGAAGCCACGCCAAGTTGATTTTTCTTCTGCCAGTTTTTTAATGTGAAACGGCGACGGTTTGAGCGGTGTCCTTTTCATCCTGAACGAGCACTTTATGCCCTCCTTGCCAATTTCAACTTGGAACGGGGATGAAAAACAGAAGGCTGCAAACCTCCCCTTTCCATTGCGGCCAAATGCCCGGCGTTTGCGATACCCCTCCAAGTCTTCTGGTGGGTCTGTATATTCGCCTAACTCATTGACACGGTTATAGTTGAATCGCTTCCAACGAGCGTTCAATTGCTCTTCTGTCATTCCCAAGCCGTTATCTTTGATCTCGAATGCTTGTTCGGTTGAGGGCCATGTAATGTCCACTCGGGTTGCATAGGCGTCCCATGCGTTGGCGACCAACTCCACAAGAGCCGTAGTGGGGTCTTTGATGATCGAACCGGCATGATCCTCTAAAAATCGAGGGTCATATGTAAGAGGTGTATTTTCAAAAAGATCGCTCAAAATTCATTTCTTTCGACCAACATACCGCAAACATAGTGAGGCAAGCTAACTTGGTCAAAAGAATACGCTTTAGGACCATATGAATATAACTGCCGCACAAGCAGCAGAGGCAAACATCTTGGGAATAAAGATCAACTTTTCATCGACCATAATCCTAACTCAGAACCAAGATCAAGCCGATATCTGCTTTCCGGATGTAGCTGCCATTAGAAGTCATCCGTCCCAATGTCCGCTTCCCGCCCAATTTGTGTCATTCAGCAATTCAAATGCTAATTTCTACTCTCGGGCTATAGCAGACGTGAGCAATATGAAGGCTAGTTTGTCAACGCGCGAAATTGAGTATCTTATATGAGATAGGGAGAGCCCCGCCTCAGTTCATCGCCCTCGGAAGAAATTCCGGGGGCTTTTTTTATGCCCGAAAGGAATACACACAATGATTTCACTACGAACATCCGCTGCAATGAACAGCACAATACGGCTGCTTGCCGACAATACCCTTAAACACCTGCTGTCCCTGCGCCAAAACCAGCTGACCGAATGGGATGGGATTGATCTAAGCGATCTCTCCCACTTTCTCGTTATCCAGCCGGGAGATACAGCAGCGGAAGCAGAGCACGAACTCGGCTGGTCATTGCTGCAGAACATGGTCGATGGCGCGTGCTATGGCCAACCTGATTTCACGCCCTCCTGGGAATGGATTGAAGCGCATGACGGCTGGTATGAATTTGTCTTCATCATCAGCGACGATGGCTTCGGCATAAATGTATTTGTTGAAAACCATCCAGATACCGACAGCGATCTGCTGGCCATGTGCCGGGAATATACCAAAGCCTGAACCAGCAATCTCACTTCAAGAATATCGGCAGCAGCGTCCTTCATGGGCGCTTTTTTTATGCCTGAAAGGAAACTCAAATGAATTACATCAAAACCATATCGCACAAACATCCGCTTTACGTCCGACACGTCCTGCAAACGAGCGGCAAAGATGCTGACGCAACAGCCAATGTAAGGAGAATAGAGCCACCTGGTGAAGAAATCACCTCTCTGCCGCAATATCGAGCCGACGTTCCGCGAAACAGCATCAAATCTGGCTGTATACGCTCACACGCCTGCGGCTTGGCGGCAGGGGCATGATGCGGCTATTGCTCTGGCTTATCGTCCTGAGCTTCGCGCTTGTCACGCTTAGGATAGCCTTGGCGGCCTTCTTGGCGTTTCTAGCAGTCGGGCTGTTAGTCGCATTGGTGCGAGCCCCTCGGCAAACGCTCACTGTCATCTGTGCTTTGGCGCTGTTGCAGGCCTTCAATCAATATCCGTTGGCTGGATTGCTTCTAATGACAGCGGTTATTGTCCTAGGGCCTTTTGCCAAAGGGCGAAAATCAGATGAATAACGGGGCAATAAAACTCAAAGTTCACGTTGCATATTGAAAATTTTTTCAAATGTGACTTGAAAATCAAAAATACGATGTTATCTCGGCGGTGCTTGGCAAATGGCAGAATGTTGACCACCGCCAAGTAGCCCTCCGCAAGTGCAATGAGGGCGTTAGTTCGAACTGAACAACGCCACATTTGCGTCGAGGCCTTCTTACGCCTTCAAACAATCAAGACGTTGTCAATTCGACCTTTTGCCTCGCCAGCAAAAGGAACGTTTTTGATTGCTGGTTGGCGGCCAGTGAACACACTGGAAAATAAAAATGACTACCAATATTAAGCTTCAAGCATACCCTCTCGATACTCGCAAAGAATTGGCTGAACAGCTTTCTGAAGCGAATAAAAACAAGCTAAATACGAAAGTGCTCGCGAACCTTGGCCCCAAAGCAACCGCCGCACTTGCCGAGTATAAAGCAGAACGTCAGCTTTTAGTGAAAGTCGGCCAAGATAGCCTTATTGATTATCTCAAGTTTCTGATGGCAGAAGGTATCAATTACTTCGAATTCATTACCGACGCCGTCCATCAAGAGGTCGGAGGTTACGACCTGGAACAGCGAGTATCTGATCTACTTGGAAAGCATAATGGTGATCTCTGGCATTCCTGCAGAGGCCCGTTAGTCGGGCCGTATTATTACCTCTCACATAGCTGGTAATCACCAATTTTATTCGCGGGCGGGGGGAAAGTTTCCTCCGCCCCCTTACAATTCTTAATTTAGAGACTGAGAAATTTAATGAACAATGAAACGACAACCGGCGTGGCAGATAAAACCGCAGCGCCAATAGATGCTAAAGCTCTGAAAATTAACATCAAGCCAAAACCTGAGGAGACTGTAACCCCGACTCCTAGCGATAACGCCGGGGAAACTGGAAAACTGGAAAGCTGCAACGCTCAGAGAAACCCACTTGAGGATCACTCCCTAATCGGAGAGGGGAATAAGCTCGCTGAGCAAGCTCAACAGCAGGTTCCGTTATTGGGGGATTTATGTCTCAAGGGGCAGACCTCGATCTGGTATGCAGCTCCGAATACCGGCAAAACCCTATTGGCTTTATCGCTCACAATGAAAGCAATTAGTGACAGGAGAATAGAGGGAAACAAAGTCTTCTACATAAATGCTGACGACAGTGCCTCTGGAATGGCTCAGAAGACAAGGTTACTGGATGACCTCGGTGTCCACACATTAACGCCAGGATTTAAAAAATTCACAGCCAAAAAGCTTACCGAAGCTATGCGCTTGATGGCTAATAACGGAACAGCAAAAGGAACCCTAATAATCATAGATACGGTCAAGAAATTTTTTGACCTAATGAGCAAAAAGGAATCAAAGGAATTTGGAGATCTGACAAGGCAAATCTCATTGAAGGGTGGGACTGTTCTCGGCTTGGCACATACCAATAAAAACCTGAACGCAAAGGGAAAGCCTGTTCATGCTGGCACAAGCGATTTGATGGAAGATTTTGACACAATCTATATGCTCGAATGCCTCAACGGAGCTAAAAAGCATGAGAAATTCATCAAAGCCACAAATGAGAAACGCAGAGGCGACAACGTAGAAGAAACTCATTTCAAGTTCAGTTCTGAATTTGGGCTGTCCTATGAACAACGGCTGCTGTCTGTCATTGAAAGTGATCCCGAGTTTGGCGACATCGAAGTGCAAATAGATATGCAAGAGCAGGATATAATCGATAATATCAGAGCAGCCATAAAGCATAAAAACGACAAGAAGATGAAGATTGTTGCTACCGTGAACAAAGCTACGAAAGCCAGCCGCAATACTATCTTGGATGTCTTAGTTAAGCATTCAGGCCCAAATCCCGAAGAACATCTATGGGATTTTGACGTGCGAGGGCGAGGTGCTCACGTCTATTCCCTGCATGAAAAGCCTGAAGCGGAGCCAGCAGAAGGCTAGGCGGTAACAGCAGGTTTCCAGAATGCCAGTTTCCCAGCATTCCAGTTACCCCTGCATTAGAGATGCCAGCCGCTACCTTCCCACCGAATTTCGCGAAATTGCGGCTGGGTCTGCGCTAGGGCGCGAAACGCGGCTGGTACCCCCTCCCCCATCCCCAGCACTCAAACGCTGCCCTGTGCGGCAGATTTTCCACCACAAACACGAAAGGACTACCCATGCCCAAAGCAAAATTGGACGCCGCCTTCTGTCTCACCGCTCAATGCGAAGACGGCAAGAAGAAAACCGACTACTACTCCGAAGCCATTCCCGGCTTCATACTTGAATGCCGTGCGACCGGCGGCAAGACTTACTACCAGCGGTATCATGACCAGAACGGTCGCCAGCGCCAGATCAAGATTGCGGCTTATGGCGAGATCACCTTTGAGCAAGCGAAGAAACGTGCTCAACATTTACGTAGCGAAGCCGTGCTTGGCGGCGATCCAGCCGGTGCAAAAGCCGAAAAGAAAGCCATCCCGCTGTATTCAGAGCTGGCTGTTCAGCATCTTGACCATGCTTCGACCTATCAGCGCAGCTATGACAGCACGCGGCGCATCATCGAGAACCATGTCATCCCGCGCTGGGGCAACAAACGGCTGGACGAGATAAAACAGCAGGACGTGGCAATGTGGCTGTCTGATAAACGCAAGGACGGTTTAGCGCCCGCAAGCGTTGAAAAGATACGCACGATGTTCAGCCGGTCATTCGCGCTGGCGATGCAGTGGAACCTTTTTGATCATAATCCGGTCAAAGACATTCCTCGTGCCAAGTTCAACAATGCACGGGAGCGTTACCTGACGAGCGAAGAAGCGGAACGGCTCCGGCTGGCCTGCGAGTGTTCATCCAACCCGCAGCTTAAGCACATTGTAGGCCTGTTGCTGTTGACCGGCGCACGCAAGTCAGAGTTGCTCAATGCGGAATGGCGGCACATTGATCTGGAACAGCGATCCTGGAAGCTTCCTATGACCAAGAACGGACGAGGTCGCCATGTGCCGTTGTCACAGCCCGCTGTGGATATCATCAAGCAGTTACCGAAGTTTGATGGCTGTCCTTACCTGCTTCCCAATCCGCAAACCTTGAAACCCTATGTGGATATCAAGAAAGCGTGGCAGGAAGCACGAAAGCTGGCTGGACTGGAAGACCTGCACATTCATGATCTACGGCACAGCGCGGCCAGTTTCATGATAAATGCCGGTATCGACCTTTACACGGTCGGCAAGATGATCGGTCATGTCAGCATCAACAGCACAACCCGCTACTCGCATCTCGCCAATGATACCCTCATGGCAGCTGCGGAAGCGGGAGCGGCTAAGTTGGATGTGAATTGGTCGAAAGACGCTTAAACTATCAACTGCCCGGATCGGAGCATTTTACCCTGCATGGGTGGAGTGGTTCGGTCCGGGCATATTTTTATTTTTTGTGAATTAGATCCCGGTCATCTTAACAAGCATCCATATCGCCATGCCGACCATGAAGATATTCTCGGTGAGCGAGATAAAGCCCAAGGGCACATTGCTGTCCCCGCCAACGCAGGCGCATTTCAGCTCGCGTTTCTGGACATAGACCGCATAGAATACCGATATGCCGCCAATCGTTCCGATAAACAGCGCAACCGGTATCGCGAGCCACATGGCAACGCCTGCGATCATCAAAAGCCCCGCCAGCCCCTCGCCAAACGGATAGAGATAGGCATAAGGCACCCAGCGTTTTGCGAGCAGGTCATAGTTCAGAAACATGCTGGAAAAACTTTCCACATCGCGCAGCTTCAAATAGGCGAGCCCGCACATGCTGAACGCCACAAACCATTCGGCGGTGAGCACAGACAGGATATTGCCGGTGGCAACGAACGCTGCGCCCAGTGCCATCAGGAACATCATAGCGAACAAAGCAATTACCGGCTGGTAACTCATGTCGCTCTGCTGCTCTTCGGGTTTGTCCTTACCCAGATAGATACGCAGATCGTCATGTCCGCCAATCCGCTTTCCGTCGATAAATGTCTGCGGCGTGGTTTTTACATCATGCTGTTCCTTAAACGCATCGGTTTCTTCGCGCGTGGTCAGGTGATGGTCCTCGACCTTGAAACCCTCTCTCTCCAGCAGATATTTCGACTTCAGACCATAAGGACAAATATGCTGGTCCATCACCATGCGATATAATTTTGCGGTTTTAGCCATTAAAGCTCGCCTTCAAATTCGGGAACAGGGCGCGCATTTGCTTGTGCTGCCGTTGTGGCCTTTCCGTTCTTCCGGATATCATCAATCAGCCACTTCATCTCTTTGATTTCACGGCGTTGGGCCTTGATGATTTTGTCGGCAAGCTCGCGAACTCGTTGATCTTCGATATTCGCACGCTCACTGGTCAGAATGGCGATGGAGTGGTGCGGGATCATCGCCTTCTGCCACGCCTGATCCGAAATCGTGTCTTGCGAGCGGACAAGATAAAGCGACCCTGCAAAAATGACCGCCGCACCGCCCAAAATCATCGTGTTTTTCTTTTTTTCACCATACATACCGAGCATGAAAAGCAGCATGACAACGGCCATCGCAGCTCCCATGTACAGCGCCATCCATGTTCGCGTTTCGCTATAAAAAATATGCTCCAGAGCGTAAGTGTTCAAATACATCAGGCCGAACATCACCGCTGTCGACACCGATATCATTACCAGAAATCGTGTATATTTTCCCATGAAAAATCCTCCTCAAATCCTGATACTGTCTGGGGGTATAGGTGCGGCAACCTCGAAACTATGAGGGTCAGCGCTTCGCTTTTTCAAATAGATCTACTAGCTCGCTAAACTTTTCACGCTGCTCATCGGCATCACCGCTCGCGATGGCCTCGGCAACGCAGCAGGCAGCATGGTCCTTCAAAACCTCGCTCTCAACCTTGGTTATGGCGGCACGAACGGCCTGAATTTGATGGAGGATGTCGATGCAGTACCGATCTTCCTCAACCATCCGCGATATCCCGCGCACTTGGCCCTCAATGCGTTTGAGCCGGTTGATTTTCTTTTCTGAGCTTTTTCCGGCCATCGCCTGAACCTCTTGCCAAATACCTATAGGGGGTATATAAACCCGTCTATGACAAAAAGCAATATAACAGTTTCCCGTCGCGGCTTAATCGGCAGCATGGCAGCATTGGCTGGGGCATCTGCAATTTCGATGCCCGCTTGGTCAAAAGGGGCGATGGCAGCACATATCCGTAATGGCATGGATGAACTGTCCGGCTCAAAAATCGATCTGCATATCGGCAGCGGCCATTTTGCAACCGGGCGGCGCTCTGGTCACGCTATTGCAGTGAACGGCACTGTTCCCGGCCCTCTGATAAGGTTGAAGGAGGGTCAGAAAACGCTCCTGAATATTCACAATATGCTGGATGAGGACAGCTCCATTCATTGGCACGGCATATTGTTGCCGTTCCAGTTTGATGGCGTTCCTGGCATCAGCTTTCCCGGTATCAAGCCCGATGGTCATTTCCAGGTTCCACTGACCCCGCGTCAATCGGGAACATATTGGTGGCACAGTCACAGCGGATTGCAGGAACAGGCTGGACATTATGGCCCGATTATCGTTGACCCTGCCGGGCCGGATCCAGTCGAATATGACCGCGAGCATATCATATTGCTGAGCGAATTTACGCCGATGCACCCGCACACGATCATGAAAAAGCTGAAGAGCGGCGAAGGATATTTCAACCGCAATAAGACATCTGCAACAGACGAATACGCGATGAGCGCACAAGAGCGCCTGATGTGGGGGCGAATGCGGATGATGCCGACCGACATTTCCGACGTTTCTGCACCTACTTATACTTACCTGATCAATGGCCACGGCCCTGAAGATGGCCTTGAGCTCCCGTTCAAGCCCAGTGAACGGGTTCGG
Organism: Sphingorhabdus lutea; assembly: GCF_001889025.1. Lineage (GTDB taxonomy): Bacteria > Pseudomonadota > Alphaproteobacteria > Sphingomonadales > Sphingomonadaceae > Sphingorhabdus_B > Sphingorhabdus_B lutea. The sequence goes on along the minus strand of NZ_CP018154.1, from coordinate 653,101 downwards.
CTGCGCATCATCAATGGCAGCGCCATGACATTCTTCAATATCCGATTGCCAGGCTTGCCAATGACTGTCGTGCAAGCTGATGGTTTGAACGTGCAGCCCGTTGAAGTGGACGAACTGCAGATCGGCGTTGCTGAAACCTATGATGTAGTCGTCACCCCAGACAAGCCAGGGGCATTTGCGATTGCGGCAGAGGCAATGGACCGGTCCGGAATGGCGCAAGCGTCATTGACATCTCAACCCGGAATGAAGGCGGGTTTTCCGGCTCTGCGCGACGCTCCGCTGCTCACAATGGCCGATATGGGCATGGATCACGGGAATATGGATCACGGGAATATGGATCACGGCGACATGGGCGCGATGGACCATAGTGCACATGGCAAAGACGCCGCTCCTAAAATGGATCATGGCACGATGGACCATTCAACCATGGACCATTCCAAAATGGGTCATGGTGCAATGGGCGACCCAATGCCTGTTGCAGACACCGGCAAGCCAGAGATGCAAATGGACATGTCCGGCATGAACATGCGCGATACGTCGAAACTGCCTGCTGACGTGAAGGTCGGCCCTGGCATTGATATGGTTGCCATGAATGCGCCGGATCGCACCGGTTATCCTGGCCTTGGCCTTGATAAAGTCCCGCACCGTGTTCTCAATTATCGAATGCTCAAGTCGCTAGAAATGGATCATGGGAAGCGCAAACCGGACCGGGAGATGGAACTGCATCTCACTGGAAATATGGAGCGCTATATGTGGTCATTTGACGGCAAAAAATTCAGCGCCGTTGGAGATGAGCCAATCCGCTTTGCATATGATGAGCGCGTACGGGTGAAACTGGTCAATAACACGATGATGGCGCACCCCATTCATTTGCACGGGATGTTTTTTGAAGTGGTGAATGGCCAAGGCCATCATCAGCCAAAAAAGCACACGGTCATTGTTCAACCCGGCAGCAGCGCCACGTTTGATGTGACGACCGACGAGCCGGGTGACTGGGCTTTTCATTGTCATCTGCTGTATCATATGCATGCGGGCATGATGCAGACCGTTAGCGTCGCTTTCCCAAAGGACGCATGATGCACAAAATTTGTCTATTCTTAGCGGCGGCCTCGACCGCATCCGCACCTTTGTCGGCGCAGGATCATAGCCAGCATGGTGATCACTCCGCGCACCAAGCCGAAGAGACAAAGCCTGCTCCTCCTGCGATTGACCATAGCGTTATGGATCATAGCAAGATGGATCATAGCCAAATGGACCACAGCACGCTGGAACATTCTGCGCCCAAAGCTGCGGCCTCGCCCGCACGACCGCCAAACTCAACCAGCGGGCCTGCAAGAGCCGCCGATGCCATTTGGGGCGCAGAGGCGATGCGGCCATCACGCAAGGCGCTTTACGAAGAACATGGCGATATGCAGATATTCTGGTTCCAGGGCGACAGACTGGAATATCGTGCCCGAGAAGGCGGTGACGGATATCTATGGGACGTGCAGGGTTATTATGGCGGCGATCTTGATAAGTTCTGGTTCAAGAGTGAGGGCGAAGGATCATTCGGTGAAAGCGCAGAACAGGCTGAAATTCAGGCGCTATACAGCCGCGCTATCGCTCCGTTTTTTGACTTGCAAGTTGGTATACGACAAGATTTTACCGGGCCTGACCGCACCTATGGCGTAGTCGGTGTCCAAGGCCTCGTCCCTTATATGCTCGAGGTTGATGCTGCTGCATTTTTGTCTGACAAGGGCGATCTTACCGGACGCATTGAGGCTGAATATGACCAACGAATCACCGACAGGCTGATTCTACAACCACGCGCAGAAATGAATTTTTCTGCGCAGGATATTGCTGAACTAGACATTGGATCCGGTATCGATAGTGCAGAATTGGGCCTACGTCTGCGGTACGAGATCGAACGCGAATTTGCGCCTTATATCGGTGTAGAACAGGAATGGAAATTAGGCGGGAGCAAGGATTTTGCCCGAGCTGATGGTGAAGATGCCAGCGTTACAAATTACGTGATAGGCGTGCGTTTCTGGTTTTGACATTATGATCTATAAAAAATATCACGCCGCTTGGTTGCACGGCAAATCAAATGCCCGCAGGTATAGCGCAGGTCGCATTTTTGATTTTTTCCTACCCAAAGCACTTTCAGTAGGAAAAGCGCAAATCCGAAACTCGCTACAATCTGGGTATCGCATGGGTCGTGGATAAAGTTTCGGCTCGATTACCGTTCAATCTCTTACAAATCCTCGCGTTATCGAAATCAGTCCCTTGCTTTGGTAATGACGAGGTCGGGAGTTCAATCCTCCCCAGCAGCACCATATAATTTCCCCTATATTAGATAATATTCCTTGTGCCGTCCTGCAATCAACATGCCGCAATAGGGTAATCCATATATACGTTAATAGCCAATATTATAGATATAGAGCAGAAAAATTGCGGCAGCCGCCAGAAAACTGCCAAAGGGGATATGCAAAATAACCGCTTTTGCGCCCTTATTTTTTACATCTGACCTGTTGGCATAAATGGCCCATAATATACCCAGACCGCTGGATAAAAATAATAAATAGGGCAAATAAAGCATGGGCAGCCACAGCATAATCGCGCCAATTAATTTGGGATCGCCGCCGCCCATACCATGACGGCCATATATTATCTTATATGCCATTCTTATCCCCTCCAATATCGCAAAGGAGGCCGCGGCAAATAAGATATTCACCAATATAAAATGTGTATCGCCTAGGAAAAATAACCTTATCATCCCTGCAATGGCAAGGATGAGTATCAACAAATTGGGCAGCCATAAATGACGGGCATCCAATATGATAAGCGGTAATAATATCCATGCAAAAAGAGCGAACCAAAAAGCATCAAATATTGGCAATGTCATAAAAGATAATCCGCCAATGATCATGGCCGACATTTCCGAAATTTGATGAATAGGGTCAATTTTATTTCCGCAATGGCGGCATTTACCCCTTAACAATAATACCGAAAAAATCGGGATTAAATCCGCAACCCTCAATTTATATTGGCATGCATCGCATTGCGATCGCCCGGATGATAAAGAAATGGCGCGCGGCCAGCGTGTGACCAACGCCCCTATAAAGCTGCCCATAATCGCGCCAAAAATCGCGCCCATAATGGCAAGGGATATTGGATGCAGCGCATATATTTTGAACATAAAATCATCGGCATTTGCCATGGAAAATAACGCAAAATACATATGTTAAAATTGGCCTGTTTCGCGGCGTATCATGCCCGCCTGATATGGGGTAAAGCCCAATAGGCCAAGTCCCGCCATCATCGCCGGATCGTCGGTTAAAATAATGATATTTGCATTATATTTTCCCGCCTGATTCACCCGCAATTTCACCATTTCTTGTTCAGAAAAGCTGATAAAAGATAAGGATAGGTCCGCGCCGTCGCAGCTGGCCTGTGCGGTCATTCCTTCATTTATGTCTAATGATGATAATATCCCGCCATTTAACAATAATTTCACCTCGCCCTTGGCCGATGAACAAATATCATTTTTGAAATGAACATTAAAATTATTAAATATTACATTGCCGCCTAATAATTTGCCAATTTTACCCTGTAACTGGGCCTCTCCGTTAAGGTTTTTAATTCCATTGCCGCCCAATCCACCAAAAATAACCCCCTCTATCATGGCCTTGTTATTTTCTTTATCAGACGAAAATGCCAACTCCCCCCTGCCCATAAATAATGGCAAGGGTAAAAGTCCTGCATTTATTTGCCCCATTGAAAAACCGGCAATTTCAACATTGGAAATTTGCCCCGACCAAATAGGGCCGTTGATATTTTGCGCGCGCAGTAAATTATTATCGCCAGAAATCATCCCGATGGCCGCGCGCATCGGCATGAACAGGATCAATAAAATGACAAATATTGCCATGATGTAAATCCATATTTGGCGAGATATAGGCTGGATTGCCGCCCATATTTTACCCATCATGATGCCGAACCGCGCAATGTCGCCATAAAGGACACATTGCCATTATCGGCAGATTTTATATCAACCTGTTGCAATATTGCGCCCTTTTCTCCAATTTCATTCAGCCATTTCATAATGGCCGACGGCGCAACCGAAGAAATTGCAATATCAATATCGCCATTGCCCCTTATTTCGGCGCGATCAAAGGTAAAGCCTGCCTGCCCTGCGCTAATATCAATCAGCTCTTTTAACTGATTTTGGTTAAGCTGCGCGGGCGATTTTTTTTCACCATTATTCTTATCAATATTATTTTTGCCTTGGGCGGCCTGCACCTGCATTTCAATATGGGCGCGGCGCAATATGGCATCGCGATAGGCATTTTGCTGATTCGTTATTGCGCCCATTAAGGGCCGATAAATTGCATAAAAAATAAATATCGCCGCTGCCAATAATATGGCGAATAGAACCAATATTTTTTCCCGCAATGTGGCTGCGGCAAACCAGGCCGAAAAATTGTTCATCATGGTAATCTCATGCTAATATCTGCGCTGGAAAGGCCGCCTTGCTCCTGTTTCGGGGTGGCGGTAATTTTATATCCCTGTTGCTGTAAATTTATCAACAATGGGTTGATTGCATCATTTGTTGGCGCGGTAATTGTGGCATATAAAATTTGATTTTGGTCATATTTTAATTGCCGCAATTGCAAGGCAGGCTGTTTTTCCAGCTCGCCATAAATTGCCGAGGATAATAGCGCAAATCGCGTTCCATTTTTTGCTATATCTTTGTTAGAAAGGGCATTTTGGGCTTCCTCAATATTGTCAACATTGGGAATAATTTTTTGCGCCATTTTCAATGCAATGCCATTTTCATGTTGCACAGCAAAATATAAACGCCCCCAACTTGCCACCGCCAATGCCAAACTGACCAGCAATGCCGCCATGCATAAAAATAATATTATTTTTAATTGGCCTGCGCCCCATTTTGTCTTTGCCTTCCCCATGGCAAAAGGGCCATGGCGCAAATTGATAATGCGCGGCAAATTATCCGCATCATTTAATGCTGCCATATCGGTGCAGATTTCATTTTGATGATGTTGCACAAGATTTTCATCAATATGAAATGCGGTGCGAAGCGCAGCTTCATCCGGCGCGATAAATTGCGGACCAAGGATAAGGGGAATGCCAAAAATCTCCGCGCCCTTATATCCATCATGCGGCATAGAAATCGCCATGCCAATTGGCATGACAATATCAGGGTCCAGATTATAACCAGCCAATATTTTTAACCCGCGCTCCATTTTTTCTGCATCAATATGCGCGGTGCAAATTAACTTTTTATCCGATGATGATGCCATATCCACGTTCATTATTTTCGCGGATATATGAAGATTGGTTTTTACAGGCAGTTTTTCCTGTAATTTTACCTGTGCCACCATCAATGCCTGTTTATCCGGCATATCGTCAATTTCATGCCAATGGACCACCACATCACCGGGCGATGCCAGCGCAATTACCCTAGCCTTTGCCGATGATATATCTTCTGATACCCAATAATAAAGGGCGGAAATGGCGTCCTTATCATTCGGTGGAATAATGTTAAAATCAACAATGGATGCATTTTCAACACGGTAATAACCAATTGGCACATCGCCCTGAACCGGAAAAGAAAGGATTAAAAGACGCGACATAAATTTATCCATTATTCCAATTGCGCCAAAATATTTGAGCCTCGCCATTTTGGCCATTTTCGGAATCGAACGACATTAATGTTAGTCCTTCCAACATAATATTCCCCACGGCGATACGGCTATGCACCTCAAACCATTTGCTTTTCAAACCAAAATTATTCTTTGTTGCATCATCTAAATTCATGCTGGCCAGCATGGGCGCCTGCCAAAATTGAACCAAACTCGCATAGCCATCCTTTGGCCGATTGGCTAGAAAAGATTGCGCCTGCTCTATTGTCATTTGTTGGTTAAAATACATGGCGAAAAGCGCCGCACGGTTTAGTGATAGGGTGTTAAGGTTCACCTGCACCTTTTCATTGGTTGGCAAGGCGCAAATATATGGCTTTATCTTTTTATATATTTGCGCTGTCATACCGCGAATATTGGCCAATTCGCTGCGGTCCACCATATTCACATTTGCCGGTAAATATGATGGGGATAATCCGCGATAATAACTATCCTCCGCCCCCGCCGGCAATGCTATATTATCTGTATCAATCCAATCCGCCGCAGATTCCGCAATATAGGCCGCATTTGATTCATCAATTTTTAACAAGGACATTAACTGCTTAAATTGTTCAATCGCAGGTAGGTTTGCCGTCAAACCCTGTTCCCCTTCAATCACTAAATTATTGAGGTTGAAACAATTATTGGCATCTTTGACATTAATAGTGGCCATTCCCCCATCAATGGGAATGGCAAGGTCGCGTTCCAACCAATCGCCTTCTAATGTTAATTTTTCCGGATTTCGCGATATTAAATCTTCAATCCGCCTGCTGGCGATATTTTCCAAACTATAACTATATGCTCTTGCCTGGGCCATGGCGCTGCCATTGGCGGCAAATTTCGTTGCCAATGTTAAACGGTCAAGCGCCGATGCGGCAATCACCGACATGACCGCCACCAATAAAAGCACGGTCAATAATGCCGCGCCCTTTTCATGCTCAGAAATATCAACTTTCATTGACATTTTCCTCTGTGCTATTTTCCTCTGTGCTATTTTCCTCTGTGCTATTTTCGGTTTCGGCCATTGGTATGTTGCGGCTTTGGCTGCCGACAATTAAAATTAACTGTAATGGCGCAATATTTTTTTGCATTATATTCACTTCTATGGCGCGCGGCATTTGCATATTATCATCCACATTCCAATCATCGCGCCATTGTCCCTTTTGATCGCGATATTTTACCAATATTTGGTCAACATCATCCAATAAAATAGCAGGCGGATTGCTTTGCCCTCCATCAATATAAAGCGTGGATTTGCGAATAAATTGCCGATTGACCAATTCATATTCAACCCTGCCTATGCTGCTGGCAAAACCATCTGCATCATCGCCCCCCATGCCAAGTCCGGTGCGCGAAAATGCAAATAAACTACCGGGCCTATCTTGTGTTAAAAAGGCCGCCATTTTTGAGCCATTTGCATTACGGGATGGGCGGGCCACGGCCTGTGCCAAATCGGCTTCTAATAAATTTGATAATCGGGTGATATTACCCTGCATGCTCAATTTATTTTTTAACTGCAACTGGCTATCCGATGCGCTGCGCAGCAACATTACCGCAGCGCTGGATATTAACCCAAAAATAAATAATGCCACCAACAACTCAACCAAGGTAAAGCCATTGCGTTGCATCAATTGCCTATTCTTGGCTGATAAAGGCTGCGCGGCGCTCACGGGGTGACTGGCCTTCCAAATTTGATAATTGCTTGTTTGCCCTGTTCATCGGTGATGATGATATCCACCCGCGCCAAATGTTCATCATCGCTGCGGCGTACCTTTTGAACCCATTGAAATTTCCTGCCCGCATTTTGCGATACCCCTTCCAAATCACCAAATGCAATTGGATTGGGATCTGAAATAATATTGGCAGCTTTATTTCGCGCTTCTAACCATAAAATTTGATGCGCAATGGCCGCGCCCCCTTCGCGCATGGTAAATCCTTGCAAGCGAATTAACGCCATAGCGGCCAAGGAAAATATCGCCAATGCCACCATGATTTCCAACATTGTGAATCCATTTGTCATTAAGTTTTTATCGGTATGAATTTGGCGATATTTCTGCATCAATTTTGGCCTCCTTTGACATCGCCTGACGCGGTAATATTAACATGATGCGCGGGTCCATCATTTGCGTTTATTGATATTCTTGCCGGCGCATTGGGCATTCCTGTTGCATCAAACATAATCCTTGCGGGTAATTTTGAAGTGGAGGAAATTTTCAGCGTTGAAGGTAAGTTCACCGACTGAAACTGCTTTTCCTCAAATGCTTGCCATGCGCCATCCCGGCGTTGTTCAAACGCATATCCCGATATGCTGAATGAAACCAATGTCGGACGCGCCTGTAAAATCGCCATATTGCGCGTGGCGGCGATATGCATTGCCAATTTCTCGGCATGTTGGCGGGCGCGGCCATCATCATTGGGCAATGCCATGACGACCGCCGCCGATGCCAAACCGATAAGGAAAATCACCACCATCAATTCAACAAGGGTAAAGCCATTTTGGGTAATATTTTTGCAATTTTTGTTAAATTTAATTTCCGATAATATCAGCATTTTCGCCCTGCCCGCCCGGTGCGCCATCCGCCCCCAGTGATAATATCTCAAACCCGCCATTGGCCGCTTCGCCATTATTCCCGCCTAGACGATATTGATAGGCACGGCCCCATGGATCATTGGGTAATTTTTTAATATATCCACCGCGCCTATATCCCCCCGCTTCATTTGCTGGCGGTGTAATCAACGCGTTCAACCCTTCGCTTTGCGATGGATAGGTCATATTATCCAGCTTATAACTTTCCAATGCGGTGGACAGCACGGCAATATCTGCCTTTGCCTTTTGCACCATTGCTTTTTCCTGATTGGGCAAAACATTGATAACCACCACTGTGGTGATAAGGCCAAGGATGAAAATCACCACCATCAATTCAACCAAACTAAAACCATTTTCTTCGGCTTTATCGCATTTTTGACGCGCCCAAATTTGGGCAATTTTTTTCCAAAACATGTTAAATTCCTGCTAGATTTTGAAGCTGTAATATTGGCAATAAAATTGATAAGATGATAAGCGCGACAATAGCGCCCATAACCACAATGATTAAAGGTTCAAGCAAGGCCAAAGAGGCCGAAGTAAAATTATCAAATTCGCGTTCCAAATAATCGGCGGCGCGCGCCAACATCACATCCAATTGCCCCGCGCTTTCCCCGCTTGCCGTTAAATAAACCAACAAGGGAGGGAATACCGCCGTTTGTCGCATGGCGCCGGATAAGCTGCCGCCACCGCGCACATGTTCAATCATAAAATCATTGGCGTGACGCAGTGCATAATTTGGCACAATATTGCGGGTTAATTTTAACCCTTCTAATAATGGCAGACGGCTGGCCACCATAGTCGCCAATGTGCGGGCCATGCGCGCGGCATTTAAATTTCGGACCAATTTACCGATAAGCGGCAGGCGCAACAAAAATTGATCCACCTCCAATCGAAAATTATCGCGCCGTAATAATATGATGAAAATAAATGCAGCGAATAGGATGATTAACGCAATTGCCCACCACCAATTTGCCAAAAAAGCGGAAATTGCCATCACAATTTGGGTAATTAAGGGCAATTGTTGATCAACATCGTCAAATTGTTCCACAACGCGCGGCACAACCGAAATCATCAATCCCGATACCACCAAAATAGCAACTAAGGTCAGCGCAATGGGATATGTTAATGCGGCAAGTAATTTACCCCTTATTTCGGCCTGACGTTCCATCAATATTGCCAATCGTTCCAATATTTCGGGCAATGCGCCGGAGCTTTCCCCCGCAGAAATCATCGCGCAATATAAAGGTGGGAAACTTTGCGGGCTGCGTCTCATCGCCTCTGACAATCTTTGCCCCTCCACCACGGCGGCGTGGGTTTTTTCCAATATTTCGCGAACCTGTGCCTTTTCGGTTTGCTTGCTAATGGTGCGCATGGCCTCTTCTAAAGGGGTAACCTGTGACAAAGAAGCCAATTGACGGGTAAATAAAGTTAATTGTTGATGGTTTAATTTTGTAATTTTGCGAAATGTGAAAAAATTGGCCGCGCTATTTTTATCATTTATGTGATGACGTTCATTATTATTTTGCGCGCTCGCCACGGAAATATTGACCACATAATATCGCATATCGGTTAAACGTTGACGCGCCACATTTTCATTTGCCGCATCAATTTTACCGCGCCGTTCCGCCCCATTTTGATCGATGATATGATAGGCAAAATAGGCCAATTATTCGCCCTCCTGACGCGAAATGCGAATGGCGTCTTCCAATGTAATTTCACCTGCGCGCATCAATTTGCTGACCGCGCCAGATAAATTGGGCCGGTTAATAAATGCATGGCGGGCAATAATCGCCTCATCCCCGCCTTCATTGATTAAACGGCGGATGGTTTCATCCACCCTTATCACCTCAAACACACCAATACGGCCCTTAAAGCCGCTATTATTACAATTTGGACATCCCTTTGGTTGATGCACAATTGTTCCTTGATCCAATCCCAATAAAGCAATCATTCCCTTGCTTGCTTGGCCAGATGTTTTACAATCTGGACATAAACGGCGCACCAATCGTTGCGCGATAATCGCCCTTAATGTGGATGCCAGCAAAAATGGTTCAATGCGCATATCGCGCAAACGGGTAATCACCCCCACCGCGTCATTTGTATGCACGGTGGATAGCACCAAATGCCCAGTAAGGGCGGCCTGCACAGCAATATCGGCGGTTTCCTTATCACGGATTTCACCCACCATCACCACATCGGGATCTTGCCGTAAAATCGCCCGCAGCCCGGCGGCAAATGTCATGCCAACCTTTGCATTTACCTGTGTCTGGCCAATACCTTCTACGCCATATTCAACAGGATCTTCGACTGTTAAAATATTTCGGCTGCCATCATTTAAATATTTTAATGCAGCATAAAGCGATGTGGTTTTACCTGAACCGGTTGGACCTGTTACCAAAATAATGCCATTTGGTTCAGATAAAGCACTGGTCAAAATATCTTTTGCATCTTCGCTCATCCCCAATAAATCAATAGAGATAAAGCTGCTTTCTTTATCCAATATCCGCATCACCACGCGTTCGCCTGCGCTGCTGGGCAATGTGGAAACGCGCACATCGACCAATTTCCCGCCAAGGGTAATGGCGATGCGGCCATCCTGCGGCACGCGTCGTTCGGCAATGTCCAGCCGCGCCATCACCTTTATCCGGCTGACCACAACCGACGCGACATGGGCGGGCATTCGTAATTTTTCTTCTAACACCCCGTCTTTACGCATTCTGATGACAAGACCGGTTTCATATGGTTCAATATGAATATCCGATGCCCCTTGGCGCACGGCCTCTGCAATAATCACATTGATTAAACGAATGGCCGGTGCGTCATCGGCGCTGTCCAACAAATCATCCGCGCTTGGTAAATCAAGCGATAGAAATTGTGCATCATCATCATTATCAAATGCGCCCGCCATGGCGGCTGCGCTGCCATCTATGGCATAATGATCGGATAAAATTTTGGGAAAATCCGCTATTTCGACTTTTTCCACATCAAATGGCACATCGACAAATCGCCTTATTTCTAATAAATTTAACGGATCAGCATCGGCACGCATTTTGACCAATAATCGTCCATTTTCATGCCGGTGCAAAACATATCCAAATTTATTGGCAAAAATATATGGCAAATCAACTAATAATCGCGGCTCTGCAATCATATTAAAATCGGTGGGTGCGGGGTTTGTTTTTTCCTCCTGTGCCATATATGATGATTGAATATCGACCTTATCATTATCTCTATTGGCCATGATGTTTTTATTATCATCATGAGGCAAAATATTCCTTTTTTCGTTGCTTATCGCGGCATTGCCCTTTTTTATTTTCATTGCGCACCCCCACTTGCAGGAAGCTCCACCTGCTCAATTGGTCCATTGGTGGTGACGGCATTTTTGTTCATCCCGTCTATAATGACATCGCCCTGCATAAATTGCGGATTTATGGGCGGTGTAGCCCCCATATAATCGCGCACCAATTCGTCAATGGCTGGCTCTGCATCGGGGTTCAGCAATAATTGCTGCTGGCGAATATAATCATATCTTTTGGCGGTAACCACATCGCCATCGGCGCGGCTTCGCAATATGGTGGGGCGGATAAATACCATTAAATTGGTTTTCCGGCGGCTATTGCTTTTTGATTTAAACAACGCCCCCAAAACTGGAATATCGCTTAAAAAAGGGATTTTCTCGATTGTCCTGCGTTCATCATCATTTAACAAACCGCCAATGGCCAAAATTTGCCCATCGCCAATTGTTAATGTGGTTTCAAATTCTCTTTTATTGATGATTAAATCGCTCGATCTACTCGACACAGGGCCTGCCACGCTGGATACTTCTTGGCGCAGGAATAATTTAACATCACCGCTGCTATTAACCTGTGGGGTGACTTCTAATTTAATGCCGACTTCCTGACGCTGAACGGTCCGAAATGCATTGTCAAAATTATCCGACAAAGCCTCTCCGGTTGACACGGGGACTTCCTGCCCGACAAGGAATTTTGATTTTTGATTGTTCAATGTGACAACATAGGGCGTGGCCAATAAATTGGACTGAGTGTCGGATTGCACCGCATTGATAATCGATCCGAAAATCGCATTTTTACCAATGTCCAATGCAACCCCGCCAAATCCCCCAGTGGCGTTTAAAATTGATGCCGCTGCCGCTTCTTGTAATGAATTGCCCAATGCACTGCTGTTCGATGTGACGGTGGTTTGGCCATTTACCGTTGTTGTTTGCTGGGATAATTGCTGCGCCGCCGCCGCGCCGCCAATTGTTAAAATGCTGGGCACTGCATTGGAATAATTTGTCGCGGCAAAGGGGATATTTTGCCCGCCAATCAAAAATTGCACGCCCAATCTTTTGGCGGCATCATTGCCAATTTCGACAATGATTGCCTCAACCAATACCTGTTCCGGGCGTGTATCAAGCTGGCGGATTAACTCACCAATTTGACGCTGAATATCGCTATTCGCTGCAACGATTAACGCATTTGCCCCTTCATATCTTGTGATAATTGCAGGGCCGCGTTTTGCAATGCCGCCGCCATTGGATGAAATGCCATTATTTGAAATGCCAATTGATGCAGTTGACGCGGTGCTGCCCACGCTGGAGGCGCCATTATTGGATGCCGCGCCTGCATTTGCGCCATTATTTGACGGTGCGGCGTTAATATTTGCTGCCATATTGTCGGATATTGATGTCGATTGACCGCCACCCAACACCGCCTGAACCGTGGGCATTAACGTTTCGGCATTGGCATGGTTCAACCAATAAACCCGAATTTCAGCACCAGATTGCGCCCGATCATCCAATTCCCGCGCCATAGAGGCAAAACGCGAAACCGCACTGGCATCCCCGCGCAAGGCAATGCTATTGCTGCTGTCAAATGCCACAATGGTCACGGGCGGCCTTGCCCCCTCGCCCACTGCGCCCTGCTGCGCCAACATTTGTAGAGAAGTCGCAATTTCACGCGCCCCAGCATTGGCCAAAGGCACAATTTGAGTGGCCGCGCTGTCGCGGTCAATTTGGCGGATTAAATCGCGTATCCGGCGAATATTATCGGCATAGTCCGCAATCACCAAACTATTGGCATTGGCATTGGCGGTTATTGAACCTTCACGGCTGACCAATGGGCGCAATGTCTCCACCGCCGATGCCGCTGCGATTGATTTTAAGCGGAAAATCTCTGTCACAAATTGATTTGCGGGGGCATTTTTTTCTCCAATTTTTGATGGCTGGGTTGCCGCTCCTTCGGCCATTTGGATTCGATATCCGCCGCCGCGCATGGGAATTGCCACAAAATTATTGGCGCGCAAGGTGGACAGGAAAAGTTCAAAATATTCTGACTTACTTAATGGACGGTCCGACACCACCGATACCTTGCCCTGCACCTTGCTATCCACAATGAATGTCTGGCCGGTGACCCGTGCTGCATCTTGAACAAAGGCGCGAATATCCGCATCGCGCATGTTCAAAATATTTTGCGCGGCAATGGGGTGATATATTGCAGGCGCAAAGGTCAGCCCAATAAAGGCAGTAATATAAACTAATTTTTTCACTGATTTTCCAATATAATTGCAATTGGCACGACATTTGCACCGCGCTCAACCTCTAATGAAAGACGCGCACCAGGACGAACTTGCGTGATTATATCATTCGCACTGGTCACCGACTTTCCATTTATTTTTGTTACAATATCCCCGCTTTGCAGCCCTGCGGAACGCAGCATCGCGCCATCATCCTTTGCGCTAACTACCAATCCGGTAACACCTGCATTTGTCTTGCGCGGTTGCAAATTTATGGATGACGCAAATGTCTGCGCATTTATTTGTAACTGGCCCCTATTATCCGATCCGGCGCCTTCATCTATTGTCGCTGCGGGCGCAGCCTCGACAATTTCTGCGCTGGATGATTGATCAAGATATAATAATTCCAATGACCCATTATTATCCAATATAATATGGTCAAATGCCACCTTATGCAGCTTTACCCCGGGCATAATTTCTTGCCCGACAAGATAGCTATTCTGCACCCCCGCGCTATCCGCGATAATCGCCGAACCCGCGCCTGTTCCTGCATTGCCCCTAATGCCAAATAATGTAAGCGGCAGGGCAGTCACCTTGCCTTCTTCCTCGCTATTTTGCGTCCGTTTGAAAAATGGGTCAAATCTGTCAAATAATGCTGTTCTATTCGCAAAATCCATCATTTGCGGGACAACTGGTTTCCACCTCCCGACCGGACCAACCGGGGTCGCAATCACCCAAAATAAACGCGCCAATTGCACCAATATAATCAATATTAACGCAGCGGATATAAGTTGATAAATATTGGGTTTAGAAATTTTGAGCAAAGATTTTATCCGAAAATTATTGAATAATTTCGAACTTAAGGAATCATATTTTTCATAATTATTGCTCATATATTAGGCTATTAAGTTTGTTTCATGACGCATGGGTGACTGACATATGACGGTTTTATGAAATTGTTTTTTTTAACGCCGTGCAAATATTAAAACGTGCAAATACTAAAACGTTCAAAAATTAAAAATGGCGCCGCGTCATTGCCGCAGCGCCATGTAATAATTTATTTTTTTGCGTTTAATATTTGAACGTCACGCCCAATGATGCCGATGTTCCAATATCATAGCTGTTAATTTGTAATGTTGACGTGCCCAAACTTTGGGTTTCGGAATAATTGGTGCCGGTTAAATTACGCAGCTCAAATTTCATTTCAAATTCCTGCTTACCTATTTTCATAGCCTCGCGTAAAATCACATCCAAACGAAGGCCGGGACGTTCAATGAAATCTGGCGTTAAATTGGGACCACGATTTGTCGCACGCTCGCTTGAATATGTCAGCAGGATTGATTGCTGTGACAAACGATCTTCATTTTCCAAGCTAAATTGTAAATTGGCCAAATGCTTTGATTGACCGGTCAAGCGCAAACGCCTTGTACTATCAAAAACAATATCGGCGGCCACCGCATTTGGCGCGGTGGTAAAGCTGATAACTGTGTCGCCCGGCTTTATAATGATTTTGGAGTCAGTATAGGTGTAATTTGCCACAATGGCGACACGGCGATTGGAGAAAAAGCCGCCTTCCGTGCTTAAATTATAAAGCGGGATATATTTTTCCACCTCAACCTCTGCGCCCCATAATTGCGCGCGCGGCGCATTGGCAAAGCTGGTTAAAAATGTGCTGCCCACTTGCACCGCAGTTGCTTCAATTGGCTTTTCAATATCTTTAAAGAAACCGGCCAATGTAAATCTTTGCCCGCTGGCAAAATACCATTCATAACGCGCTTCTGCGTTAATCAGCTCGCTATCTTCCAAAAATTGATTGCCGAAAAATGTGCGGCTGCTTTCTGTATCGCGATATGGCTGTGGAGCCAATTCACGAAATTGCGGGCGGGCAATGGTTTTTGAAGCAGCCAGACGCAATTGCATATCGTCGGCAAAATTCCATGTTATGGTAGCCGCTGGTAACCAATAATCATTGGACAGGCTGGTCGCTGCCAAAGGCGGCAGACCGAATAAAGCCGTCGGCGTTACCGATTGTGTGCCATCTTCATATCGCGCACCAATATTGATATTGACACCGTCCAATAATTCGGCCTCAGCCATGATATAGCCCGCATGTGTTTCCAAATTTGCGCTATATGCCGCCGAACCAAAACCACCGGTTGTTTCGCGCAATAACAAATCCCAATTATAAACATTAAAATCGCTAACTAAATAATCAATACGTTGCTGTGCAACCTCCAATGGCAAAGCACCCAAAGGAAAAAATTCAAAATCACGGCGGATTGCAGAACGCTCATTCAAATAATAGGCATAGCCACCTGAAATTGTCACGGGCCGTGATGTCGGCAATTTATAGCTAATATCCAATGCACCCGACACAACCTTGTCGTCCAATTCGCTGAATGAAAGACGGGCATTTTGTCCCGGTGAACGAAGATTATTGACATAATCCATCGCCGTTTCATCAAAAGTATAGCTATAGCTTCTTTCATAAGGAGCGTCGCGTTTTGATTTTGCATATGAACCGCGAATATCAATTGCAAGATCGCTAAATCTAAACTCGCCCGTTCCCTGCACATCAAATAATTGACGTTCATACCAACTTGTTTGACCGGTTTGAATAGTATCTTCGGGTCGCGACACACTGGGCGATACAGTATCAAAATTATTACCCGAACCGACCCTTGCTTCCTTCAAATTATCATGAATATAAATGCTGGTCAGGCGCAGCTTATGTTCATCAAAGCTAAGCCCCGCATTGACCATCCCATTGACCACGACACGGTTTTCGGTTGATACAAATTTAAAATCCTGTGATGCGACCAAAATATCACCCTGTTGCGCGCCAAGCTGTTGCAGGCCGCTTCTGGTCCGCCAGCTATTGGAGATACCCGCAACGGCAACAAGGCCGAGTTCAGCCGAACCTAAATCAAAGCTTTTGCCCGCCGCCATATCGCCGCTCCAATTGGCAGGCATTTGTGAATTGCGCTGAATAACATTGGTATTGGCATTGCTTAAACTTGCAGTAATTGACCGAATATCATCAGCCGAAAAGTCGGCGCCTTCGGTCACACGATTGCCCGTGGCAATGGCATTGGCCAAGGGACGCGGCAATGCGCGCGCGCCATTATCATAGCCCAGAAAATCAGTGCGCGATCCAAAATAAGTATATCCCAAATCACCTGTAGTGATCGAATCACCACTTATACTAACCCCTAAATCGAAAAATGGCTCATCAGGTGCGGATCTGGTAGTAAGGTTGATAACACCGCCGCCAAATTCACCCGGATAATTGGCAGAATAGCTTTTCTGCACCACGGTAGAGGCCAAGATGCTTGTCGGGAATAAATCAAGCGGCACAACGCGGCGAAGCGGCTCTGGCGAGGGAAGCGCCGAACCATTTAACAATGCAAGCGAATAACGCTCCCCAAGGCCGCGAACATAAACAAAGCGACCGCCAACCACGGAAAGTCCGGTCACACGTTGCAGCGCGCCGGCAATATCACCCTCGCCTGTCTTTGCAATATCCTCTGCAGATAAAACAGAAACAACCTCTGGCGTGGCACGAATGGGATCGGGAATATATTTGCCGCGAACCACAATTTCACCGCCATAATCATCGCCGCCAGGTGAAGAAATCTCTACCTCTGCATCCGAAGTTTCCGGGGCATCCGCACCTGTTGTTACAGGGGCTTCCTCTACCGTTGCTGCTGGCGCGTCCTCGCTTGGCTGTTCTGGTAAATCAGCATTTGCAGGGGAGTTATCATAGGCCAAAGCAGGCTTCGCGCATAGGGAGGATGTAGCCAATAATAATGTGGTGAATAATTGTATTTTTCGCATTTTTTATGTTCCACAACTTACTTCATAATGGATTGGCGGCAGGCAAAAACCCACCGCCAATATAGATTTCAGCAGCTATTAAGCGCTTGGGATGGAGGTGCAGGATGGCGAATTTGAGGTCGACAATCCACATGCCCAATTTTGCCACCATGTGTCCGATGCGTCGCGAACCGCGCCAATATAGCTTGTATTGACAAAGAAGCTCGACAGCGTGCTGGCGTTAAATGGTGTAATGGCGGTTTCGCTGGCACCATTTATAAACACACCGGTTAGGGTTGATGTGCCATTTGCGCTATTATTTGTGCCCGCATTAAATGCACTTGCCGCCGCGCCATCGGCATCATCGGTAAATGCAGTGGTGCAAACAAATTTCACCGAACGGAAACGAATTGGGCCAAGCTCATCCTTGGTTGAATCTGCCGCCTGACTGGTCGCGCTGGTATCAATGTCCAAACATTCATTGCCAGATACAATGCCATTGACCAATGTGCCGTCCATGCCGCCACGCAAATGAACCGGTGAGGCAGAGCGAGGGGTCACAAAGGTAAAGTTTGAAATTTGGAAATTTGTGCGCGGCACTGCATCAACTGGTTTATCAGTTGAATCACCCTCAATCAATTTATCACCGCCGCCGGAACGTTGGGTTACGATAACAAATTGCAAATTACCCTTATATCCTGAATCAACATCTAAAGAGTCATCATCATTTCCGGTTAAGACAAGGTTTTTACCATTTACGCGGCCACCAAACCATTCAATACCATCATCAGAGCTATTATGAACCTGAACATATTCAAATATTGTTCCTGAACCAACGCCGCCCAATGTAATACCGTTAAGTTCATTATTGGTATCCACCTGAAATCCGGAATAACGAAGCGACAAATAACGGATTGAACCGCTGCTATCTGTGGGTGTTGCACCGCCATAAATTGATCCAGCCGTCCCCTCAACAGGTGCCTGACAATTTACAGTGCCGCCAACCGCGCCTGCATCTGCGCAATCACCAATGGGCGCACGGCCCAAAATAACCAACCCGCCCCATTGGCCGATGCTGTCCGCTGTTGATGTGCCAACAACATTGGCGCGGCTTGTCATGACAACAGGCGCAGATGCCGAACCATCAACAAATAATTGCGAACCGCGATTAACCAACAAGAAATCCGCATTGGTTGCACCAAAAATGGTAACACCAGGATCAATAGTTAAAATACCACTTGCCCGTCCAGCAATTGGCGCAGCAGCATCGGCGCCGCGATCCTGACCTACCTCAACTTTACCGCTGATGGAATATATGGTGCCTGTGCGCTTATTCAAAACGACATTACCGGTCAATGTCCCGCTAATCTGGCAATTACGCAATGTTTGGCCGCCGCCAGTAACAATAGTGCCAACATTTGCCGTATTTGTGGGGCAATCAGCCGCCGGACCTGTTGGGGTCGTTGGCGTTGGTGTTGGCGTTGGCGTGACAGCAACAGGCGGCAAGACAACCAAATTGCCTTCGCCGGGCGATGCAATATCATCCGCGCCGCAACCGGCTAAAGTGGCCGCAGCGGCCGTTGCAAAAATCAGCCCGCGTAATTTTGGATTATTCATTAAAATCTCCACATCAAATGCCCATAATGGGGGAAAAATAGGGAACCGAACCGTCAATATTTGTTAACGGCTGACCGGCTTGACGTGTGTTTAGGAGTGATTCATGACCCAGCAGTGACTTATATATGACAATATGGGATATGATTTATGACAGTTTTAAGTCTGCCCTGAATTTGCCGACCTGCAACAAATTGACAGGTGATTCTGTTGCGCAGTTTATTGGCAGGCAGCTATAACGATAATATAATCTAAAATAGAATATTTATAAAAATATATGTTTATCAATATTTTATGAATATTTAAGTTATGATTTCGCGCCTTAATCCCAAAAAAATGTTGACTATAATTATGAGGAGGAATAGATGGCAGCTATCAAATAAAACGATACCGTTTCGTTCTAGGAAATAAAATGACAGAAAAAAACACTCCCTCTCCCCATCATCAAAGCGAACCATATCCCGATATACAAGACGAGATGCATGATGAAACACACATTCAAGATAAAAAAATGGGACAAGATAAAAAAATTGGGCAAGATAAATCCCCCAATGACGCATTAAGTGAAGCTGCCCCAAATGATGAAATGCCCAATGACGATCAGCAGCAAGATGACAAGCCGACACGTCCATGGCTGCGCCCCATATTGATTATATTGGCCATTTTGGCCGTCGGATTTGGCGCATATGAATATTGGCAATATCGTGTCTTTGGCCAATATCAACAATCCACAAATGACGCGGTTATCAGCGCGGATGATGTCGCCATTTCATCAAAATTGGCCGGATTCATCGAATTTGTAAAAATATCGGAAAATGCCTCCGTCGAAGAGGGCGCATTATTGCTGCAGATTAGAGCAAGCGATTATGCAAGCCAAGTTGACGCCGCAGACAGTCAAATTTTACTGGCACGTGCCAATGGTGCTGTAACGCAATCAAATATTGCCGAAGCACAGGCCGCCGTTGCTGCGGCAACATCTGAATTGGCCAAAACACAGGCCAGAATGCGTTATATTGATCAGCAAATTGCACGTTACCGTCCGTTGGTTAACGCGGGCGCAGAGCCATCGACAAAATTGGATGAGCTGAATAATGAACGCGCGCAAACCAGTGCAGATTTAGGCGCAAAGCAAGCAGCAATCGCACAGGCACAACAGCGTATATCATCACTACGCGCGCAAACCGGCGCTACAAAGGCACAGGTTCGTGCCGCCGAGGTTGAAAAACAGCGGGCAAATATCAATATGGCGGACACCCGCCTATCTGCGCCCATTGCCGGACGAATTGGCAGTTTAGAGGCGCGTGCAGGACAATATGTTTCCCCCGGGCAACGGTTAATGACCATTGTTCCGACCCAAAATATATATGTCACCGCAAATTTTAAAGAAACCCAAATTGGCATGATGCGTATCGGCCAACCGGTCACGATAAAGGTTGATGCCATATCGGGGGTTGAATTTCGCGGCACAGTGGAAACAATATCCCCGGGAACAGGCGCCAATTTCTCACTCATCCCTCCGCAAAATGCGACAGGTAATTTTACCAAAATTGTTCAACGCGTGCCGGTGCGTATTAAATTAGAGGCCGGACCTGAATCACGCCAATTATTATTGCCCGGATTATCATTGGAAGTATCGGTTGATACACGTTCAGCCCGCGCCGAGATTGAGGCCATTAAACGTAAACAGGCAGGCAAATAATGAGCAGTTCCCCATCAATTAAAGCGGGCGATATGATGGACAGCCAATCACAAGGCGGCGATTATATGCCGCCACAAGAAAAGGCCGACATTAGCGCCTGGATGGGCGTGGCGGCGGGGGCGCTGGGATCGTTAATGGCGACCCTGGACATTTCCATCGTCAATGCGTCTTTGCCCACTATACAAGGGGAAATAGGCGCATCCACATCCGAAGGCACATGGGTCGCAACCGCATATTTGGTGGCGGAAATCATTGTCATCCCGTTGACCGGTTGGTTGGAACGTGTATTTGGCCTTCGCCGATTTTTACTCATCGCTGCTATATTATTTACCGGATTTTCCATCATGTGCGGATTGGCCGATAATTTAGGAACGATGATTATTGGGCGCGTGGGTCAGGGATTTACTGGCGGGGCGATGATCCCCACCGCCATGACAATTATCGCAACCCGATTGCCACCATCGCAACAACCCATTGGCACGGCGATTTTCGGTGCGACGGTAATTTTAGGACCAGTTCTTGGCCCATTATTGGGTGGTTGGTTAACCGAAAACCTTAGCTGGCATTATGCATTTTTTATCAATGTGCCGGTGAGCATCCTGCTCATTGCTTTGTTAATTTTCGGATTGCCAAATGATAAAATGAATTTAGATGAATTAAAATCCGCCGACTGGTTGGGCATTATTGGCATGTCGCTTGGCCTTGGTGGATTAACAATTGTCCTAGAGGATGGGCATAAGGAACAATGGTTTGAATCCGCCCTAATATGGCAGCTTACCATCCTGACCATAATAGGTTTTGCCTTAATGGCTTTGGGTCAATTTTATGCAAAAAAACCAGTGATAAAATTGGCCCTACTGCGTAATCGTGAATTTGCCGCCGTTTCAATGATGGCGCTTATCCTTGGCGGGGTATTATATGGCACATCCTATATCATCCCCCAATTTCTTGCCGCAATTGCCGATTATAATGCATTGCAGGCGGGTCAGGTTGTGTTTCTTGCCGGTGTGCCATCATTATTGATGATGCCTTTCGTCCCATTTCTTATAAGGTCGCTTGATTTACGATTGGCGGTCGCGCTTGGATTTGGGATGCTCGCATTTTCCAGTTTTTGGGATGCGGCCTTAACCGCGCAATCAACCGGCCCAGATTTTACCGAAAGCCAGTTAATGCGTGGTGTAGGACAGATTTTAGGCTTTATGTTCCTTAACCAAGCAGCGATAAGCGCAGTTAAAATGGAGGATGCGGGCGATGCTGCCGGTCTTTTTAACGCAGCGCGAAACCTTGGCGGGTCGGTCACATTGGCCCTGCTTGCCACTCTTCAGGATACAAGATGGCAATTTCACCGATGGAATCTCCATGCCAATTTACAACAAAATGATGCGGCCGCCCAAAATTGGCTTTCATCCCTTACCCAACAATTTGGTGGCGGCGAAGAAGGGCTGACGGCTGCATATCATATGATTGACGCGGCCATTTCGCGCGACGCGCTGGTCATGGCATTTAATGACGAATTTTGGTTGATGACGGTGGGAACATTACTCATCATCCCTCTTGTTCTATTTCTAAAACCTCTGCCCAAAGGGCAAATAAACATGGCTATGCATTGATGACTTTTATGAAAAACTATTCACATTTATTAAAATTAACCGGTTTATCAATTTCATTATTGGCGGTTTCGGCATGCACAACGGTCGGTCCGGATTATAAAGGCCCGCCCAATATTGCCGGATCCAGCATGGAACGCGCATCATATTTGCGTGCAGATGATAATGGCATTTCGGTTATATCTTCGTCCAATTGGTGGACATCGTTTAACGATCCGATTTTATCCGATATTATTGACAAGGCGATGGTAAATTCACCCTCAATCGATATTGCCAACGCAAAAATTGCACAGGCCCGATCAGGGTTAAAAGCAGCCCGAACCACATCCTTGCCCACAATTGGCGCAACTGCATCTGCGCCCTATATCAATCTGCCTTCCGAAATTCTGGACCCGCAAAGCACCGAAAATCGAACCGATATCAACAGCGCAAATATTGGATTTGATGCAAGTTGGGAAATTGATTTATTTGGCGGTAATGTCCGCCGTTTGGAGGCGCGAGAGGCAAGAGCGCAAGCGACGGAAACTCAATTGGCAGATGCGCAAACCTCCCTTTCATCCGAGATTGCCCGGCTTTATATCGGATTACGCGCGCGCCAGGAAATGGCAAATATTCTGCAGCAACAATATGAAATTGACGGCCAATTGCTGAAATACGCACGGCATCGTCAACAACAGGGCGTTGGAACATTACAAGAGGCCGAACAATTTATCGCGCAACAGGCACAAAGCCAATCCGATATTGCGCAAAATGAAACTGAAATCACAATATTAAAGGATCAGCTTGCCCTTTTATCTGGCCTCGCGCCTGGTGCATTGGATACACAGCTTTCCGATATAAAATCCATCCCCATGCCGCCAAAGGAAATTGCCATTGGCGCACCAGCAGATTTATTGCGGATGCGGCCCGACATACGTCTTGCGGAACGTAATCTGGCGGCGGCAAATGCCGATATTGGCGCAAGCATATCCGATAAATTTCCCAAGATAAATTTTATGGGCATTTTGGGTATGGGTGGTGATGATGTGACGGATATTTTTAATCCGGCGCGTTTATTTGGATTGGCATTGCCGCGTCTGAATTGGAATATATTTAATGGCGGACGAACAGCCGCGCAAATAGAGGGTAAACGCAGCGCCTATGACGAGGCGGAGGCGCAATATCGCGCCACCATATTGGCTGCATTAAATGATGCGGAAAATTCCTTAACTCGATTTGGCGGGAAAAGAATTTCGCTGGCACGGTCGCTAGATACATTGTCCAGTGCGCAGCGCACCGCCAATTTGGAACAAATGCGCGCAAATGCAGGCACGATTGCACAGGCAAATGCCCTTATCGCCCAGCGACAGAAATTGCGCGCGGCATTGATAACAAGCACCGCTAAGGCTGATTTATCCGAAGCTTATGTTAGGGTGAATAAATCAATCGGATTGGGTTGGACGCCCGCACCTGAACGCTGATATATGGGCCGCATTTATGATGATGCGATAATGAATATAATTTTACCTTTTTATGAAAGATTTGCTATAAAATTAAATTATGACAAATTCTAAATTATCAGATGCTTTATATATGACGGATAATGAGGTTAGAGCTGGTCGGCCATGCGCCGAAGATGCCGAGTCATTGACCGACCGTATTTTAATGGCGAGTTGGGATCTGTTACTCGACATTGGATTTGAAAAATTTTCTTTTGATAAACTGGCAAAATATGGCCGATTTGGCAAACCGACAATTTACGCCCGATTTTCTGGCAAGGTAGAATTATTACGCGCGCTGTTAATGTTGTCCATTGAAACAACATCGCGCGGATTTTTTGAATCGGTCGCAGACCAACATATTGATAAAGCTATCCCATCACTATGCGCCGATGGCGTTGAATTTTTTCATTCGCCAGAAGGAAGGTTGAAAGATAGGCTTATCGATTGGTTGGATTTGGAAACCGATGATAATGCCCCGTCAATGCGCGGCTGGACATTAAAAGATGGATTGGAAAAAATCAGCGCTTTATTAAAGGGCGCGTGCGAAAGGGAGGAGGTCACCATCAGTGACATTGATACAGCCTCCCTATTCCTTATCGAAGGGATTGTTGGTCATGCCCGCATGACATCGGTTGAGGATCAATTTGACCGCGAAAAACATATTTTGTGGGCAAGCAGATATTGGGCGATGATTAGACAGGCATTTGCCGTTCAATCATGAACAGCCACATCATATTTTAAACATATGGGTTATTTATTTTAATGGCGCACAATGGCCATTTTTAATGTTCCCCTCTGCGCGCCTTAATTTACCAAAATATAAACCCTTCAAAAAATTCAAATAAAAATCAGCTTTAATTAATCCTGCATTAATCGGTTGACATGCGGTCTATGATTGATAGTTAGATGCTAATGAGAATCACTCTCATTATCAATAAGGACTATCTCTCCCATGCCCATTTCCCATATGCATAAAAATATCAACGCGCTAAAAACCAACTTTATGGTAGGCACAACCAATATTAGCCGCGTGATCGCCGCCATTTTAATCTCTCCATTATTCACCATTAACGCTGCGTCCGCCAAAATGGATGATGCTGCAATCGCCTATGATGATGAACGCGGCATCATCACCGTTACTGCAACCCGAACCGAGGTCAGCGTCGAGGAAGCCCCCGCCACGGTTAGCGTGATTGATGAACAACAAATTGCTGATGAACTGGCCACAGATATAAAAGATTTGGTGCGTTTCGAACCGGGGGTCAGTGTGCCGCGCGCACCGGCGCGTTTTGGTGCAGCACTTGGCTCAACGGGACGTGCGGGCAATGAAGGATTTACCATCAGGGGTATTGGCGGCAATCGCGTGTTAATTCAGGTTGATGGCGTGCGCGTGCCCGATGGTTTTTCATTTGGTGCACAGGCAAGCGGGCGCGGCGATTATGTCGATCTTGGCCTTGTCAAATCGGTTGAGATTTTGCGCGGCCCCGCCTCTGCCTTATATGGCAGCGACGGTTTATCCGGCGCAGTCAGCTTTATTACCAGCGATCCAGATGATTTTTTAACGGACAATCAAAAAATTGGCGGTATCATCCGTTCGGCATATAACTCCGCCGATAATGAATTTTCCGAAACCGCCATTATTGCAGGCAAAAAGGGAAATATTTCCGCCTTATTTTCCTATACCCGCCGCGATTTTAACGAGTTAGAAAATCAAGGCGATATAGATATTGTCGGCAGCGGCAGGACCAAAGCAAACCCCCAAAATGGGAAATCAAATGCCGCATTGGGCAAATTGGTTTGGCAGCCAAGCGCGGGACATAGCATAAAAATTACAGGCGAATATAGCGACACAAAATTAAACACAAATATCCTATCCGGCCTTGGTTCATCGGGATTTGGCACAACCATTGTTGATGCATTAAAAGCAGAAGATAGCGGCAGCCGAAAACGTATATCGGCGGGTTGGATATTTGATAATCCCAATGACGGCCTGATTGATTATGTGAACATTGCCGCTTATTGGCAAAAGGGTAAAGACCTGCAATTTACCGATGAAGATCGCTCCCCCTTGGCAGATCGTGAACGGTTAAACAGTTTTGACAACCGTGTTTTTGGGGCATCGGTTGAAATGCGCAGCGATTTTGCAACCGGCCCCCTTCAGCATCGCTTTATTCTTGGCGGGGATATCAGCCAGACCGAGCAAAAGGGCCTGCGCGATGGGGTAACGCCCCCATTTGGTGAGGTTTTTCCCACCCGCGCCTTTCCCGTGACCAATTTCACTTTGGCGGGTATTTTCGTCGGCGACGAAATTGCCATTGGCGACGATAGATTGACATTATTTCCCGCATTGCGGTTTGATTATTATAATCTGAACCCTGAAAATGATCCCTTATTGCCCCTATTCACCGGTGCGAAACAAGATGGATCGCGGCTATCTCCTAAATTTGGGGCAGTATTAAAACTAAATGAAATAGTGCGAATTTTCGGCAATTATGCGCAGGGATTTAAATCACCATCGCCCAGCCAAGTGAATAATTTTTTTGAAAATCTGGCATTTGGATATACATCATTGTCCAACCCAAATCTAAAACCAGAAAGCAGCGAAAGTTTTGAAGCTGGGCTTCGACTTAACAATGAGTTTATCGGCCTGTCGGCGACCATATTTCACGCAAATTATGATAATTTTATCAGCCAAGAAGTTGTCGGCGGCGCATTTACCCCTTCAAATCCGGCAATATATCAATTTGTCAATTTGGATAAGGTGCGGGTTCGCGGCGCAGAGGCCCGCCTGCAATTAAATGCACAAAATGGGTTAAACGGCAATATCGCCCTTTCCTATGCCAAGGGTGATGTGCATGGCCGCACCAACTCTGCGCCCGACACGCCATTATCAACAATTGATCCATTAAAATTGGTAATGGGTGTTGGTTATCGTGCGCCATCGGGCAATTTTGGCGGCCAATTGACAATGACGCATAGCGCCCAAAAAGAGGAAAATAGAACAACAGGGCTTTGCACCCCATCATGTTTCCGTCCCGATGCATTTACCATAGTGGACGCCACCGCATTTTTGCGCATCGCAGACAGTCTGACATTAAGGGCGGGCATTTTCAACATATTGGACAAAAAATATGCGTGGTGGTCCGATGTTCGCGGGCTAGCCTCCACATCAACAATCACCGATGCCTATACCCAGCCCGGCCGCAATGCCAGCATCTCCGCCAGTTTTAGATTTTAATAATATCATAAGGAAATTTTATGTTACACAGCAAATTTACCCTATCCACCGCCCTATTTGCAATCGCGCTTGCCGCGTCCCCTGCATTGGCGCATCCCCCAATTGCCGAACGCCCCGCCGCGCAGGAAAAGGCATCTTTTGAAGCAGACAGAGCCGATATTTTGGCGATGGCCGGCAATTATAAAGTGCAATTTGATATGCAGGAATCAACCCCGTGGATTGCCGATTATACCCCATTGGACAAAAAAACATCCGGCGGGCATGAGGTTGTTCGCGTGATAGAAGATAGTGGCCGCAAAATCGTGCTGCAACATTTATTGGTGGCCGAGGCAGAAGGAAAATCATTTGTCATCAAACATTGGCGGCAAGATTGGGAATATGAACCCGCCGCCATTTTAACCTATAATGACAGCGGCATTTGGAAAATGGAGCAGGTTTCGGAAAAACAACGTCGCGGCCGATGGTCACAAACCGTATATCAGGTGGATGACAGCCCGCGCTATGCCGGAATAGGCGAATGGGAAGAACAAGGCGGCACAAGACGGTGGCGGTCAAATTGGACATGGCGGCCATTGGCGCGGCGCGATGCAGTGCGCAGCCCCATTTATGACCGATATTATGCGATAAACCGCCATTCCCCCACCCCAAATGGGTGGATCCATTTTCAAGATAATATTAAAATGATGAAAAAGGATGGCAAACTGTCCCCTGTGGTTTCGGAATATGTGCTGAACAGCTATACTAAATTTGATGAATATGATGTGCAGGCCGCCGATGATTATATGGCAAAAACGGGTGAATATTGGGCGGCTGTACGCGGCGCATGGGCCGATATTGCCGCCAAGGGTGGCATAGCAATTGAAGAAGAAGCCCAAACGGGCACAATTATCAGTGGGCAATTATTCACCATGGGCAGCGACATTGTTTCTGGTAAAATCAGCACAGAAGATGCGATTGAAAAGGCCAAAAATTTAATCGCCCAACATGCCTCTGTGCCCGTTGCAACAAAGTGACAAATTTATAACAAAATGGGGCGATTTTTATCGCTCCATTGCTGCTAAAAATTAAATGGGAATATTGTTTGACAGTTGCTTTGCCGGATCATTAAGAGGCCCATTGTTAAAACACTCCAGCAATATAAATTAAAGGAAAATATATGTCCCTAATCAATAGTAGCGTAAAACCATTTACTGCCCAAGCATATCATAAGGGTGACTTTGTCGAGGTAACCGAAAATGCAATGCAAGGCCAATGGTCTATTTTCTTCTTTTACCCTGCTGATTTTACCTTTGTATGCCCCACTGAATTAGAAGATTTGGCCGATAATTATGAGGCATTCCAAAATTTAGGCGCGGAAATTTACGCCGTGTCAACCGACACCCATTTTTCGCACAAAGCATGGCATGACAGCTCGCCAGCAATTGGCAAAATTAAATTTCCCATGGTGGGCGACCCAACTGGCCTTTTGGCACGTAATTTTGAAGTAATGATTGAGGAAGCCGGCCTTGCCGATCGCGGAACATTTGTTGTCGATCCACAAGGCGTTATCCAGATTATCGAAATAAATGCTGGTGGTATTGGCCGTAATGCACAAGAATTATTGCGCAAGGTTGAAGCGGCGCAATATGTCGCGCAACATGATGGCGAAGTATGCCCCGCAAAGTGGACTGCGGGCGCAAAAACATTAACCCCATCTGCTGACCTGGTCGGCAAAATATAATAGATTACTTTCCCCACCGGATGCAAAAATTCGGTGGGGATTTTATTAAAAAAATTATCATTTTTACATAGGTCAAAAACGCAAATATTTTCGGCTTTTGCCGTTGATATTATGACTATATTTTACGCATAACCCAATGTTAACAAAATATGGTTATAGCAAATAT
The DNA here is from genome assembly GCF_001889025.1 of Sphingorhabdus lutea. Taxonomy (GTDB): domain Bacteria; phylum Pseudomonadota; class Alphaproteobacteria; order Sphingomonadales; family Sphingomonadaceae; genus Sphingorhabdus_B; species Sphingorhabdus_B lutea. The sequence continues at coordinate 623,978 of NZ_CP018154.1, read as the reverse complement.
CCCCCTATGTTGAGAATAGATGAAACATTACGCAATAACAAATGGCCAAGATAATATAACCGATAAAAATGATGGCGTAGCCGAATTGGCGCATCGTGATTATATGGTTGAAACTGCGTTGACGAAGCAATTTCTGCAACGTGAATATATTGCCATTTTGGTGAGTATTTTTGCAGTTTCCTTCATCATCATTTTGGCATGGAATAGCGAAAAATGGGCACTATTATCCGCCATTGCCACGATAAGATTTATCTCCATGGGTTTAAATTTTACGCTTTCCAATATTTGTATTACCCAGATAAAAAATAATAAATTGACCAAAAATTCTATCCGCAACCTTTCCATTGGGTGCGGTATAGCATCGGCATCATGGATATCATTTTTATATTGTTTGGATTTTTCCAACGCGATGAATTTTTCAGAAGCGGTCATCCTGTTCATCGTTTTAATATCGGTTAGCATGTTTGTGATTACCGCAGCAACATGCCGAGTAGCGGTAAATAATATAATATTATTTGCGATTATTGCCGCCGCGCCCAGCATATATACACATCTTGATCTCATTGGATATCGCATGGTTGCTGGCCTTGCCTTATTATTCATTATCTTGTTCATCTATGCGCGTAAAATAGAGGCGCAGGCACGGGCAAATATTGAATTGCAAATGGATAATCAGATTTTATCCAATAATCTGTTAATAGCTAATACCGAATTGAAAAATTTATTAGTTGAACGTGGAAAGCAGGCATTAATTGACCAACAAACCGGGTTGAATAATCGCCGCTCCATTTTTGAAAAATTGGAAAATTGGTATAATGGCTGCATAGGAGATGGCCGAAAAATTTGGCTTGCCCTCATTGATTTGGACCATTTTAAACGGGTGAATGATGATTATGGCCATGCCAAAGGCGATGATTTATTGGCCGAGGTTTCACAAATATTAAAAGCGACAAAGGGCAATCATTTGTCCGCCCGTTGGGGTGGTGAGGAATTTTTGCTGTTAATCGATGCGCGTGACAAGAATGAAGCATTTGTCAAATTGGAAAAGACCAGATTGTTAATCGAAGAAATTGGGTCAACGCCCAAATGGGCCATGTTAAATGGGGTTACGGCATCCATTGGCGCGGCCAGACTGTCCGATATTGGTAAATTTAGCGAAATATTGGAACATGCCGATCATGCATTATATGAGGCGAAGAATAATGGCCGAAATATGCTGAAATTTTATGGTTGAATATAATATCCTATAAAAAATTATCGCCGCTGCGCGTTTATCTCATCCAATTGTTCCAACCATTCGGTCAACCGATCGGTCCATTTGGCAAGATTTTGAACCTTTGTTCTTTGCCCCATATTAAATGCATGGCCGCCCATGGCATATATATGCGCCTCTGCCGGTGCATGGGCGCTATTATAAGCAGATAATAAATCGATAATGGGCGCAGAGCAGCATATATCATCATTGGCAGCAACCATGAATAAAGGCGGAGCGTCGGCATTTATTATTTCAACATCTCCCTTTAATGGGCCAGGATATACTAATATACCAAAATCAGGAATGCTGGAATATGAGTCAATCATGTCTCCCTTGCCCCGCGCGGCGACTGGCGGGCTAAATAATGCCTGACGCGCCAATTCCCCGCCTGCAGAAAATGCCATTATCCCTATTTTATCCGCCTGTATGCCAAATTCCTTTGCCCGATGACGTAATAAACGAACCGCTCTTTCGGTATCGGCTCGGGCATCCTCCATTATATAGGGGGAGTTTTCCTCGCGAAATAACCGATATTTCAGGACAAAGGCGCTATAGCCGCGCTGTGCCATGAAAATGGCCGCATCGCGCCCCTCGCTATTGATGACAAGTTTTTCATGTCCGCCGCCTGGCAGGATGATGACCGCCGAACCATTGGCTGTTCCATTGACCGGACGATATAGGGTCAATGACGGGTTATGAATATTTTTGACATAATAATCCTTGGCAAATTCGTGGGTTTCCGCCCGACTTTCAAATCCAGGAACCCCGCCTTGCCATAATGATATGATATTATGAACATGATCATCAATTTGTGCATATGCCGGAAGGTGAAAAGAAGCCATTCCTGCGAATATCGCCAATATTTTAAGATATATTTTCACATGACTCTCCCTTTGCACATTGGCCTCTCCCTTTGCCTATTGATAGGTTCTTACCGCTATATTTTATCACGCCCAAAAATATTCATCCCCCACATTGCATAACAAATAAAGCCGCGCTATCGCGTAATTTACAACGTTGTCATATTTAATATTTTATGGCAAGTGTTGAGGGGTTTTGGGAGAGACTTTATGAATATGATTGCCGATAATCAGGCATTATTTGCCATGCTATTGTCCATTTTCGCACTGATAATATTGATAATTCGGGCAAATATGCATCCATTTGCGGCATTGTTAATCGCGGCCATTGCGGCGGCCATTGGCGCGGGAATGGCGCCAGACGCGGCGATGGAGGCGGTGAATAAAGGGCTTGGCGGCACATTGGGCGGAATTGCTGCGGTCATTGGGCTTGGCGCGATGTTTGGCATTTTGGTGGAACATGGCGGCGGGGTCAGCGCCCTTGCCCATTATGTAACTGGTAAAACGGGATCACGCGCAACAAGATGGGCATTGGCCGTGGTCGGGGTTATCATCGCCATTCCGGTATTTTTTGATGTAGCCTTTATCATTTTATTTCCCTTAATCATCGCCTTTTCAAAAAAATTCACTTCATCGCCCTTATTATTCGGCATCCCATTATTGGCAGGATTGGCGGGCGCACATGCATTTATTCCGCCTACGCCCGGTCCCATTGCCGTGGCGCAGCAACTTGGCGTGGATTTGGGCTGGGTCATGTTATTTGGCTTTATCGCCTGCGTTCCTGCGGCAATGGTTGGTGGTCCCATTTTCGCCAGCATCGCCAATCGCAATGGATGGTTGCCCCATGGTAATCCGCTTATCCTAGATGCTGATGAAGGGGCGGCAAAGCAATTTAATCCTGCAATTGCAAAATTGGCCCTCTCGCTCATCCTTTTGCCCTTAATCTTAATCATCATTGGCGCGGTGGCGCGGCCATTGGGCATGCCCGATGGAATAATCTTACAAATAATATCCTTTATCGGCCTGCCCGTCATTGCCCTGTTAATATCCTGCGGCGCGGCATTTTATGCGATGCGTCCCGCCGATAAAGAAGACCGCAAAACATTGGTAAGGGCGATAGAAAAATCACTTGAACCTATCGGCGTCATCTTATTGGTGACGGGCGCGGGCGGTGCATTTAAACAAATATTGGTCGATACAGGGGCGGGAAAGTCGCTTGCCGATTTGGCACTTGCGGCCGGATTTACCCCCATTATCTGTGGTTTCTTAATCGCGCTATTGCTTCGTATTGCCCAAGGATCGGCGACCGCTGCCATGATTACCGCGGCCAGCTTAACCTATCCCATCACCGCAGCGGCCAATTTAACACAGCCCCAACTTGCCCTTGTCGCGGTGGCCATTGCGGGCGGCGCAACTGCATTCAGCCATGTTAATGATAGCGGCTTTTGGTTGATTAACCGATATTTCGGCCTCACCACGCCGCAAACTTTTAAATGCTGGACGATCAGCTCAACCTTAACCGGATTTACCGGATTTTTTGTCGCTCTCATCCTTTATATGTTCATATAAAGGGCCGCTTCATTCTTTAATTTACAGATTTTGCAAAATATCCGCGCATATTTTTGCCGGATCTTGCTCTCCATTTATCCGTATCGCATCATGCGGAATTTCCAAAGCTGCCAATTGCGATTGCAGCAAGGAAACAGGCATAAAATGACCCTTTCTGGCCAATAATCTCTCCTCCAATATATTGGCCGGCAGCTGAAGATATATCCACCTGCATCGCCGCTGAACATTTTGGTTTAAATGCCCACGCACCACTTCATTTAAAGCAGAACAGGCAAGGATAATCGGCCCTGCATCCGCCGCATTAACATGGTCCGAAATGGCGGATAACCAAGGCATCCTATCCGCATTGCATAATGGCACACCACGCGACATTTTGTCTCTATTTTCGGCAGGGTGAAAATCATCCCCCTCCACCATTGGCCAATTTTGCATTTGTGATAATAGGCCCGAAATGGTGGATTTCCCGCTGCCCGAAACCCCCATTATCACCAATAATTGATCAATTTTATCTTTATCTGACATGCTGCCCCCTTTACGATATTCATAACATGAAAATCATCGTCCTGACAAAAACCAAATATGAATATATTGGCGGTGAATAGATAAAATCATGCATTATCAGCAGCAAGATATTTGGGATAATTAAATATAATTAAATGGCGGACACGGTGGGATTCGAACCCACGATAGAGTCACCCCTATACACACTTTCCAGGCGTGCGCCTTCGACCACTCGGCCACGTGTCCGCAACAAACATATCGCCAAAATATTTTGGCATTATGTTATGGAAGGCGCTCCACTATCGCTCAATGAGATATTTTGCAAGCAAACAATGCATGATTGTGCATCATGATGTGCTTGCCGCTTGCAATATGCCGCAATTTCATCAAAGTTGTCATGATGAGAAATTTGAAAATATTGTCATCCATTGCCCTTCCCCTATTAATGGGAGCGAGTATTTCCACCGCTATTGCGGCGCAAAATGCCCCAAAGGTTGAGGTTTTTCTTAGCCCCAGCAAAGTAATTGAAGACACGGCCGCCGATGAATGGGCCGAAATTTCACCATCTGATTTAATGGTAATGATATTGGAAAAGGACGCAAAAGGACGGGATAGACGCGTTATCATCCAATTATTGCCCCCGCCATTTTCCCAAAGCTGGGTGGGCAATATGCGCACATTAACCGCCGCTAGATGGTATGATGGCATTTCGGTGGTGCGAGTGCAGGATAATTATGTCACCCAATGGGGCGATCCAAATGGTGAGGAAGAAGGACAATCCAAAAAACTACCCGATAATCTAAATAATGCGGGTGAAAATGAATATGTTCAAAAAATTGAAGATGTAAAAATAAATGAACTGAAACTGGCCGACCCCTATGCACAAAATAATGGTTTTTATGCTGGCTGGCCCATGGCTTCATCGGGTAAGGAAATTTGGCCAACCCATTGCTATAGCATGGTGGGGGTTGGGCGCGGCCTGTCCCCCGATACAGGCACAGGGGCAGAACTTTATACCGTCATCGGCCATGCGCCGCGCCATCTTGATCGCAATATCGCGCTGGTCGGGCGGATTATTTCGGGCATGGAGCATTTAAGCAGCCTGCCGCGCGGCACCGGCCCATTGGGATTTTATGAAACGCCCGAAGAACGTACAAAAATACTCTCTGTCCGCATGGGAGATGAGGTGGCGGATCTATCCCAATATGAATATCTTTCCACCGACAGCGCGTCCTTTGCCAAATATGCAAAGGCCCGGCAAAACCGCCATGATCAATTTTTTATAAGGCCCGCTGGCGGCGCGGATATTTGCAACATTAGCGTGCCCATTCGCGTTAAAAAATGATCGAGACTTTCACCGCCACAGGCAAAATATGGATTTGGCAGGCCGAAAAAGGAAGCTGGCATTTTGTCAATATTGAAAGTGATGTGGCCGCCGAAATAAAGCTGGCGGCGTTAATGTTGCACGGCAAAAGGCGCGGATTTGGATCGATTAAGGTCACCGCCACCATAAATGAAACAAGTTGGCAAACATCCATTTTCCCCAGCAAGAAAATTGATGGGTGGATATTGCCCATAAAAGCCGCCGTGCGAAAGGCGGAAAATCTAGTCGAGGGTGATGAAATTACACTAAGTTTGGTGATATAATCAATTGCGATGCAAATTCACCCGCGCCCCTCCAATAAACGGCGCACTGGATAACCCGACCATCTTTTAATCGCCCTGATGGCAAAGGCGCTGTGCATCGCGGCGACAAGAGGCAAATGCGCCAGACGATTGCGGTGAATATCATCATAATCCGCCACATCCCGCGCCGCCACCCGCAACCGATAATCTGCCTCCCCCGACATTAAATGGCATTCCATAATTTCGTCTATATCCTGAACCGCTGCTTCAAAAGTGGCAAAGGCATGGGCGGTTTGTGTGGTAAGCCGTATCTCCACAAAAATATCCAGCGCCATGCCAATCGCCCCGCCGCCCAACCGCGCCACATAGCGTGAAATCGCACCGCTTTTTTCCAATAATTTAACCCGCCTATGGCAAGCCGATGGGGAAAGCGCGACCTTCTCTGCAAGGTCATTTATTGGCAGGCTGCTATCGCGCTGCAATTGTTCCAAAATTCGAATGTCGATTCTATCCATAGGAATATTTCCATTAAAATATAATATTATTCAAATATTATTCATATATATTGATAAAAATGTCAAATATTTCGGAACTATTACTCTATTGCCGCTGATATATTCTGTTCAATTCAAATTTGGGAGAATGAAAATGCGCGTCGGCACAGTGAAAGAAATTAAAAATCATGAATATCGTGTGGGTTTAACCCCGGAATCGGTACAGGAAATGGTCGCCCATGGGCATGAAACATGGGTTGAAACTGGCGCGGGCGCGGGCATTGGCGCAAATGATGAGGATTATATTGCAGCAGGCGGCATTATTAAATCAACCGCTGCCGAAATTTTTGCCGAATGCGACATGATTGTGAAGGTGAAAGAACCCCAAGCAGTGGAACGGGCCATGCTGCGCGAAAATCAAATTTTATACACATATTTGCACCTTGCCCCAGATCCGGAACAAACAAAGGATTTGGTCGCATCCAAAGCAGTGTGCATCGCATATGAAACCGTTACGGGCCGTCATGGTGGTTTACCATTGTTAAAACCGATGAGCCAAGTTGCCGGCCGCATGGCGATACAGGCGGGCGCAACTGCATTGGAAAAGGCAAATGGCGGACGCGGCGTTTTATTGGGCGGTGTACCGGGCGTTTTGCCCGCAAATGTTACCGTTATTGGCGGCGGTGTTGTTGGTTTTAACGCGGCGCAAATGGCTGTCGGCCTTGGCGCGGATGTAACCATATTGGACCGCGACCCCGAAGTGTTGGAGAAAATGGCCATTCATTTTGAAAGCCGTGCAAAAACCCGTTTTTCCAATAAAGCTAATTTGATGGATTGTTTGAAGAATAGCGACCTTGTCATTGGCGCAGTGTTAATTCCCGGCGCAGCCGCGCCAAAATTGGTAACGCGCGACATGTTAAAACATATGCGCCAAGGTGCGGTATTGGTGGATGTGGCCATTGATCAGGGCGGATGTTTTGAAACATCGCATGCCACCACCCATGCCGAGCCAACCTATATAATTGATGATATTGTGCATTATTGCGTGGCCAATATGCCAGGCGGCGTTGCCCGAACCAGCACCTATGCCCTTAATAATGTCACATTGCCCCATGCGTTAAACATTGCCGATTTTGGATGGAAAGAGGCGATGCGCCGCGATGCCCATTTGGCCGAGGGGCTGAATGTATGTGGCGGCCATATCACCTATAAGGCAGTGGCCGATGATTTGGGCTATACCCATATGCCTTTATCGGAAATTTTGGCATAAATTTTCAATAGCTTTCTTAACCCCGCATATTGAAAAAAACGCGAAAGGCCCCATATTTATGGGGTCTTTTTGTATAAGGAATATTTTATGGCAGCAGCCGATCAAGCCCCAATAGGTTCAGGGTTCGTCCCCAAAAGTGAGCCTGAGCAAATTTTGGAAAATATTGATTTAACCGGTAAGGTTGCCATTGTGACCGGCGGTTATTCCGGCATTGGTATTGAGGCTGTCAGGGCTTTGGCAGCAAAGGGCGCGAAAACATTCATCCCCGCACGCCGCGCAGATATTGCGGCGCAGGCAGCTAAGGATATTAAGGGCGACATACATGTCATTCCCATGGATCTTGGCGATTTATCGACCATTAAACCCATGGCGGATGCCATAACGAAGCAGGCAGGAAAAGTTGATATTTTAATCAATAATGCCGCAATTATGGCCAATCCCGAAACGCGTGTTGGGCCAGGCTGGGAAAGCCAATTTGGCGTTAATCATATGGGCCATTTTGCGATGACAAAGGCGTTAATGCCATTATTGGCAAAGGGTGAAAATGTGCGCGTTATTTCGTTAAGCTCGGTCGCGCATCGCCGCCGCGATATGCAATGGGATGATATTCACTTCAACAACACCCCCTATGATAAATGGGAGGCATATGCACAGGCAAAAACAGCAAACTCCTTGTTCGCTGTGGGGTTGAACAAAAGGCTGGCCGAAATTGGTGGCCGTGCATTTGCCGTGCATCCCGGCGGTATATTAACCCCATTGCAACGGCATTTATCGACCGAGGAGCAAATTGCACTTGGTTGGTTGGATAAGGACGGCAATTTAAATCCCGATGTCGCCGCGATATTCAAAACCCCTGCGCAAGGATGCACCACATCCCTATGGGCCGCGACCAGCCCATTATTGGCCGATAAGGGCGGTTTATATTGCGAAGATTGCGACATTGCCCCCTTGGCCCATGATGATTTACCCTTTTATTTGGGGGTCGCCCCATGGGCGGTGGATGATGAGGGTGCAGAGCGGCTTTGGCAAATTAGTGAGGATTTATTGGCCAGCGCCTAATAAATTTCCAAGTAAGAAAATTCAGGGGCGTGAATTTCAAGCCCCTTTTTTCTTGCGGTGATTAAATGCTAGTTATTTTATTCGGCCCTGTTATCCACCTTTGTTATCCGCCCATGCGTTTTTGGCGGCGGCGCTGCACCGATGATCCATATCCCATAGCCTCACGATATTTGGCGACGGTGCGCCGCGCAATGTCAAAATTTTGCTGGGTCAGCAGCTCAACCAATTTATCATCAGATAAAATTTTGTCGCCTTCGCCATCGATAAGGTTTTTTATCGCGGCCTTTACTGCCTCGGCCGACACATTGTCGCCTTCGCTGGATTGAATGCCGCTGGTAAAGAAATATTTTAATTCAAACATGCCGCGCTCGCACAGCAGATATTTATTGCTGGTCACGCGGCTGACCGTGCTTTCATGCATTTCAATTTCTTCGGCCACTTGGCGCATGGTCATTTGTTTTAATGCCGATACGCCCTGTTCAAAAAATCCGGCCTGCTGCTTTAATATTTCGCCCGCAACCTTCATGATGGTGCGTTGGCGCTGGTCCAACATTTTTATCAGCCAGCTTGCCTCATTCTGGCATTCATTCAACCATGATTTTGTGGCCTTATCCGCGCCATTGCCGCCAAATTCGGCCTGATATTCACGGTTAAGCAACAGGCGCGGTATATTTGCCGGATTTAACTCAACCTTCCATTTATCTTTATGACGGGTGATGAAAATATCAGGCGTGACCGCCGCCGGGCTGTCATAATCAAAACGGCACCCCGGCTTTGGATCATAATTTCGCAATTCCATTAACATATCGCGCAAATCTTCTTCATCCACACGGCACATGCGTTTCAATCGGTCAAATGCGCCCTGCGCCACCAAATCCAAATTGTCGATTAACTTGGCCATACAGGGATCATAACGGTCCGCTTCCCTTGCCTGTATTGCCAAGCATTCGGATAAATTTCGCGCGCCAACACCGCTGGGATCAAATGTTTGGATGATATGAAGAACTTCCTCTATTTTTTCTTCATCAACGCCTGCCTGAACGGACAGGCGAAGTAAATCCGCCTCCATATATCCGGTGGGTTCAATATTATCGATTAACATATGGGCGATGATTAAATCGCCATCGCGCAAACAAGCCCCTGCCTGTTGCCTTAAATGATCAATCAGGCTTATTTCACTGGCGGCGAAGCTGTCAAAATCTGGCCCATCGCCCGAAAAATCATCTGCGCCTCCACCCGAAATAGAGCCCGCACCATTTAAGCTAAGCATCATGTCGCCATGATCATCCAATGCATTGACATCAATGTCGAGCGCCTCTGCACCTTCGCCGCCCATGGCAATATCGCTACCCATTTCGCCTATATCAATTGAAACATCCTCTTTGGATGCATCTTGCACCTCACCGCCATTTTCAGCCGATCCCTCCCGCGTCAATAATGGATTTGCCTCAATTTGTTCGGCAATATAGGCATCAATTTCAAGGCTGGATAGGGCGAGTAATTTTATTGCCTGTTGCAATTGCGGCGTCATGACCAATGATTGCGATTGGCGCAGATCAAGGCGGGGTGTTAGGGCCATTTATTTGATATAATCTGCAAATATTTTGAACATAATTTACAGGGTAAATCCCTCACCCAAATAAAGCCGGCGCACATTTTCATCCGCCACCAAATCGGCGGGCGATCCGGAAAATAAAACTTGCCCGCCATAAATAATACAGGCGCGGTCAACAATATCCAATGTTTCGCGCACATTATGGTCGGTGATTAACACGCCAATATCACGCTGTTTCAATTCCTTCACCAAATCGCGAATATCGGAAATGGAAATGGGATCAATACCGGCAAAAGGTTCGTCAAGCAGCATGATGGAAGGATTGGCGGCCAAGGCGCGGGCAATTTCACAGCGCCGCCGTTCACCACCCGACAACGCCATGGCCATGGATGTGCGCAATCTGGTTAGGCCAAATTCATCCAATAATTGGTCCAGCCTTGCCTGACGGGCATCTTTATTCGGCTCAACCATTTCCAGCACAGCCAAAATATTTTGTTCAACCGACATACCGCGAAAAATGGATGTTTCCTGCGGCAAATAACCAAGGCCAAGCACCGCACGGCGATACATGGGCAGCGATGTGATATCTTGATCATTTAATAAAACACGCCCCGCATCAGGATTTACCAACCCCATAATGGAATAAAAACAGGTGGTTTTACCCGCGCCATTTGGCCCAAGCAGGCCGACCACCTCACCGCGTCCAACCTCAATCGACACGTCCAATAATATGGCGCGTTTATCATAGCTTTTGGCCAAGGAAACAACCTGAAGCCCGCTATTGCCATTTGGCGCATGGGCTGATCCATTTTGGATATTTTCATGTTCGGCGATGGCGATATTCTCATTCATATATGTGCCGTTCCTTTGCCGCATGTCGCGGGATAATTAAATAAATTGCCAAGCCAATTCTGCAGCAAAGCAATTAAAAACTGGTTGATAGCATAGGTTTTAAGCGATTTGGCAAGATAATTGCTAGAAAAAATATATTTTTTCATCAAAAATGCGAATTTCGCCGACAAAATGCATGATTATTGCGGGCAAATAAAATTGATTATTTGTTATTATGCGCAAATGCCCTAATTATTTTTTATCGTCACGTTGCGGCACGTTAAATGTGCCGGTAACGCGGCCAGATTGGCTTTGAATGCCGGGAACTGATGGTGATTGGCTGTTCCCACCGCTTATCGTTGAACGGCCCGCCTTTAAATCAATGACAATGCGGCCACCATTTAATTTATTCGCCCCTTGGGTCAAACTGACATTGCCGATTAAGGTGATAAGATCGCTATCCAAATCGTAAATCGCGCTATTACTACTGGCGCGTAAATCATCCTTTACTATGGTAACACCGCCCAATGCGTCCATACGGTTCACATCAATATTGCCACTATTTGAATAGGCCGCAGTGATATTATTTGCCCGCAGGGTAAGCCCCGCCTGTGTCACGGTGACCCCACCGGACAGGACAACACGGTCCGATCTATCTTGTAATTCAATCCGCTCCGCGCTGAAATTAACAGGCGCATTGCTGTTATGATTTTGGATAATTTGCGCAGGCGCCGACACGGTGATGAACGACGCCGCACCGGCAAAACCCAATATTCCAAAAATAAAGCTTTTATATCTCATAAAAATCTACTTAATCGCATTTTGGTCAATACGCAATTGGGCATTGCCAGACAAGGTGATGGTTCGGGCTTTTAAATCGGCATTTAACCTATTGGCCGAAAAAGTGCCAATATTGGTGCGGCCACTGACCGCCCCCTGGCTTTGCATACGCTGCGTCTTTATAAAAAATGTGACATTATTGACCACCATATCATATCCGCTCATGGTGCTAAGTGATATAGGGCCATTTACTTGCAAATATTCTTGATCAATATCATAATCGGCTCTTTGTGCCTGAATTGTTGCCTGATCTTTGCCAATAAATGCCTTGCCGGTCATTGCTTCTAAATTGATTTTGCTATCGCCGCTGCTTTTTTGCACCGCGCTTCCTGCTTCAATTAAAAATGGACGTCCCTCGGCATCTTTGCCGCGATATAGTGCCTGGCTGGTGCGCATACGTTCCGATGCCACATCCACACCCTTTTGATCCAAAACAAAGGAAAATTCACGGTCATTGGCAAGCGGACTAAAAACCAACACCGCCAATAATGCGCCGACCAATAAGGGCAAAAATACCTGTAAAAAGCCGACAATGCGATCATGCGAGCTGCCGGGCTGCGCGAAAAGCGCTCTTTTACTTTTTTGCTGATCGGCCGCGATCGACATATAATTTCCTATCTATGTTATATATGATCTATATTTAATCACATATGCGCAAAAATGTCATTTTCTGCCCATCCGGCAAGGTCCAATCGCGCGCGGTGCGGCAAAAAGTCAAAACAGGCCTGTGCCAGCTCACTGCGTCCCTCACGCTCCAACCTAATTTGTAATTCGCTGCGTAATTTATGCAAAAACCGCACATCGCTTGCCGCATAATCTTTTTGTGCATCGGATAATATAGGACCGCCCCAATCACTTGATTGCTGTTGCTTTGAAATATCGGCGTTCAACATTTCACGGACCAGCTCTTTTAACCCATGACGGTCGGTATAGGTGCGCACCAATTTTGATGCAATTTTCGTACAAAATAAAGGTGCGGCGGTCACATGTAGATAATGTTCAATGGCGGCCAAATCAAAACGCGCAAAATGGAACAGCTTTACCCGATTCGGATCGGCCAAAATCGCACGCAAATTTGGCGCGGCATAGTCGCTATCTGGGGCAAAGCGAACCAGATGCTCATCCTTTCCGCCATCAGAAATTTGAAGCAGGCATAATCTATCACGATGCGTTTGCAGGCCCATGGTTTCGGTATCCACGGCGACATCACCCGATAATGACAGACCATCGGGTAAATCTTCTTCATGCAGGAAAACGCTCATAAAAATTATATCCTTTATTTTATTATCTATGTTGCATGTGGCGAATATAGGGAAAAAAGGCAATCGCAACTTATATATTATGCCGATTAAAAAATCACAAAGCGGCAAATATTTTGATAATATGGCCTTCAAAATATCACCAAATTCTTCTCTATTATAATTTACTATTATCTTTGTGGGATTTAGGCTATAGCATAATATGAAGTAAGGACTCGTGCCATGCTCTATGATTGTGGAAGTGCCCAGCTACATGAAAATATATTTAAGGGCATATTGAAGAAAGTTTAGATTAATCAATGAGTTTTGATCGCAAACGGCGCGGCCGAGGTAGAGACAAAAGAGACAGTTTTGGTGATGAGAATTTTGGCGGATATAATGATTTTTCCTCCAATGATTCTAGAGGATATAATCAAGGCGGCCCACGTGGCGGCTTTGGCGGAAATGACGGCGGTGACCGTGGTGGATTTGGCGGCGGACGTCGTGACCAATCAATGCCCGCTCAAATTGTCGGTTCAGATAAGGGCATTGTAAAATTCTTCAATGGCCAAAAAGGATTTGGTTTCATTCAATGTGATGGCCGTGCGGACGATGTGTTTGTTCATATCAGCGCGGTTGAACAGGCCGGCCTTGCCGGTTTGGCAGAGGGTCAACCTTTGGAATTCACCCTGGTTGAACGCGGCGGCAAGGTTTCTGCAACCGATTTAATTATCGATGGAGAACCAATGCCTGTTGAAGATCGTCCTGCACGTCCTCCACGTGAACGTTCCGATCGCGGCGGTGACCGTGGTGGAGATCGCGGTGGATTTGGTGGCGGTCGCGACCGTGCGCCACAACGCCAATTAACCGGCGATAATGCCACAGGAACCGTAAAATTCTTCAATGATATGAAGGGTTTTGGTTTTGTTGAACGTGATGATGGCGAAGAAGATGTGTTTGTGCATATTTCTTCATTGGAACGTTCAGGCATGGGCCCTGTTCATGAAGGCGATCGTTTGAAATTTGATTTGGAAGTTGACCGTCGCGGCAAATTATCTGCGACCAATGTTTCAAAAGCTGATTAATATTTTATATTGATAAATTAAATTAAGGGGCGGGATTTCCTGCCCCTTTTTTTATGCGCGTTTAGTTCAAAAAATATGGCGCTTCACAATATACGCATATATTATTATGGCGTTTAATTACCCCGTTCATCAATATTTGCGCCGCGCAATATTGCAATGCCGCTTTCCCTTTGTTGACGCAGCGCCGCCTTTAACTTTTGGGGATCACGGGCAAAGATAAAACCAAAGCTAACCCCGCCTTCTTTACCAATGGTGGCATGATGCAATTTATGCGCCTGCACCAATTTTTTGGCATAGCCAGATTTCGGCACCCATTTAAAATATCTTTGGTGCACCAATCCATCATGGACCAGAGTATAAACAATCCCATATAATAATATACCCATGCCAATCCATGTGGCGGGCCAAAATGCATGTTGCCCCATTATCATCGGGCTGCCCCATGCGAACATGGAAATACTCATCACCGCGCCAAATATGCCATATAGATCATTTTTCTCTAATAAATTATCATGTGGTTCATGATGATCGCGGTGCCATGCCCATCCAAAACCATGCATAATATATTTATGGCTGGCCCATGCGACACATTCCATCGCCAGAAAGCTGACCAAAATAATGGCAAATGCTATAAAATTACTCATAATGCATCATATAATCACTTTTTACTTCTAAATATAGGGTCGCTACGTAATTTTTCGTCGCTTCATGCTTGAACGATAAATTTTATCGGACTAGAGCCATGATATGACAAATAAACCGCAAACCCTATATGATAAAATTTGGAATGACCATGTTGTGGGCACGCGCCCCGATGGCACATCCATTATTTATATTGACCGTCATTTGGTCCATGAAGTGACCAGCCCACAGGCGTTTGAGGGGCTGCGTCTGTCGGAAAGGAAATTGCGGCGGCCCGATTTAACTTTGGCGGTGCCTGATCATAATTTACCCACCACTGCACGTGTTGATGCATCGGGTAATCCTATACCCATTGCCGATCCAGAAAGCGCGGCGCAGCTTGCCGCATTGGAACGCAATGTCACTGAATTTAACGTGCCCTATATTGGCGCAACGCATATAAATCAGGGAATTGTCCATGTTGTCGGGCCAGAGCTGGGCTTTACCCTGCCCGGTACAACTTTGGTTTGCGGGGACAGCCACACAGCGGCGCATGGGGCGCTTGGTTCGCTTGCCTTTGGCATAGGCACCAGTGAGGTGGAACATGTGATGGCGACGCAGACTTTATTGCTGCGTAAATCAAAATCCATGGAAATAAGGGTGGAGGGCGATTTGCCCCATGGCGTCACGCCCAAGGATTTAATTTTACATATTATCGGCGTTATCGGTACGGCAGGCGGCACGGGATATGTTATTGAATATCGCGGCAGGGTGTTTGAACAAATGTCGGTAGAGGGCCGTTTAACCGTGTCCAACATGTCGATTGAGGCGGGGGCACGGGCCGGCTTAATCGCGCCGGATGATGTAACATTTGATTATTTGCATGACCGCCCCATGTCCCCCACGGGGGATGATTGGGACGCCGCCGTCGCTTATTGGCGCACATTGAAAAGCGATGAAGGCGCGAATTTTGACAAAAGCATTACCATTAACGCCGCCGACATCGCCCCAACGATAAGCTGGGGCACAAGCCCGGAAGATGTGATTGCGATTACCGATATTATCCCATCGCCCGATGATTATGCCGACCCATCAAAACGCGAAGCTGTCATTGCTTCATTGGAATATATGGGGTTGACCCCCGGTATGAAGGCAAGTGATATTGCCATTGAAAATATCTTTATCGGCAGCTGCACCAACAGCCGGATAGAGGATTTACGCGCGGCCGCCCAAATATTAAAGGGTCGCAAAAAATCAGACTATGTAAAATGGGCCATCATTGTGCCAGGCTCTGGTCAGGTAAAGGCCGAGGCCGAGGCCGAGGGGTTGGACAAAATATTTATCGATGCCGGATTTGAGTGGAGAGAGCCGGGTTGTTCGGCATGTTTAGGGATGAACCCTGATAAAGTGCCAGCAGGCGAACGTTGTGCATCCACATCAAATCGTAATTTTGTTGGACGACAGGGGCCAGGTTCGCGTACACATTTATTATCACCGGCCATGGCCGCCGCCGCCGCCGTCAATGGACGGTTAAGCGATATAAGAGAATTTATATAGATTAGGATATTTTATGAGTAAGAAAGACGACAATAAAGCCGATAAATCATGGAGCAAGGGGTCAAAAATCGGCGCTGCGGCCGTGGGTTCGGCCGCATTGGTGGCGGCATTATTATATGCGGGTAAAAAACGTAGAAAAACTAAACCAAAGACCGCTTCACCCGATGAAGAAGCAGCAGAGGCCACAAAAATGCCCAGAGAGACAGACTGAAGCGTAACGGACTAAAGCGAGACGGGCCAAATTGCTTTATAATAGAAAAGCCATAATATGAAAAAATTGCAGGATATTTCTGGAAAAGCCTATCCATGGGGTCGGAAGAATGTCGATACCGATATTATCATTCCGGCCAAATGGTTAAAAACTATTTCCCGCGAAGGCCTGTCCAAGGGGGCGTTTGAAAGCGTTCGGGCGCAAGAGGGCAATATTTTTGACAATCCTCTATATAAGGGCGCAAAAATACTTATCGCGGGCGATAATTTTGGCTGTGGATCAAGCCGCGAACATGCCGCATGGGCATTGGCCGATATGGGAATAGAGGCGGTTATTGCGCCCAGTTTTTCCGATATTTTTTCGGGAAATGCGTTTAAAAATGGCTTGTTAACCGTGGAATTACCACAATCCGCCATTGATCGTTTGATTGATGTGGCGCAAAGCGACAATATTTATATTGATGTCGAAAACCAAATGGTGACCAGCGAGTTTCAAGACCGATTTCCGTTTGAAATTGACCCATTTCGCAAATATTGCCTGGTCAATGGCTTGGACGAAATTGGCCTAACCATGGCCAATGACACAGAAATTGCCACCTATGAAGATGGGTTAGACAAACAAAAATCATGGCAGCAGCCAAGGCCGCTGGCATTATAATCGCTCGCTAATTTATAATAGAATTTATTCGGCGCCATCTTCATTAGACGCAGCCGCTTCGGCCTTTGCATCGGCTTCTTCCATAAATTTTGTGGCGGCCTTGCGCTGCACATTAGCAACCATTTGTTGAAAATTATCGGGGAAATAAAAATCCCATTGCCCGACCATATTTTTCACATCTTCGGTTATCAATCCCAGTTTTGAACCGGTATTGGAATTTTCAAATTTAAAAACCTCCACCAGTTCGGTCTGCGTCATTTGCCGATTTGTTTTATTGACGCTATTATTTAACGCTTTATCGCTTTCTTTTTTTGCATTTGCGCCAAATCCTTCTTCAACTCCAGATGATGCGGATTTAATCGCATCAGTCAAATCGATATTATTCAATAAAAGTTGTTTATATTTTATACCGGTCGCACTTTGGTTAAATGTAATAATGATATCCAAATCATTTTCGGTAAAATTATTCATATATAGCGCATTATTATTTGCCCAAAGCAAAGGCAGCTTATCCTCATATGCTTTTGTTATTATTGGTAATGAAGATTTGATAATTTCATCAATGATGCCAGGATATTGTTTATTTAATGCCGCCATGGTTGGGTTATTTTCGATTGCTATTTTGCTTGCGCTCAAAATTGCATTTGTTGCCTGCGCGACAACTTGTTCCCTTGGATATTGCATTTGGGAAACCTGCATCGCCTTTTCCTCAAGGCTATTTTGCGGCTCTTTAATCTCTATATTTGGGTTAAATTGGGCAAAGGCATGGGGCGCGGAGGCCGATATAATCACCGCAAATATGATGGACAACAGATTAATAAAACGCATTATTATCCCCCTTAATATGCCTTTATAATATTATACTAAATTAAAATAACAAACATTTAATGGCCGCTTATCCTATTTTTTATATGTTGGCAGGCCCAATCCATATTGTATCGCAGCCGCGCGTAATATGAAACCTGCCGATGCGCCAATTGCCGCCGCAAACATAATCGGCACGCCCCACAGAAATATCACAACAAATAATGCCGCCGCCAGTGCCGATGCCGACACATAAATTTCGGGCCGCATGATAATGGATGGTTCACCCGCCAGAATATCGCGTATCACCCCGCCAATACAGGCGGTAATTATCCCCATGATAATAGCGGGAATCGGGCTAACACCATAGGCCAGCGCCTTACCCGCGCCAAAGACCGAATATGCCGCCATGCCCAGCGCATCACACCAATCCAGCGCGCGGGCGGGCATAAATTTGGCCGGAACAAACCAAATTAGCAGCGCGGCAAAAATACATAATGCGATGATAAGTGAATCATTCACCCAAAAAACCGGTGCGCCAATTAAAATATCGCGCACCGTGCCGCCGCCCACACCGGTTAAGATCGCAAAAAAGGCAAATGTGACAAATGTTTGCTTATTCCACGCCGCGGCCAATGCCCCCGACAAGGCAAAAACCAACACTGCGATAAGATGCAAAGCACGTTCCACCATATCAGCATTTATATTTTCAATGAAAATCATATCCACCACCTATATACCGCCTTATATGACTATATAATGATAGGATGATATATGCACGGTGAATAGATTAATTACATATGAATTGGTTTGCCCTGAACCGCCATGGCGGCCTCTTTCAATGCCTCGCTATGTGTCGGGTGGGCATGACATGTATAGGCAATATCTTCCGACGTTGCGCCAAATTCCATTGCCTGTGCGGCCTGTGCGATTAAAGTTCCGGCAAGCGATGAAATAATATGCACGCCCAAAACACGGTCGCTATTGGCATCCGAAATTACTTTTACAAATCCTTCAGTATCGCGGTTTGCCTTGGCACGGCTGTTCCCAGCAAAGGGGAATTTACCAATTTTAATGGCCACACCAGCGGCGCTTAATTCATCTTCGGTTTTGCCAACGCCTGCCATTTCAGGATGGGTGTATACCACGCCTGGAATAATATCATGATTGACGATTCCGGTTTGACCAGCAATATTTTCCGCCACAGCAATGCCTTCATCTTCTGCGCGGTGGGCCAGCATTAAACCAGGGGTCACATCGCCAATGGCCCACACGCTCTTTACCTTGGTTTGCATGCGGTGATCAACCTCAATCAATCCGCGATCATTGGTGGACAGGCCTGCAGCCTCTACATTCAACCCGCTGGTATTCGGGCGGCGGCCAATACATACCAAAACGGCGTCGGCCTCAATATTCGTGACATCACCGCCAGCGGCGGGTTCAACCGTAACGGTGGCTTTTTTGCCCTTTACCGATACGCCAGTAACTTTGGTACTGGTTTTAATATCAAAACCTTGTTTCTTGAAAATGCGTGCGCCATCTTTACGCACATCCTTATCCATGCCGGGCAGGATTTGGTCCAAATATTCAATCACGGTAACCTTTGCGCCCAAACGGCGCCATACGCTGCCAAGTTCCAAACCAATGACACCGCCGCCAATGACAACCAAATGGTCGGGCACTTTGGGCAGTGCAAGTGCGCCGGTGCTATCAACCACAATCGCCTTTTCATTATCCACCTCTACACCAGGCAGCGGCGCAACCGATGAACCGGTGGCAATGATGATATTTTTTGCAGTGACGGTTTTGCCATTTACCTCAACACTATTTGCGCTGGTAAAGCTGGCCAAACCTTTTAACCATTCAACCTTATTTTTCTTAAACAAAAATTCAATACCGCCGGTTAATTCGCCTACAGCTTTCACTTTTTCAGCATGCATTTGGTCAAGGTCTAGGGTGGTTTTGCCAACATTAACGCCAAATTTTGCCAATGCGCCGCTATGTGCTTCTTCATATAATTCCGATGCATGAAGCAACGCCTTTGACGGGATACAACCAACGTTTAGGCAAGTTCCGCCCAATGTTTCGCGGCTTTCAGCGCAGGCTGTTTTAAGCCCCAATTGTGCGGCGCGAATGGCGGCCACATATCCGCCAGGGCCAGCACCAATTACCAAAACATCAAAATCAAATTCAGCCATTTTATTGCTCCATTTGCGGTGCATCTGCACCAATATTAACCCCAGTATATACCCCAATATATACCCACGCCTGTTGCCCCGATGTTAAAGTAACGCGGCGGCGTATATAATCATCAACCTCATATTCATCGGCTGATTTTAATTCTTCTTCACTAATCCAAAATAATGTGCCCTCAACCCGATCACAAGATGCGCTGCTGGCATATAAAATATGATGAACGTCAAGCCCGCTTTTGGCCACAACATCGGGGTCGGTAATTTTCACCTCGCCCAATTTATATCCGGTCAGAACATCCTTTTGCCCAGATAATAAGCGACCAAATTGCGCCATTTGCACATTATCCTGTTGCAATGTGCCATATGAAAAAAGCGCCTCAGTTGGTTTGTCGTTCATCTAATTACTTATAAATCAATCAACAAACGTGATGGATCTTCGATGCTGTCTTTAATGGATTTCAGAAATGTCACCGCTTCCTTGCCATCAATGATACGGTGATCATAGGAAAGCGCCAAATACATCATTGGACGCGCCTTAATCTCTCCATTGGGCATGACAACGGGGCGTTGTTCAATCCGGTGAAGGCCAAGCACTGCCGATTGTGGTGGGTTGATAATCGGTGTGGACATTAACGATCCAAACACACCGCCATTTGAAATGGTGAATGTGCCACCCATCATTTCGTCCATTTTCAACGTGCCGTCCTTGGCCCGTTTGCCAAAATCACCAATTGTTTTTTCAATTTCGGCAAAGGACATTTGGTCCGCACTACGGATGACGGGAACGACCAAACCATTTGGTGCGCTAACCGCCACGGACACGTCAAGATAGTTGAAATATATAATTTCATCGCCATCAATTTGCGCGTTAACAGCAGGCACATCACGCGCGGCCAATGCCGCCGCCTTGGTGAAAAATCCCATAAAGCCAAGGCGAACGCCATGCTTTTTCTCAAACAAATCCTTATATTTACCGCGTGTTTCCATCACCGCTGTCATATCCACATCATTAAATGTGGTCAGCATGGCCGCATTTTCCTGCGCCGATTTCAACCTTTTTGCAATGGTCTGGCGTAGGCGGGTCATACGCACCCGCTCTTCACGCCGCACTGGGCCAGATGCAGCAGGTGCTGCAGCGGCGCTATCCGTGGTAGCCGCATTTTGTTCGGGCGCATTATTGGCGGCGGCCAAAACATCTTCCTTGGTCAGGCGGCCATCCTTGCCCGTTCCCTTTACCTTTGTGGGGTCAATGCCATGTTCCAATACCAAACGGCGAACAGAAGGTGACAAGGGCGGCATGTCGCCAGAAGATGCGGTGCTGTCGCTTGCTGCATTGGCGGCGGGTGCAGAAACTGGCTTTGCAGCTGCGCCTGATCCTGCCTCAATATTCGCGATAACCGCGCCAACCTCAACCGTGTCGCCAATGGCAAATAAGGTGTCGCCCATCACGCCCGCAACGGGTGATGGCACATCAATCGCGACCTTATCGGTTTCAAGGCTGGCAATGGGTTCGTCCAATGCCACGGCTTCGCCTGGTTTTTTTAACCATTCGCCAATGGTGGCTTCGGTGATGGATTCGCCCAATACGGGAACTTTTACTTCGGTGCTCATATCAATTCCTTTTTTATTCGCCCTCGTCCAACCATTTAAGGTTCGTCGCGCCGCCATTTTTGGTCATTATTTCTTCTAATAATAAAGATATTTTTGCAACTTCTGCTTGGGTATCGATTTTTTTAAACCATTTACGCACATATGGCTTATTTGGGTGGACTTGGATTAACCATTCGGGTGGGTCATCATAGCTTGAGCAACCAATCCAAAGTGGGAATGTGCTTTCATCCAGCTCAACCATCCAACCCCAATCTTCTTCAATAATTTCCCCCGAATAACCATGCGCTTTAAATTGCTCTGATAAGAAATCGGCAAGCTTTGCACCCTTAATATCCGGGTTAATTTCATTGCCGGGGCAATTAATAGTATCAAATTGATCGGATTGAAATGAAAGAAGCGTTTTCATAAATTAACCTCTATGCCCCAAAGCCTCAGCAATCAGGGTTTCTTGTTGTTGTTTATGACGTGATGCCAAACCGGTTGCGGGCGATGCAGATGCCTCACGCCCCGCATAAATGGGCCGCATATTGGCAAAACCTGCATCTTTCAAACTTTGCTCAATCAATGATTCAACAAAGAACCAGCTGCCATTATTTTTTGGTTCTTCCTGTGCCCAAATAACCGATTCAAGGTTTTTCATCTTTTTCAGGCGGACCGTTAATGGTTCATTGGGGAAGGGATAAAGCTGTTCAATGCGAACAATGGATGTATTTTTATCCCCTGCCGCATCCCGCGCCTCAATCAAATCAAACGCAACCTTACCCGAACAAAGGACAAGGCGCTTTACATCATTATCCGCTGGGGCATTGGTGTCGGATTTAATCCGCATAAAATGTTGGTCACCCAAAAATTCTTCCGCGCTGGACACTGCCATTTTATGGCGGAGCAGCGATTTTGGTGTCATAATCACCATTGGTTTACGAAATGGACGCAGCATTTGGCGGCGCAATACGTGGAAATAATTGGCAGGGGTGGTAATATTGCAGACCTGAATATTATCGCCCGCACATAATTGCAGGAAACGTTCCAATCGGGCCGAGCTATGTTCCGGTCCTTGTCCTTCATATCCATGGGGTAGCAACATGACCAAACCATTGGCACGAAGCCATTTCGCCTCGCCCGAGGCAATAAATTGGTCAATCATAATTTGGGCGCCATTGGCAAAATCGCCAAATTGTCCTTCCCATAATACCAATGATTTGGGGTCGGCCATGGCATAGCCATATTCAAAGCCCAAAACGCCATATTCGGATAATGGGCTGTCCAACACCTCAAACTCACCATGTGGAACGGTGGTTAGCGGGATGTAACGGCGCTCCGTTTCCTGATCAACCCAAACGGCATGGCGCTGGCTGAATGTGCCGCGACCGCTATCTTGGCCCGACAAACGCACATTATATCCCTCGGAAACCAAGCTGCCATAGGCCAAAGCCTCGCCCGTTGCCCAATCAAAATTTTCGCCCGTGTCAAACATTGCTTTTTTGGCATCCAACACGCGGCCCAATGTTTTGTGAATTTTCAAATCTTCGGGAACTTTGGTTAAAATCCGGCCCAAGCTGTCGAATAATTTACGGTCAATTGCAGTGTCCACATTGCGCCGCGCATTTTCCGGATCAGCGGGAGATGCAAGCCCCTGCCAACGGCCCCCAAACCAATCAGCCTTATTTGGTTCATATGTTTTGGCGGCGGTAAATTCGCCTTCCAAAAAGCTGTCATATTCGCTGCGCTTAGCCTGTATCCATGCATCATCCACAACGCCTTCGGTTATTAAACGTGCACCGTAAATATCGCTAACCTTTGGATGTTTTTTAATCGCGGCATACATTAACGGTTGGGTAAAGCTGGGCTCATCCCCTTCATTATGGCCAAAGCGGCGATAGCACCACATGTCGATAACAATATCGCGGCCAAATTTGGTGCGAAATTCAATCGCAATTTTACAAGCAAAGGTCACCGCCTCTGGATCATCGCCATTTACGTGTAAAATTGGTGCCTGCACACCCTTTGCCACGTCCGATGGATAGGGGGAGGAACGCGCAAATTGCGGGCTGGTGGTGAAACCAATTTGGTTGTTAATCACAAAATGGATACAGCCGCCGGTATTATATCCGCGAATCCCCGAAAAGCCTAAACATTCCCAAACAATGCCTTGCCCCGCAAAGGCGGCATCACCATGGATTAACACGGGCAATACTTCGGCATGTTTTTTGGTATCTTGACGGTGCACTTGCTGTGCGCGCACCTTGCCCAAAACAACGGGGTTCACCGCCTCCAAATGCGATGGATTGGGGACAAGCGACATATGCACATTGATACCGTCAAATTCACGGTCGGTTGATGTGCCAAGATGATATTTCACATCGCCCGAACCGCCCACTTCATCAGGATTTGAACTGCCGCCGGAAAATTCGTGAAAAATAACATGATAGGGTTTGGCCATCACATTGGCCAAAATGTTCAAACGGCCACGATGCGCCATGCCATATACAATTTCGCGCACGCCATATTGGCCACCATATTTAATGACCGCTTCCAATGCGGGCAGCATCGCCTCACCACCGTCTAGGCCGAAACGCTTTGTCCCCACATATTTTTTACCCAAAAAGCTTTCATAAACTTCGCCTTGGATAACTTTGGACAAAATCGCCTTTTTACCCTCGGGCGTAAATTCGATATTGGCCTCTTTGCCCTCCATACGTTCTTGTAGGAAACGGCGTTCCTCAATGTCGGAAATATGCATATATTCCAATCCGACATTGCCGCAATAATTTGCACGAAGCAGGTCGATAAGCTCCCTTACCGTTGCATATTCAAGGCCCATTGTCCCGCCAAGATAGACTTTTTTATCCAAATCAGCATCGGAAAATCCATGATATTCGGACCGCAAATCCTCTGGCAATTCACGTTGATGCAGGCCCAGCGGGTCAAGATTCGCCGCCAAATGCCCGCGCACACGGTAAGTGCGGATTAACATCATCGCGCGGATACTATCGCCCGCAGCCTCCAACACCGATTGCTCTGACATTGCCTCGCCGCGCTTGGCCGCCGCCGCCTTCACCTCAACCGCCATTTGGGTTGGGTCAAGCGCGACGGTCAAATCATCCAGCATGGCCGCCGGCCACCCCTTATTTTGCCAGCTTGGCCCAGCCTGAGCTTCATTCAAATTTATATCTGGAGTGAAATCATTCATAGCTATCTTCTATATCTGGCAATTATATTTATATTCCAAGGGGGTGGCTAGGCATAGTGGCCGGATTAATTTCCGGCCAGTAATGCCGCCAATGTTGTGCCCAATTCTGATGGACTTGGCGATACGCGGATGCCGGCTGCTTCCATAGCGGCGATTTTATCTTCTGCGCCGCCTTGACCGCCAGAAACAATCGCGCCCGCATGGCCCATACGACGTCCTGGAGGTGCAGTGCGCCCCGCAATAAAGCCAACCATAGGTTTGCTGCGACCTTTTTTCGCTTCATCGGCGATAAATTGCGCAGCTTCTTCCTCTGCACTGCCGCCAATTTCACCAATCATGATGATGGATTTTGTCTCTTCATCGGCAAGGAATAATTCCAAAACGTCAATAAAGTTGGTGCCATTTACCGGATCACCACCAATGCCAACAGCTGTGGTTTGGCCAAGGCCAACAGCAGTTGTTTGATGCACTGCCTCATAGGTTAAAGTGCCAGAACGTGACACAACGCCAACACTGCCTTTTTTGAAAATGCTGCCGGGCATAATGCCGATTTTGCATTCATCGGGGGTCAACACACCAGGGCAATTTGGCCCGATAAGGCGGGATTTTGATCCTTCTAATTTGCGCTTCACCTCAACCATGTCCAATACAGGAACACCTTCGGTAATGGCGACAATCAATTCCATTTCGGCTTCAATCGCCTCAATAATTGATGCAGCGGTAAATTTGGGCGGCACATAAATAACCGATGCAGTTGCGCCTGTGGCGTCTTTTGCCTCTGCCATTGTGTTAAAATTGGGCAGCCCCAAATGCGTCGTGCCGCCCTTACCTGGGGTAACACCTGCCACCATTTTGGTACCATAGGCCAAAGCCTGTTCGGTATGGAATGTGCCGGTTTTACCGGTCATGCCTTGGGTAATAACTTTGGTATCTTTGTTAATTAAAATGCTCATAATAAATCCTTAATTCGGGTAGTGATAATTGCGTGGCAATTATGCCAAGCTTTCATCCAAAGCCTTACAGGCGACCAATAACTCCTTCACCGCATCAACCGAGATTTGGAAACCAGCCTTTGCCGCTTCATTCAATTCAATTTCGACAATACGGTCAACGCCCTTTGCGCCAATAACAATCGGCACACCAACATATAGGTCATCTACGCCATATTGGCCGGTCAAATGGGCCGCACATGGGAATAAACGTTTTTGATCTTTTAAATAGCTTTCGGCCATCGCAATTGCCGAAGTAGCAGGCGCATAATATGCACTGCCATTGCCAAGAAGCTGAACAATTTCACCGCCGCCGCTGCGCGTGCGGGCAACAATCGCGTCCATTTTCTCCTGTGTTGACCAACCCATTTTAATAAGGTCAGGAACAGGAATGCCCGCAACGGTAGAATATTCAAGCACAGGAACCATAGTATCACCATGACCACCCAGCACAAATGCCGTGACATCCTTTACCGACACATCAAATTCTTCGGCCAAGAAATGGCGGAAACGCGCACTATCCAATACGCCCGCCATACCAACAACCATATTATGCGACAGGCCAGAAAATTCACGAAGCGCCCATACCATTGCGTCCAATGGATTTGTGATGCAAATAACAAATGCATTTGGCGCGTGCGCCTTAATCCCTTCGCCCACTGCCTTCATCACTTTTAAGTTAATGCCCAATAAATCATCGCGGCTCATACCAGGCTTACGCGGCACACCAGCGGTAACGATTACAACATCCGCACCTGCAATATCGGCATAATCTTTTGTGCCTTTTAATTTTGCATCAAAACCTTCAACCGGTGCAGCCTGCGCCAAATCAAGCGCCTTGCCAGAAGGCATGCCCTCTGCAATGTCGAACAATACAACATCGCCCATTTCCTTGGCCGCCGCCAAATGCGCCAATGTTCCGCCAATCATGCCCGCGCCGATTAGCGCAATTTTATTCCGTGCCATATTGATATTGCTCCTAAGCTACAAAGAGAAAAATATATTCATCTTAGGCGTTAGTCGCTTTTTATATAAAAGACAACAGCTTTTGCCGTAAATATGCCTTTGTTATTGCAATTGATTTGCAATATCTTTAATCGAGCTACTTATCGCTGATTTGGCGCATTTCATCGCCCAAATTTTCCGACATGCCATGGCCCAATTTCAAATAATCATTGCTTTGCATTTCAGCCAGCCGTGAAACCGTGCGATCAAATTCGAATCTGCCATCACCTACAGGATATAGATTCTCTGGCTGTGCGTCTGCGCTGGCCAATAATTTGACACGATATTCATATAATGCATCAATTAAGGTAACGAAACGCGCCGCTTCATTGCGGTTTTCTGGGCCAAGAACGGGGATGCCGACCAATATTACCGTGTGGAAATGACGCGCAATTGCCAAATAATCGGCCGCGCCATTGGCGGCTGCGCATAATTTTTTGAATGAAAAAACCGCCACCCCTTTTAAGGCGCGAGGAATAAATAATGTTCTGCTTTTTGAAACATGCAATTCCATGCTTGGCACATGCTCGCTATCTTGCGGCGGGAAATCGGTCAGCTTGAAAAATGTCTCGCTCAGCGCCTTGGTCGCTGCATCTCCATTGGGGCAATGCCATAAAGCCGCATCGCCCAGCCTTTGGCGGCGATAATCATTCACCCCATTTAACGGCAAAATATCCAATTTATCCTTTAACAATGTGATAAAGGGCAAAAATAATTCACGGTTCAGCCCATTTTTATATAAATCATCGGGCGCACGGTTCGATGTGGTGATAATGGTAACGCCCTGTTCAATCAAACCGGCAAATAAACGCGACATAATCGCCGCATCGGCCATATTATTAACCACCATTTCATCAAAGCATAAAAGCCGGGTTTCCTCCGCCAATAATTTTACAACGGGCGCAATGGGGTCCCCAGCCTCCTTTTCCCTCTCGACGCGCAATCGGGAATGAATATCAATCATAAATTCATGAAAATGCGCGCGCCTTTTGCGAATAATATCCACATTATCGAAAAATAAATCCATTAACATGGATTTGCCGCGCCCAACACCGCCCCACATATATAAACCACGCACCGGTTCGGGTTTACGCCCCAATGCCCGCCAAATAATGCTGCCGCGCGGGGGAACAGCCTCCAACGCTGTGCAAATATCATTCAGCGCATCAATAGCCATTTTTTGATCGCGATCTGCCTTTAACTGGCCGCTGTCCAATAATTTTTGATATTGAATTTTCAAATCCGCCATTTATGCTGGATCCGTCCAAATTGCTTTGGTCTTTTTAATAATGCCGGAAAAACTGGCCACCAAATAAGTTAATTTATCTTCATCAATTTCGCCATTGCCAACCGCTGCGTCTTCATCACTTTGCACAATTGTGCCGCGAATGAAAATCATGCGTCCAGTTTCGCGCATTATTTCCACCTTGGCAAATAAATCGCGGTCCAATTTACCCGCGCCAATAAATATTGTTTGCAAATCAACGGTCAGCGACGGTCCTTCGCGCCCCACGCGATATATGGCGCAACCTGCGAATAAGGCGACATCAATAAAGCCAAGCAATGCGCCGCCATGCACCATATTGCCCAAATTGCTATGTTCGATTCGCGGCGTCATGCGGACCAAGGCAATGCCATCTTGGCCCATTTTAATGCGAATAGGGGCCAAAAATTGGTTATAGCGGTCCTTATCCACCATATCCCAACTATACCAGCCCGGCTCTGCGGCGACTTTATGGCTTAAAAAATGGGGCTCATCGCCGGATTGTTCCAATTCGCCTTCCTCTACGAAAAGATGAATAGCACAGACAGATTATATCTGGCGCTCCACCATCATTTTTTTGGTTTCTGCGATTGCCTTTGCCGGGTTCAACCCCTTGGGACAGGCATTGGAACAATTCATAATCGTGTGGCAACGATATAGGCGATATGGATCTTCCAACTCATCCAAACGCTCACCTGTCATTTCATCGCGGCTATCGGCAAGCCAGCGATATGCCTGTAGCAAAATTGCAGGACCAAGGAATTTATCACTATTCCACCAATAGCTAGGGCAGCTGGTGGAACAACAGGCGCATAAAATGCATTCATATAAACCATCTAACTTTGCCCGATCTTCGGGGGTTTGCAGGCGTTCCTTATCCGATGGTTCGGGGGTAACGGTTTGCAACCATGGCTTTATCGATGAATATTGCGCATAAAAATGGGTGAAATCAGGGACCAGATCCTTAATAACCTCCATATGTGGTAAGGGGGTAATTTGAACCTCACCCTTGCAATCTTCAATCGCGGTGGTGCAGGCAAGGCCATTTTTGCCATTTATATTCATGGAGCATGAACCGCAAATACCCTCGCGGCAGGAACGACGAAATGTCAAAGACGGGTCTTGCTCGCTTTTCATTTTGATAAGCGCGTCAAGGACCATCGGGCCGCATTCATCAAGATTTAATTCAAAATTATCATAGCGAGGATTTTCGCCGCTATCAGGATCATAACGATATATTTTAAAGGACTTTACATTGCCCCCTTCATTTTTGGCACCAGCATCATGGGTAATACCCTTTTTAATTTTGCTATTTTTCGGAAGGAGGAATTCTGCCATTTTTGCTACCTTTAAGATTCAAAAAAATATGGTCGTTCAGCCATAATACAGCTTCGTTTAAACATAAAAAAAATTATTCTCAACCCAAACAATCATTGGAATTACATAATCACGCCTTAAATAATATAAATATAGTGATATAATAAGGTGTAATTTAGGCCATATGCGCCAATGATTGACCTTTGCGGCGGCTTAAGGCAAAGGGACGCAAAATCATTATATACTTATTATCGGCATATATTATGCCAAATAGACTGGAAAAAGCACGCGCATGTATCAACAAGAATTGGCAAAAAGCGGACATAAATTATTTATCATTCGCGGCACATATATTTATACAGTAATTATTTTGGGCGCTATTATCGCCTATTGCAGCGGGAAATATGGCCCATTTGAAAGCGAAGCTGCCAATATGGCATGGTTATGGGTTTCATTTGGCATTGCGGCGGGTGCGGCCATTTGGCGTTTCATCATTGGCGGATATGCCGCGCTTGGCACATCAGGCAATGCAAAAAAAGAAGCCGAAGCAGCGGAATTAAACACCACTGGACCATATTCGGTAGTGCGTAATCCATTATATGTTGGCCGTATCATGAATTTTACCGGCATTGCGATGTTAAGCGGATCATGGGAATTTGGCGCATTGGTATTTTTAATATCCGTTTTAATTTACGAACGAATCAGTTTTTACGAAGAAGAATTTCTTATCACCAAATTTGGCGATGCGCATAAGGCATGGGCCGCCAGAATCCCAGCATTATTACCGCGCCTGACCGGATGGGTGAAACCAAAATATCCCTTTTGGTGGCGCAGGGCGATTCGCCGCGAATATAAAAAATTCTTTCAATTGGCCAGCGCGGTGGTGTTGTTTGATTTTGCACGAAATGGATTTGAATTTCCGGAAAATTTGACTTTATATTATATATTTGCAGTCTGTGTTATATTGCGGGTGGTGCTTGGCGCGGCGCGGCAATTTGGCAAGGCATTTGACGGCATTAGTTAATGGCACAAGAAAACGCATCCGATCTGGCACCGCTCATCGCTGTTGTGGGCTGTGATGGATCGGGCAAATCAACCCTTTCTGCCGACCTATTATCATGGATTCAGGCACAGCGTCCGGCGCAAAGCACATATTTGGGCCTGCGTTCCGGTGTCATGGGCAATAAGATAAAGGCATGGCCGATTATTGGGCCATCCTTTGAAAAATTATTATCCAAAAAGGCAAAACAGGCCCGGACCAAGGGCGCAAAAATTCCTGGTGTAGCGACGGCATTGGTCATTTATATTTTTTCAAAAATTCGCGCACGCCGCTTTGCCAAAATGATCGCTTTGCGTAAATCGGGCATGTTGGTGGTGACCGACCGCTACCCCCAATTGGAGGTTCCAGGATTTTATGATGGGCCGGGCCTGTCCGCGGCAAGGGCCGAAGGCGCAATGGTCAGCTGGCTATCCAAAAATGAATTGGCCATTTATACCGAAATGGCGTCTTATATCCCCAATCTTGTCATAAGATTGAATATTGATGTGAAAACCGCCTTTGCCCGCAAACCAGATCATAAAATCGAATCATTAAAGGCAAAGGTCGCCGCGACCCCGCAATTAACATTTAATAATGCGCCGATTGTCGATCTGTCTTCATTGGAACCTTATGACCAAATGTTGGCAAAGGCAAAGGCGGCGGTCATGGCCCATATTGACGGTCTGACGCCATAATCGCCTCTACCTGAATTAAATCGGCGGGTTTATCGACATCGATACATGCCTCGGCAATATTGATGGGCGCCAATGCCGCGCGAAGCCCGAAACGGCGCCCCGCCTTTGCAATTGCCTGTCCCATTGTCCAAAAACGCGCCGCCGCGCCAATCATTAAAAATGGGCCAAAGGCGGCAATAATCGCCAGCCCTTTTTTGCGTTTTTGTTCTACATCCTGCCAAAATGATAAAAGCGGCTGCATAGCGGCGGGCTTTTCAATCCAGAATAAATTTGCGCCCGACCATGCCCCGCCGCGCAATTTTATCCATGTGCGCTTTGCATCTGGATATTTTGCCATCATTGTGCGTTTTTCGACCATGCCCACGGCCAAATCATTACCCTTTGCCGATTGTAAAAATTCATCCAATATCATGTCGTTAATCAACACATTATCACCAGTTAATATCAATATGGGCGATGATAATTGGCTGCCGTTTAAAATATCGGCGATAGAGCTGCTAATCCCATCATTGCTGATGCACATTTGCGCCTTTGGATGGGTTAATAGGGGCTTTAGCTGTGGATGTTGTAACAACTCCCTAAAATCTTGGGCCAAAATACAAAGCTTGCGGCATTGCGGGTGCGATAAAATATGGCGCAGCGGCCATGAAAGCATGGGCCGGCCATGCACCATGACCAATGATTTTAAGCTAACATTGGCGGCATGCGCCAATGGGTCAATTTCGGGGCGTGATCCGGCCAATAAAATGGCATCAAATTGCGGTATCATTTCCATTTATTGCGCCTTTTTTCTGTCCATTATTTTCTGTTTATAAATGCGGCCATATCGTCAAGGACAGCGCCCTTGCCCCGAAAGGGCAACGCAATGGCCATGATGATTTCATAATGATCCATTTGGGGATAAATTTTCACCTCTGCCTTTGCGCCTTTTTCTTGTAACGCAGCGGCCAGCGACTTGCTGTTTCGTGGGCTGACCAATTTATCATTATCCCCGCTTAATAACAACATAGGCGGGGCATCGGCGCGCGTATAATTTATTGGCTGGGTTTCGGCTGGCTTTGGCCAATGGCCCATCGCATTTTTGGCCGAATCCGAAGTAAAGGGGTAAAAATCATATGGCCCTGCAATCCCTATGACGCCGCGAATATAAGTAATATCGCCCATATATTTTGGATCCAATATAGCAAGCATGGATAAATGCGCACCTGCGCTATGTCCTGAAATGGTGATATTATCGGGATCTCCGCCATATTTCGCGATATGTTGCCGCGTCCATTTAATGGCGGCTGCGCTGTCATTTACAAAATCGGGAAATTGAACATCGGGATATTTGCGATAATCGGCAATCACCGTCATTATGCCATATTTGGCAAATGCGCGGGCGATATAGGCATATCCCTCCCGCTCCCCATGATACCAGCTGCCTCCATGGAAAAATATCAATACCGGTTTTTTATCAAAATTATCTTGTCCATTGACGCGCACTTTCGCATCCGCAATTTGATAAATATCCAATTTTTGGCGCGAATCATCGCCATAATTTATTGTTTGCACCGATTTAATCATGCCCAATTCTGCGGGCCATGCCTTGTCGGCCATATTTAACTTCATTGGGCCGGATAAAGTGTAAAACCATATACCAACGCCCACGGCAATAATGGCAAGCAACAAAAAGATATTTTTTATCATGCGCCCTTATGACGGCGCTCTATCCCGCAATCAAGAGCGTATCGGACTATTTCTTTGCTTTAATGGCGGGTTTAATAATGATTGCCAATTTTTTCGTGCAGCTGATTTTTCAATTTATTCAATGCTGCCTTTTTAATCTGGCAAATACGCGCCGAACCCACACCCATGATGGTGCCAATTTCTTCCAACCCATATTCATCAACAAAATAAAGCTGCAAAATTTGAGCTTCCCTTGGTTTTAATCCGCCAATAAGGCTGGCCAATATTTGTTGCAATTGCTTTTTTTCCAGCAGCTCAAAACTATCCAGCTCATCATCAACAAAATCGGAATTTTTTTCATGATAAATATCATCGATGGAGGACATGTCGGCGGGTTGGCTTTCCCATTCCATTTGATGATAGCTGGCGGCATCCATATTCATTTCGGCGGCCATTTCGTCGCTGGTGATGGAACGGAAACGTTGTTGTTCCAATTCATTGCGGCATTTTAACAAGGCACGTCTTTTTGCAATGGCTGATCGGCTGATGGTCGAAGTTTTACGTAAATTATCCATCATGGCGCCGCGCACCCGCATCCGAGCATAGGCAGGAAATTGCGGGCCAATATCGGCGCCTGTTTTTAATGTTTCAAATAATGCCAATATACCAATTTGTTCCAAATCGTCAAAATCATGCATATTTCCCGATTGTCGCTGCACCTGATTGGCAATGCGCCGGACCAAGGGGCGATATTGGGCGATTATAACTTCAATTTCTTTATTATTTAAATTGGTGGAATTTATTACCTGTCCCTCTTTATGGGATGTTTGAACATCCTGTTTCCGGGTCATGGTTTCTAATTGGCTTTGGTCCCTCACTTGCTGGTCCTTTTCATCTTGTTATCATCAACAGTGAAAAAGCACAGCCTGTGCCAATTATAAAAAATCTATATATTACCGATATTTATGCGAGATTTTTTGATGCCGCGTAATAAAATTATAATTGGAAAAATGCAAAGCGTCAAAATTATGACACCAAATCCTTTTGGATAAGGATGCCGGCAATTTTATCTGCATCAATCTGATAATCGCCGTTCAAAATAGCCTCGCGTACCTTCATCAACTCATCATATTTTGCGTCATTGTCGGATGCTGGTTCATTTTTCATTTTTACGCCTGCCTCTGGGCCTTTATTTGTTAGTGGCACTGCTCCTAATGCTGATTTATCATCGCAGGGAGTGTAAGGACGTTGTGCAGATATTATTTCCATATGGGGATAACGGCATTCTTATCGGCAAATTTATATATTTTTATCAAAAATTGCCCAATTATTTATGCATGATGAAAATTATTACATCCAAATTGGATATGTATAATCATGTAAAATGCCTACCCCTCTGGGCTTTATAAAAATAAAGCTCCAATATGGATATATTATTCCCCTTATCTGCTGAGGGGGTTAAAATCATTTAATCTTTTGTTTACTTCAATTGGCGATTTTAATGGCGTAAGTTCATTAAATTACATGCTTTTTTATCGCATGTGCTGCGGATGGTTGCTATGGTAAATGTAAATAATTATGATATGGAACAGGAATATATTTCCTCCATTATTGGCAATTCTTTACCAGCAAAGCGTCTGCGTCATATCATTGAACAGGTCGCGCAAAGCGATGCCCCCATATTGATAAATGGCCCATCGGGCACAGGCAAAGAATTGGTCGCGGCAGAAATTCATAAAAGAAGCAGCCGCCATCATGCCGAATTGGTTAAGATAAATTGCGGGGCCATTCCTTCTGAATTGATGGAGAGTGAGCTGTTCGGACACAGAAAAGGTTCATTTACAGGCGCCATTGACAATCAAATTGGGCGTTTTAAGCAAGCGGATAAAGGCAGCCTATTTTTAGATGAAATTGGCGAAATGTCACCCGCGCTTCAGGTGAAATTATTAAGAGTGTTGGAAGATGGCAGGATACGGCCCATTGGCGCAGCATCCGAAATTGAAACCGATGCGCGGATTATATCAGCAACCAATATTGATATTGACTGTGCAATTGAAAAGGGCGGATTAAGAGCGGATCTTTTTTACCGTTTGGGCGTGGTGGTTATTGATGTGCCGACATTAAAAGAACGCGCACAGGATATTGGTTTATTGGTTGAACATTTTCAAAAGAAACATCCCAAATCGCGCCGATTTACCCTGTCAATCGAGGCGGAAAAATTGTTAAAAAGCTATGACTGGCCCGGCAATATTCGTGAATTGCGCAATTTTGTGGAGCGGGCGCAGATTTTCCATTCAGGTGAAATATTGGATGAATTTAGCGCATCAGAGCTTATCGTGCAAAAACCACGTAAAAAACCGGATAATCAACCAAATCAATCCGCACCAACTTTTAAACCCTTTGTTCAAGAAGAATTTAACAATATCGATATGGATGAAGATGCCGGCGAACCGGTCAATCTTCGTGAATTGGTTGAGGAATTGGAACAGCAACGTATTCAACAGGCATTGAATAATTGTGAAGGGGTGATTGCAGAGGCGGCAAGGATGTTGTCATTAAAACGCACCACTTTGGTGGAAAAAATGCGCCGATATGA
Organism: Sphingorhabdus lutea; assembly: GCF_001889025.1. Lineage (GTDB taxonomy): Bacteria > Pseudomonadota > Alphaproteobacteria > Sphingomonadales > Sphingomonadaceae > Sphingorhabdus_B > Sphingorhabdus_B lutea. Next base: position 588,376 of record NZ_CP018154.1, on the reverse strand, counting down.
TTTGCAAATTGCCTAAATTATTTTTGCATTATGCCTGATATTTTGGGCGAAAATAAATGAAATTTTATATTTAATCCACCGCCAATTTATTTGCGGTTAAAATCAATTGATCCAACAGGCCAGCATCATTTTTCTGTCCAATGATGCGCAGATTAACCGCCATGGATTGATAAATTTGGATCAATAAATCGCTGCTCGCATCGCTGCTCATCTCCATATGCGCGATCAACGCGGTAAGCACCGCCTGTCCACGTGCCAGATGATTGTCGCGCCATTGTTCACGCCATGCTTTTTGGGTTGGATGACTTCCCATTTTTATCAGGGTCAAAATATGGTTCAACTCATCATGCAAAATTTCCGACGCAGCATGGGGCTCTAACCCCTTTAACAGGGCAGAAAGTTCCAACGCATGGCGATGATGTCTGCCTGCCATGGCGTGACTTGGTCGATATTCCTTTGGTAAGGCCATGCTTATTATGTCCATTTATTTTCGCAATAATTTAAGGCAAAATCCAATATCTGATCCGCCGGCTTCAATTATTTAAACGGCACTGCTTCATTTTTGTTTAACTAAGCGCTTTGCAATTTTGCCAATGGGCCTTATTTAACGATTATGTCGATTTTTAAAGATGTCACCACACCAACAAACGCCATTGCCGATTTATGGCATTATTTACGTGTGCGCCGTCAATATAAACCTTTATTATTTTTTATGGCATGTTTGCCGCCGGGAATATTGCTTTTTGCCTTGCATATTGATGCAAAGGAAAAATCACTGCCTCCCCCGCCAGAGGTAATATATTTTAAAAACTGGACGCTTGAACGCTCACGTGAAGAAATTTTGGCCGATTATAAAATCAATGCTGAAAAGGCACGAATCGCTGCGGAAAAAAGAAAAGAGACGTTTAAGGCGATTGGCCGCGCTTCGGGAATGGATGTGGAACGGATAGAGGCAGAGGCACTTGCGGAGAAAGCCGCAGATGAAAAGGCCGCCGCCGAAAAAGCTGCAAAAGAAAAAAAGCAGCCTGAACCAAAACAGGCCGAGATAGTGAATGGTAAAAATCCATCCTCTGGGTCAAAATAATGTCGGATGCACATCAGCATCATAAATATATGCGTGCGGCAATATCACTGGGCCATCGAGGACAGGGGATAAGCCATCCCAACCCCAATGTCGGGGCTATTATTGTTAAAGATAATATCATTATTGGGCGCGGTTATACAATGGCGGGCGGGCGCCCCCATGCCGAGGCAATGGCATTGGCACAGGCGGGCGAAGCAGCCAAGGGCGCAACATTATATAGCACATTAGAACCATGCACGCATGAAAGCCCGCGCGGCCCAAATTGCTGTTCCTTAATTATAAATAGCGGGATAAAGCGGCTTATCTGCGGCGCGGTTGACCCCGATTACAGGATGCGTGGCAAGGGACTGGAACGATTGAGCCAGCATGATATAGAGATTATATCCCCGATATTAGAGGATGAAAGCCGCGCTTCTATGGCCGGATTTTTATCCCAACAGGAAAAGGGACGCCCCTTTATCACCTTAAAATTGGCCATGTCGATTGATGGGGCAATTGCCCGTGATAATGGACAAAGCAAATGGATAACGGGCGATGCAGCCCGCCGCCATGTTCATGCCCTGCGCGCGCGGCATGATGCTATTTTAATTGGCGCGGGCACATTTCGTGCGGACGCCCCTGCTTTGGATGTTCGGTTAATGGGGTTGCACGACCGCGCGCCACGTAAAATTATCATGGGCAAAAATGCGCCCGATGGTTGGGGACATATTTGTGCCCCCAATGATGTAAATTTACTGCCCGATAATTGGTTATTATTGGAAGGCGGCGGAGAATGTGCGGCATCATTTTTGCAAAATGACCTTGTCGATAGGATAATGATTTACCGCGCTCCGATTATCATGGGGTCGCGCCAATTATCCATTGGCGATATGGGATTGTCCGATTTGGCCGATGCGCATGGCCGGTGGCGAATGGCCGGTCAATATATGCTTGGCAATGATCGGTTGGAAATATATGACCGCATGGCCGAACATTTGGTATAATCTGGATAAAGAGAAATAATTATGTTTACCGGTATCATCACCGACATTGGAACAATAAATAAAATGACAAAGATGGGTGACACGCATGTGACCATAAATTGTCATCAAGATATGGATAATGTCACCATCGGCGCGTCCATTGCCTGTTCCGGTGTTTGCTTAACCGTGGTGGAAAAGGGGATTGATGATAATGGCCCATATTTTTCCGTTGATGTGTCGGATGAAACCATAAATTGCACCAGCTCGGCCATGTGGCATGTTGGGGCAAAGTTAAATTTGGAACGCGCGCTTTGCGTGGGGGATGAATTGGGCGGTCATATTGTTACCGGCCATGTTGACGGCGTGGGACGCATTACCAAAATTGAAAATATAGGTGGTTCTTTAGGGGTTACCGTGAAAATGCCCGATGAGCTTGCCCCCTATGTCGCGGCAAAGGGGTCGATTACAGTGGATGGCATATCATTGACGGTGAACCGTGTAATGGACGCGCAGGATGGGCATTATTTCATGCTTAACATCATCCCACATACAGCCGAAGTAACCAGCTTTGCCGATATTAAAGAGGGGCAAGAAGTTAATTTGGAGATTGATGTACTCGCCCGATATTTAAAGCGCATGGAGGATTTGCGAAGCTAAATCCGACCACAAAGAAAACTGGATTTGCGAAGCTAAATCCGACCACAAAGAAAACTGGATTTTCGAAGCTAAATACGGGCCAAAAGAAAACTGGATTTGCGGGGATAATATTAACAGGCTTATTCTCTCCCGCCTATTATTCACGCGCCTAACACACGTCACTCCCTTAGCTCTGTCGTCATTCCCGCGAAAGCGGGAATCCAGTTCAATAACTGCAAACGAAAATTATATTGTTCATAAGCTAATGGATCCCCATTTTCATGGGGATGACGGGTTCGTCGTAACTTGTGTCACTTAAATTATTAACGTCATTCCTGCTCCAAATAGAAAGCAGTAAAATATTAACATCATTACAATAGCATCACTTCTTCGTCATTCCCGCGAAAGTGGGAATTCACATCAACCCTATGCTAACTTATCGAAAAACCGGTCTGAAAATTAAAATGGCAGCCAGCGCTGTTTTTTGGAAAAACGTAAATATCCGGCATTCACGCCCAATCTTACCCCCACACCCATTCTGATGGGGATAAGGACGATGTCGCCCTTGCGAACATAGCTTGCGTTAAACCCGCCAACCAAATATGCCGCACCCTCCCCAGCGGGAAATCTTTTATACACATCTTCTGTATCATATAAATTATATACTAAAATAAAGGTGCTGCCCGCATTTGCCCCAGCGTCAAAACCAATAGATGGTCCGGTCCAATATATGGGCCGTTCGCCCTCTATTTTATGGTGCAAAGTGCCCGAACCATAACGCACACCGAAAATAAATGCGCCGCCGCCCTCACGCCCGACAATATATGCATTGGGTTGCCCCTGCTTTTTCAAAATATCTTCAATTAACTTGGCCAGCCCCTCTGCGCCCTTGCCAAATACACCCTCGGCAGCCCCGATTAAATCATCATTTTGGTAATTTTGATCAGGATCGGTCGTGGTTGATGCCGGTGCATCGCCAAAATCCGGGCCGGTCTGGCTGCCATCGCCCTGTCCTTCTTGGCTATTTTGTGGGTCATTATTTTGCGCGCTATTTTCCTGCGTATCATTTTGTGCCGCATTGCCACTTTGCCCATCAACTGGCGGAGGCAGGTCACTATTATACACATCATTTGGATCAATGGAGGCGACTTGCGCCAAAATTGGCGCGCTGCTCATGCCAAGGGCTATAGCCGCGATAATTGCGCATTTTTTGCTCAAATTGCGAAAAATATTTTTTGCCATAGTCACTCATCCTTTGAAATAATTCGGGCTTTGCTTACAGCTAATAAGATTAACCATCAATTTATTAACGCCGCTAGAACCAATATATAGGCATAGGCCGCGCGGGTAAAGCTGGGCAAGAAAATCGCGGTCATATGACTCGATATTGCGCCCAAATGAGTGAAAAATGGTGATTTTCGGTATAATTTTATAAAAAAAGCAAATTATTTGCATATTTGGGCAATAGACGGATTGCAGCGAAGCGATTGGCCCGCTATAGGCGCTGTTACTGCACCGCATCAACGCGATATTGGACACGTGGGTGAGCGGCTGAAACCACCTCCCTGCTAAGGAGGCAAGGGCCTCACGGTCCTTCGAGGGTTCGAATCCCTCCGTGTCCGCCATTTACCTGCTAAATAAACCATTTTATATCATAAGCCTCACTTTGTGGACAATGTGAGGGCAACGGACTATCAGATGCACGGGTAAAGGGAGCAAAACCACAGGATAAAGACTATAAACTGATTAATGGTGATGGCCTGCGATTAAATCTTACCGCCTACTTTCTTATATTTTATTACAAAGTCTGAAACTTTTTGGAATACAATATTCTTTTTTGTCATATATTCTGGATTGAGGGGACTCATTTTCGGAAGAATCTCGTTCAGATCGTTACCGTTATCGCTAGCATATTCTCGCTTTAGTGAACTGTTGATATAGCGCCGGGCTGTCTCTAAATTAAGACCTTCAGCCTTTACCAGATCTTCGAACTCCCTCTGTCGTTCACCTTGTGCAAAAGTATAAAAGCTTTCTATTATATCTTCTTTAGCTTTAATCTCCGCTAGATTTGTCTGATTGATGAAATCTACGAGTAAACCTTCCTTGGCTCTATGCTCCAGACTTGCCCGAATTAAGCGGCGAGCCTCTTCGATCAGATCTTTTTTATTGGTCGTGCCGGAATTCTTTTCGTGCAGCAGCACCAAAATATAATCGAGACTGATCTCCTGTGATTTTAAAAGATCAACTTCAAATACAATATCTTCCCAATCGCGTATAATCTCCTCATTAGCATTAGATTCCCTCTGGTTTCTCAACCAATCGCGAATATCATTATATGTTGATTTATAGTCCTGAATTACTCGCTCATTTGGCAATTTTACCGACGAAAAGTCCGCAACCTGCTCATCGTTCAAATGGTGCTTAGCTTTGAACGCCTCCACAGCATTTATGTCGCTCTGATTGACATTCTGGAACGCCTTCAAAGCGACAAATTCGTCAAAATTCTGAAGCACATTTTCTGCCCTCAAATATTCACCAAAGAGTCTCGCAAAATCCCTTTTATCAGCTTCCTTCTCAATTTGGCTTGGATCAGGAAAGCGTTCGCCCAGTTCGGCAATAATGGTCTTTAGCCCTCTACTTGCCGTTCCAGACGCGATATCTGAAAAGCCCTCCATATATTCCTTGAAGCTCTTTTCCAATATTATATTCTTTGTGTTGCTGTCGCCAAATAGCTTGATTGCCTCGATGGTCGCTTGCTCAAGATCACGAAATGCCACGATGTTGCCGAACGTCTTGGTCGCGTCGAAAATGCGATTGGTTCGTGAATACGCCTGAATAAGCCCATGATAACGCAAATTTTTGTCAACAAAAAGTGTGTTGAGCGAAGGCGCGTCAAATCCAGTCAAGAACATACCCACAACTATCAAAAGGTCGACTTCTTTCGACTTCACCCGATTGGCAAGGTCACGATAGTAATTTTGAAAACCGTTACTGTCCGTGCTAAAGTTACTGCCAAAAATTAAATTATAGTCGCGGATTACCGCGTTCAGAAACTCTTTAGCACTGCTATCCATAGCAGACACATCAAAGCTTTCATCGCCGATTTCGCCAATGGCGCTCTGCTCTTCATTGGCAGCGAATGAAAAGATTGTCGCGATTTTAAGTGGTTTGTCGCGGCCCTTCTGTAGCTTGTTCAATGTCTCATAATATAGCTTTGCTGCATCCACACTGCTGACGGCGAACATCGCATTAAATCCCTTGTCACCATGGCTCAAACGATGCGTCTTTTGTCGATAATTGTTCAGGATATATTGCGAAATTTCCTTAATTCGTTCAGGATGCAACAGGGCCTTTTTATTTTCAGGCGCGCTTAACTTCGCCTCATCCTGCTCTTTCTCTATGTCACGAAATTTCGGGCGAACATCGTTATAATCGACCTTGAATTTCAAAACCTTCTCATCACGGATCGCATTGGTGATGACATATGAATGCAGCTCGCTGCCAAAAACGCTCGCCGTTGTTTCACAGCCCGATGCGTTCTTTGGAAAGATTGGCGTGCCGGTAAAGCCGAACTGGTAAAACCGTTTGAATTTCCTTTTCAGGTTCTTTTGCGCTTCGCCAAACTGGCTCCGGTGACATTCGTCGAAAATGAAAACCACCTGTTCGTCATAAACGGGCAAGTCGCCTTCGCTCTTCATCAAATTGTTGAGCTTCTGTATCGTGGTGACGATAATTTTCTTATCCGTCATCCCCATATTGCGTTTCAACGCCGCCGTATTTGTCGAACCGTTCACGCTATTGGGCGAGAATTTCTGATATTCCTTCAGCGTCTGAAAATCGAGGTCTTTGCGATCAACCACAAAGAACACCCGGTCGATGAAATCCAGTTCCGTCGCCAGCCGCGCGGCCTTAAAACTGGTCAGCGTTTTGCCTGATCCGGTGGTGTGCCAAATGAACCCGCCGCTTTCCGGCTTGCTCCAATGCTTGGCATTGTAGGAACTTTTGATCTTCCAAAGGATACGCTCGGTTGCCGCGATCTGATAGGGGCGCATCACCAGCAGCGTGTTGCTCACATCAAATACCGAATAATGCAGCAGGACGTTTAGCAGCGTATGCTTTTGCAGGAATGTCGCGGTAAAGTCCTTCAGGTCTTTGATCAGCCCGTTATCCGCCTTCGCCCAGTTCATGGTAAAGTCGAAGCTGTTCTTGTCGCGCTTGGTCGTGTTGGCGAAATAGCGCGTGTCGGTGCCGTTGGAGATGATGAAGAGCTGAACGAACTTGTAGAGCGAAGCCTCGCTGTTAAAGCTTTCCTTGCTATAACGGTGGATTTGGTTAAACGCCTCGCGGATTGCCACACCGCGCTTCTTCAGCTCGATCTGCACCAGCGGCAGGCCGTTGACAAGGATCGTCACATCATAACGGTTGAGATGTGTTCCCGTCTGCTCAAACTGTTTGATGACTTGCACCTTGTTGCGGGCAATATTGCCCTTGTCGAACAGGTAGATATTCTGGACACGGCCATCGTCGAAAACGAAATCGTGAATGTAATCGTCATGCACCTTGCGGGTCTTGTCGATAATCCCGTCGCTGGGATTGTTGAGATAGGTGGCGACAAAGCGCGCCCATTCATCATCTGTGAAGGTCACATGATTAAGCTCTTCCAGCTGCACACGCACATTTGCCAGCATGGTTTCGGGCGTGGTGAGCGCAGGCAAAAACTCATAACCCTGATTGGTCAGGTCCTTGATCAGTTCGCGCTCTAACCCATCCTCGCTCTGATAATGATCCGCCGCGGTCCAATCGCTGGTGTAATTGTCTAGGACGATGAAGTTTTTCGATTCCGCTATGGGCTTTGTTTGCTCGGTCATCAGGCCGCTGCCTTTGTGGTTTCGGCTGGTTTGGGCCCCGATTTATTGGGGAAGCTTAGGAGCAGGTCGCGATAATATTCATATTGCTTTTGCCGCAGCTCGATTTCGCGGGGCAGGCCGGTGCTGAGCGAGGTGGTGAGTGTGTCGAACTTGTCGAGGATGGATGCTGTTCGATCTTGGTCCTCGATTGGCGGCACAGGAATTTTGAGGCCCAGAAGCTTCCCAACAGCCAAGCCGGGCTGCGCTGACTTTGACTTGTATTGGTTAAGGTTCATGACCGTCAAATAATGATAGGCCCAATCAACGTTGATCACCTCGCTCGACGTGACAACGACAGCGTGCTCAGTCGCATAGAAAGGGCCTTTTACTCGCTGGACATTGCCACATAGCGCGCCCTGCCTACCAATCAGCAGATAGTCGCCGTCATGGCTTTTGTTGCGAACAAAACCTCTAACGCCGTTACCGCCGAAGCATTTGAAGGGGTGGGTCTCGCTAGCTTGGCTTTCGATTTCAGCCGCTTTAATGTGGTGACCAGCGCGCATTTCAAAAACTTCACTAAGAGTCTTCCACTCAACCTCGCCATCCTCAAAGGTCAGGAGACTATCGCGATAGTGGTTATATTGTTTTTTGCGCATGGCAAGCTCGGCGGTCAGCTCGGCGGTCAGCTGGGTGAAGCTGTCCAAAATCCGCACAATCTCCCTTTGTATCGCCAGCGACTTCTCCGGCTCCTTCGGGCAAGGGATTGGGATCGACAGACCCTTCAGCCTTCCGGCGTTGAGCGCCGGAATCCCATCAAAGGTGCAAAGCGAATGTATCTCGGTCTGCATCTCAAGCAGTAGATGATACAAAAATCTGACGGCCAAGCTGGCGCCTGACTTCACACTGACAGAATAATTCAGGTTTCCGCGAAAGTACTTCCCTTCCTGCCAAGTGATGGAACCTACTCCAGCGCCCCTTGTAGTAACACCAATCGGATCGTTCTCGGTGTTCCACACATTAGCATAGCCAAGCGGCTTAACCCCGCTGTTGATGACTGGAAAATCTCCGGGGTTTTCGGCAATTAAATTCTTGCTGACCGATTGTCCCGCCTTGACGGTTGTCAATTCCCCCAGCGGCACCCACTCAACCTCAGCGCCATCGAGCAGCTTCTCAAGGAAGCCCAAATCGCTTAAGCGCGCCTCGCTCACGCCTCGATCTCCGCGACTATCGCATCAATGTCGCTGCGCAGCCGGTCAATCTTCGCAACAGTCGTTTTTAGCTCTGCATTGAGCTTGGCTATGTCCACCACCTCGCGGGTGTCTTTTGGCTCGACATAGGCGCTGACCGACAAATTATAATCCGCATCAATTACGCGCTGCTGGTCAACCGTCTCGGCAATGTGCGGCTCATTCGCCTTGCTGGCGAAAATCTCCAAAATGCGGGCAATGTGGGCATCGCTCATCTCATTGGTGTTGGTCTTCTTGGCGAAAAACTCCTCGCCGCTGGCATCGATAAACTGGATTTTCGAGTCACGCTTGTTCTTCGCCAGCACCAATATGTTGACCGCAATTGTGGTGCCGAAAAACAAATTGGGCGCAAGCGCGATCACGCTTTCCACCACATTGCTGTCGACCAGATGTTTGCGGATTTTCTGCTCTGCCCCGCCGCGATAGAAAATGCCGGGAAAGCAAACGATGGCCGCCCGCCCCTTGGGCGAAAGATAATGCAGCGCGTGCAGCACAAAGGCAAAGTCCGCCTTTGACTTTGGGGCCAGCACGCCAGCAGGCGCAAAGCGATCATCATTGATCAGCGTGGGATCTTCGTCCCCCTTCCACCGGACCGAATAAGGCGGATTTGAGACGATGGCATCAAAGGGCCGCTCATCAAGGAAGTGCGGCTGTTCCAGCGTATTGCCGTTTTGGATGTTGAACTTGTCATAATTAATATTGTGCAAGAACATATTCATGCGGGCAAGGTTGTAGGTGGTGTAGTTGATCTCTTGCCCGAAATAGCCGTCTTCGATGAAGTGATCGCCGCAATGCTTCTTGGCCTGCAACAGCAGCGAGCCTGATCCGGCGGCTGGATCGTAAATCTTGTTGACGCTGCTCTGCCCGTGCACGGCCAGTTGCGCGATCAGTTTGGAAACGTGCTCAGGGGTAAAGAACTCCCCGCCCGATTTGCCCGCATTGGCGGCGTAGTTGGAGATCAGATACTCATAGGCATCGCCAAACAGGTCGCCCTTGGCGTCTTCAAACTTGAGGGTCAGGCTCTCCACCCCTTTAAGAACCTTCGCCAGCCGCGCATTCTTGTCCTTCACCGTGTTGCCCAGCCGGTTGCTGGTGGTGTCAAAGTCAGAGAACAGGCCCTTAATGTCCTCTTCGGACGAATGCCCATTGGCGGATCCTTCGATGGCCTTGAATATCGCGGCTAAGTCAGTATTGAGGCTTTCGTTGTTATTGGCATGTTTTGCAACATTGGTGAACAGCTGGCTTGGCGCGATGAAGTAACCCTTGGTCTTGATCGCATCGACCTTCACCGCATCGGGAATGGCGCTGTCGGACATCGCCGCGTAGTTGACGCTATCGTCGCCCGCCTCAATATATGTCGTGAAATTCTCGCTGATAAAGCGATAAAAAAGTGCGCCAAGTACGAATTGCTTAAAATCCCATCCGTCAACCGCGCCCCTCACCTCATTGGCAATTGCCCAGATTTTACGGTGCAATTCGTCGCGTTGTTGATGCCCAGTCACTTTTTTTCTCTTTTCCAATATTTTAACACAGGGATATTCATTATTCTGAATAAAGGGTTAGTCAAGCTTCATCTATATTATGCCTGTGCGATATGGTAAAATATCATAGTGGATTTTGCCTTTGACTTTATTACTGCTTTATTACTGCTTTTTTACTAAATATTCCCCAATAAAAACGGCCCAATCTGGCGATATAAACCACCGGATTAGGCCGAAATATTTTGGTGAAATTTATTTTTACAATGCGTTGATAAATTGCGCCGTTGTTTTTGCCGCCACTTCATCCGCGCTAACCCCAGGGGCCAGTTCGATTAGTTTAAACGCGCTGTCATGATTATCGCGTTGGAACACGCAAAGGTCGGTAATAATCATATCCACCACATTTTTACCCGTCAGCGGTAAAGTGCATTGCGGGATGAATTTCGGGCTGCCATCCTTGGCATTATGTTCCATCACCACGATGATTTTTTTCACCCCCGCGACAAGGTCCATTGCCCCGCCCATGCCCTTTATCATCTTGCCCGGAATCATCCAATTGGCGATGTCGCCATTTTGCGCCACCTCCATCGCGCCCAATACGGTTAAGTCAATATGCCCGCCGCGTATCATGGCAAAGCTGGCCGCGCTGTCGAAATAGGCGCTTTGCGGCAGTTCGCTAATCGTTTGTTTGCCCGCATTGATTAAATCGGCATCCTCCTCCCCCGCATAGGGGAATGGCCCAATGCCCAACATGCCATTTTCGCTTTGCAATGTCACCTCAACGCCGTGGGGAATATGGTTGGCCACCAAAGTGGGAATGCCAATGCCCAAATTAACATAATAGCCGTCTTTTAATTCCTTTGCAGCGCGCGCTGCCATATCATCTCTTGTCCAGCTCATGCCGCGTCTCTTTCTCTAACCGTGCGAAATTCAATTTGTTTGTCATATGGTGCGCCGACAATCATCCGCTGCACATAAACGCCGGGCAAATGGATGCTATCGGGGTCAAGGCTGCCCACGGGGACAATTTCTTCCACCTCCACCACGCAAATTTTACCACATGTCGCGGCGGGCAGGTTAAAATTACGTGCGGTTTTACGGAAAATTAAATTGCCGCTTTCATCCGCTTTCCATGCCTTTACAATGGCAAGGTCGGCAAAAATCCCGCGTTCCAAAATATAATCTTGGCCGTCAAAATTTTTCACTTCCTTACCCTCAGCCACCTGAGTGCCCACGCCCGTTTTGGTGTAAAATCCAGGAATGCCTGCGCCGCCCGCGCGCATCCGTTCGGCCAAAGTCCCCTGCGGGCAAAATTCAACCTCTAACTCGCCGGCCAAAAATTGCCGTTCAAATTCCTTATTTTCCCCTACATAGCTGGAGATCATCTTTTTCACCTGCCGCGTGCGAAGCAATTTGCCAATGCCTTCATTATCAATGCCTGCATTATTGGAAGCAAAGGTTAATCCTGTAACCCCGCTGTCCCTGATGGCGTCCAACAAACGTTCGGGCAGGCCGCATAGGCCAAAACCGCCGCTGGCGATTAACATATCATTGTGCAGCACGCCTTCCAACGCGGCGGCTGCATTTGGAAAAAGTTTCTTCATAATTTTGCTCGCTCCAATATTTTTTGTGCCGCCTTTAAATGCGGGGCATCGACCATTTGGCCATCCACTTGCAATACACCTGCATTTGGGTTGGTTGTAAAGGCTTCCACAATTGCTATTGCCTTTTCTAATTGCTCTTTTGTCGGTGTAAATGCTTTATTTATTATCGCCACCTGCGCGGGATGAATGGCCATCATGCCGGTAAAGCCATCACGCGCCGCGCGCGCGGCATAGGCGGTCAATCCATCCTCATCCTTTATATTGGGAAAAACAGTGTCAATGGCCGCCGCGCCTGCACTATGCGACGCAAATAGGCATAATGACCGCACCATTTCATATGGCGGGGTATATCGCCCATCCGCCTCGCGTGATGTTGCCGCACCAATGGCGGCGGGTAAATCCTCCGCGCCCCAGCTTATCCCCATTATATCATTGCCGCATTGGCCAAAGCTGCCCAATTCAAACACTCCGCGCGGGGTTTCGGTGGCAATGGGTAAAATGGACGGAAATTCACCTGAGGCGCGAATGGCAGGCATTAAGGAACGCAGCCATTGAACCGATGCCGCCCCCTCCGCCTTGGGCAGGACGATGCCATCGGGCATATGCGGCAATACCGCTTCCAAATCCGCCAATGTCATGCCGCTGCCCATTGGGTTGACGCGCACAAAGCTTTTTACCGTGCCATCATTTTGTTGCAGCCAATTGGCCGCCGCTTCGCGCCCCATTTCTTTGTTGGACAGGGAAACGCTATCTTCCAAATCGATAATGATGGCGTCCGCGCCGCTACCCGCCGCCTTGGCAAAGCGTTCGGGGCGATCGGCGGGAACGAATAATAATGACCGCAAATTCATGACGCCGCCTTTTTCTTTATCAAGGCGCTGCGTTCGCATTGGCAGACAATTTCATCACGTTGATTAATCGCGCGGTGCAAAAATGTAACAATGCCCGCATTGGGGCGTGATTTGCTCTCCTTTAAACCGATAATTTCGCTTTCTGCCCTTAAAGTATCGCCCAAAAATACCGGTTTGGGCATGATAAGTTTATCATAACCCAAATTGGCGACCAACGTGCCCAATGTGGTATCGCCGACGGATAGGCCGACCATCAGGCTGAATGTAAATGTGCCATTGACCAAAATTTGTCCAAATTCGCTGGCCTTTGCGGCCTCCACATCCAAATGCAATGGTTGCGGATTATGCGTCATGGTGGTGAATAATAAATTATCGGTTTCGGTCACCGTGCGGCGAATATCATGCAAAATGGTTTCGCCCATTTGCCATTCATCAAAAAATTTACCCGCCATTATGCTGCATCCTTTGCCGTAATTTTCACCAACAGGGCATCAACCTGAACCTGTCCCCCAATTTGGGCATTTAATGTTTCGACCACCCCATCAAATGGCGCGGTCATGCCATGTTCCATCTTCATCGCCTCTAGGGTGAGGAGTTTCTGCCCCTTTACCACGCTTTGCCCCTCCGCCACATCGACCGAGATAATCTTGCCCGGCATGGGTGATATAATCGCGCCATCACCGCCAGCTGCCTGCCCCGCATTAAATCGCGGCAAGCCAATGGCAAAGCTGTTGCCATTTTTTGTAACCAGCGCCAATGACGGGGAAATTAAGGAAGTATAGATACTCCCCCCAAAATCGGAAATTTTATCCAATTGATAATGGGCCCCATCACACATTAGGTTGATTTTGCTATTGCTGGGCGCGTTTAATCGGAAACCTTCGATCAACTCATTATCCCTGCTATGGTGTGATTGATCGGCATAATTATCGGCCAATGCCCTTGCCGCCTGTCCCAATATTTCCGTATCAGGCGTAGATGCGGGAATAAGCGCATCGCCCCTATCCGCAATAAAGGATGTGGTGACATCACCTGCTTTAAATTCTTCACTATCCATGGCCAAATATAAAAAAGCGCTATTGGATTTTACCGGCCAGACCGCCGTTCCTTCTATGGCATCTAACATCTTATATATCGCGTCTGTGCGATTATCCGCATGGGCGATTAATTTTGAAATCATCGGGTCATAATGGGGGGAGATAAGCGAATTTTCCTCCACCCCGCTATCCACCCGAACCATATCTTCGGGAAGATAATATTGTTCCAACCTACCTACGCTGGGTAAAAATCCTTTCACTGGATCTTCGGCATATAAACGCACCTCTATCGCATGGCCGTCAATGGCCAAATCCTCTTGGCGCAGGGGCAATGGCTCACCACTGGCCACGCGCAACTGCCATTCAACCAAATCAACACCCGTTATTTCCTCGGTCACGGGATGTTCCACCTGCAGACGGGTGTTCATTTCCATGAACCAAATTTTATCCGCGTTAAGGCCGCTTGACCCATCGGCGATAAACTCAATCGTCCCTGCCCCCACATAATCAACCGCCTTGGCCGCCTTTACCGCCGCCGCGCATAATTTTTGCCTTGTTTCCTCATCCATGCCGGGGGCGGGTGCTTCCTCAATCACCTTTTGATGGCGGCGTTGCAGCGAACAATCACGTTCAAATAAATGGACAATATTGCCATGCTTGTCGCCAAAAACCTGCACCTCTATATGGCGCGGGCTTTCAATCCATTTTTCAATCAGCACAATATCATTGCCGAAACTGGCCTTTGCCTCGCGCCGGCAAGATAATAAGGCATCGGCAAAATCGCTCGCCTTTTCAACCTTACGCATCCCCTTGCCGCCGCCGCCGGCCACCGCCTTAATTAAAACGGGATAGCCAATTTCATCTGCCCGTGCGGCCAAAAATTCTGCGTCCTGATTATCGCCCATATATCCAGGCGTAGTCGGCACGCCTGCATCATCCATTAATTTTTTGGCGGCGTCCTTTAACCCCATGGCGGTGATGCTGGCAGGATTTGGACCAACCCAGATTAAACCCTCATCAATAACGCTTTGCGCAAATTCGGCATTTTCGGATAAAAAGCCATAGCCAGGATGGATTGCCTGCGCCCCCGTCTGCTTCGCCGCCGCAATAATTTTATCCCCAACAAGATAGCTTTCCGCCACCGCAGATGGGCCAATATGCACCGCCTCATCCGCCATACGCACATGCAGCGCCCGTGCATCCGCGTCGGAATATACCGCAATCGTCCTGATGCCCATTTTACGCGCGGTGCGAATAATCCGGCATGCAATTTCGCCGCGATTGGCGATGAGGAGGGAGGTAATCATTTTTTCATTCCTGTTATTATTTTACTTGTAATGCTTTTACCAATTCGACCTTGTTTCAAAATCCTTGAATGGATGCGGCATAAATTCATCATGACGGTCGGGCTGTATCATGCAGCTGCTCTATATGTATTTTTCACATAGCCAACTTCGCCGCGTTTTGTGATGAGGAGGGAGGTAATCATGCTAGCACCCACAAAGCCACTTGCCAGACATCACTTTAGTTAAAGAGTCCTTCTCAATTCGGAGCCTTGCCTTTTGGCTGTAGCCGTCATAGCCAGGAATAACTTCACCTCGACCGCTTATTGCTACCTTATAGCTTCCACAATTAAAATCCCCTTCGTTATCATAAAGGTCTTCAAATTCTTGTGTTGAAATCTGGCAGATTTTAGCGTCACCATTTACCCTGAAAATTGCAGTTTCGCTAGAAACAATCAAGTATTCATTTTTGTTCGCAGTAAAGCCACACGAGCACCCCATATCAAGTTTCTCACTATCGCTTGACTTAATTGCGGTAATTAGCAGTTGGATAGGTTTTTCTGGATCGGTCCGCGGTTTAGCAATCGGAATTTCCTCTATCTTTGACTGAATCGACTTAACAGGCTGAGTTACAATCGTGGTTGATGACGGCCGTTCATTCGACTGCTGACCTAGCAAATAAGCGATGAACATACCCGCAAATGCCAAAGAACCAAATAATGAAGGGACAAGCCAATTTGATTGCCTTTTGCATTTTAATTCATTAGACTCTTGAGGTGCAGTTGGTGGAGTTAACAACTTATCTTGATCACGCTTTTCCATCACATCCGAAACACGCCGAATTTAGCGCCCTCCTCAACCGGTGCGTTTAACGCGGCGTCCAATGCAAGCCCCAAAACATCGCGCGTTTGCGCCGGATCAATCACCCCATCATCCCACAGCCGAGCAGTGGCATAATATGGATTGCCCTCATCTTCATATTTTTGGCGAATGGGCGCTTTAAACGCCTCTGTCTCCTCCGCGCTCCATTTATCGGCATCGCGGTGCACGGTGGCAAGTACGCTGGCCGCCTGTTCCCCGCCCATCACCGATATGCGTGCATTGGGCCAAGTGAATAGGAAACGGGGCGAATATGCCCGCCCGCACATGCCATAATTGCCCGCACCGAAACTGCCGCCGATTAACAGCGTTATTTTCGGCACGCGGGCGGTGGCCACGGCGGTCACCAATTTTGCCCCATGTTTGGCAATGCCCTCGGCCTCATATTTACCGCCCACCATGAAACCAGAAATATTTTGCAGGAATAATAAAGGCGTGCCGCGTTGTTGTGCCAATTGAATGAAATGCGCCCCTTTTTGTGCACTTTCGGAAAATAACACACCATTATTGGCCAAAATCGCCACGGGCTTGCCCCAAATATGGGCAAAACCACATACTAAAGTCGTGCCAAAATTTGCCTTAAATTCATGAAATTCACTGCCATCGACAATCCGCGCAATCACTTCATGCACATCATAGGGCGCACGAACATCTGACGGGATGATGCTATATAATTCTTCGGGGTCAAATTTGGGCAGACGCGGCTGTTTTATATCTACATTGGGAATGGCAGCTTTGCCCAAATGCGATATGATGTCGCGCACGATGGTCAATGCATGTTCGTCATTTTCGGCAATATGATCCACCACGCCAGATTTTTTTCCGTGCAGGTCGCCGCCGCCCAAATCCTCCGCGCTTATTTCCTCGCCCGTTGCTGCCTTCACCAATGGCGGGCCGGCCAGAAATATTGTGCCTTGATTACGCACAATCACGGTTTCATCCGACATGGCGGGCACATATGCGCCCCCTGCGGTGCAGCTGCCCATCACACATGCAATTTGGGTAATGCCCATTGCCGACATATTTGCCTGATTAAAGAAAATACGCCCAAAATGCTCCCTATCGGGAAAAACTTCATCCTGATGCGGTAAATTCGCCCCGCCGCTATCCACCAAATAAATACAGGGCAGGCGATTTTCCATGGCGATTTCCTGCGCCCGCAAATGTTTTTTGACTGTCATGGGATAATATGTGCCGCCCTTTACCGTGGCGTCATTGCACAAAATCATCACTTGTCGGCCCGAAACCCTGCCAATTCCGGCGATAAGCGACGCGCCATTCACATCGCCCTCATACATGCCATTGGCCGCAAGCTGCCCAATTTCAAGAAAGGGTGAACCGGGATCAAGCAGGCGCTCCACCCGTTCACGCGGCAATAATTTACCGCGCGATACATGACGCTCTCTTGATTTTTCACTGCCCCCCAATGCGGCCATAGCAACCTTTGCCTGCAAATCATTTTTTAACGCGATATTATGCGCGGCATTGGCAATTGCCTCTTCGCTTTCAAGGACAATTTTACTTCCTAGGACAGGTGCGCTCATCCATTTGCTCCAATTAACTCACGGCCAATTAACATGCGTCTAATCTCATTTGTTCCTGCCCCAATGTCCAGCAATTTTGCATCGCGCATAAAACGTTCCACCGGCCAATCCTTGGTATAACCGGCCCCGCCAAGCGCCTGTATCGCCTCCAACGATACCTTTACCGCATTTTCCGATGCCAATAAAATCGCGCCCGCCGCATCAAAACGCGTGGTTTGATCCGCATCACATGCCTTTGCCACGGCATAGCTATAGGCACGGGCCGATTGCAGCGCGACATACATGTCCGCCACCTTTGCCTGCATCAATTGAAATGTGCCAATGGGCTGGCCAAATTGTTTGCGTTCACGGACATAGGGGATAACCACGTCCAAGCATGCCTGCATAATGCCCAATTGCAAACCAGACAAAACCACCCGTTCATAATCAAGCCCCGACATTAAAACACCCACACCGCCATGGGTGGGTCCCATTAAATTTTCCGCAGGCACAAAACAATCATTAAACACCAATTCCGCCGTGGGCGACCCGCGCATCCCCACCTTGTCAATTTTCTGACCAATGGAAAAACCGTCAAAATCTTTTTCGATTAAAAATGCAGATATGCCGCGCGAACCCGCCTCTGGCGCGGTTTTGGCATATACCACCAACACATCGGCATGGCTGGCATTGGTAATCCAAAATTTTGTGCCGTTTAATATATATCCATTTTGGCCATTTTTGGTGGCGGCATCGGCGCGTAATTTCATCGACACCACGTCACTGCCCGCGCCGGCTTCGCTCATCGCCAATGATCCGACATGCTCGCCAGAAATTAATTTGGGCAGATATTTTGCCTTTTGCTCCGCATTGCCCCAACGGCCAATTTGGTTGACGCATAAATTACTGTGCGCACCATAGGATAAACCAATGGATGCGGAGGCACGGCTTACCTCCTCCACCGCAATAACATGTTCCAAATAACCAAGGCCAAGGCCGCCATCTTCTGCTTTAATGGTGATTCCATGCAGGCCAAGAGCGCCCATTTCGGCCCATAATTCATCGCGCGGAAACCAGTCATCCGCATCAATTTTTGCAGCAAGCGGCATGATTTTGTCATCAGCATATCGGCGCACCAAATTGCGAATTTCATCCGCCATTTCGCCAAGTCCAAAATCAAAATCAGGTGTTGCTATCATCTTATCTGCTCCAAATTACGCTATTTGAAACAGCTTATAGTATATTTTGAAACTATTCCAATGGAGAGTTTAAGAATAGCAAAAATTGCCCCTTAGGACAAAGTCTTACCATGTGGCGCAATTTGCGCTTAAACGTGGATATGAATTTATGCCCCGATTTTTGACATAAATATACCCTTTGGGACGTGGCCCAAAAAATTATCGGATATAATGGGAGGTGGTTCGTGGTGCGGGCGGGGGGACTCGAACCCCCACGAGCAAATGCTCAACGGATTTTCTTACCTACTACGGCTTTCGCCGCTGTGATTGCTCCTTTAAAAAAAAAGAAGCCACCACATTTGTGGTCTGGACTATCCCTTCATCATGGCGGAAAGATTATACTCCCCGCTTTAGATGCTGCCCGTCTAGTCTCTACACCTTCCCCACTTTCATGAGGCTTGGCTCGGGATTACCATTTTACAGGCTTCCCCGAATTTGAGCAGTTCTACGTCCCTCATTTCCAAGGGCGCACTCAATTTTTATGTGTCTAAGTCCGTAGCGTCTACCATTCCGCCACGCCCGCAATCCACATGCGCGCTATATTCGAAGATGGCGCGAAGTCCAATAAAAATTACACAAAAATGAAAAGTTTTTTAAGCAGCCTAAAAAAAACTGCTTAAATCACATCAATCATTTAATTTTTCGCGAATTTCTTTACCGGGCTTAAAATGCGGGACCGACTTTGCCGGCACGTCCACACTTTCGCCCGTACGTGGGTTGCGGCCCTTGCGCGCTTCGCGCTGGCGGGTTGAAAATGCACCAAATCCGCGCAATTCCACACGGCCACCATCGGCCAATTTCTGTGTTATTTGATTAAAAAACACATCAACAATTTTTTCTACTTCGTCATTTTTTAGACCGGGATTTTCATCCTCTACTAATTTTACAAGTTCTGACCTAATCATTTCTCAGTTCCTCTATGCGCTTTATATTTTTCTATTTGAGGGCTTTACCTTACTTACTATCGTGAAAGTAACAAATTTTTTTACATTTGACAAATATTAGTTTGCCAAGGCAACCACTGTCTTAAATTAAGACAATATGAAAAAGGCCGCCCTAATTTATAGGAACGGCCTTTGTCTAAATTATTTTATATTTCAATCGATTCGGCGAATCAATCCTTGGTTTTTTTAAGGGCTGCGCCCAAAATATCGCCAAGGCTTGCACCTGAATCTGATGAACCATATTGCTCAACAGCTTGCTTCTCTTCGGCCAATTGTAGCGCCTTTACAGAGAAATTAGGTTTCTTCGAACGGTCAAAACCAATAACCATTGCGTCAAGTTTTTGTCCATTTTGGAAACGATCAGGACGTTGCTCATCACGATCACGGCCAAGGTCGGTACGTTTGATGAAACCAGTTGCTCCATCTTCACCAACTTGCACTTCAAGCCCGCCATCACGAACCTCAAGAACGGTAACCGTTGCAGTCGCACCTTTCTTAAGACCCGAAGTATCAGCAGCACCTGCAGCGGCTGGCGCACCTTTTTCAAGCTGCTTAATGCCCAAAGAAATACGTTCCTTTTCAGCATCAATGTCAAGAACCACAGCCTTCACCATTTCGCCCTTGCGGTGCAGGTGAAGCGCGTCTTCGCCGCTAATGCCCCATGCGATGTCTGACATGTGGACCATGCCGTCAACATCACCGTCAAGTCCGATGAACAAACCAAATTCGGTGGCGTTTTTAACTTCGCCTTCAACTTCGGTGCCCACAGGGAATTTTTGTGAGAATGCTTCCCATGGATTATCTTGAGCTTGTTTCAGGCCAAGTGAAATGCGGCGTTTGTCCAAATCAACGTCCAAAACAACAACATCAACTTCTTGGCTGGTGGAAACAATTTTACCAGGATGTACATTTTTCTTGGTCCAGCTCATTTCTGAAACATGGACAAGACCTTCAATGCCAGCTTCCAATTCAATGAATGCGCCATATTCGGTGATGTTGGTGACAGCACCGCTTAAACGTGCGCCAACAGGATATTTCGCAATTGCGCCCTCCCATGGATCGCTTTCAAGCTGCTTCATGCCAAGTGAAATACGCTGTGTGTCGCGGTTGATGCGAACGATTTGCACCTTCACTGTATCGCCAATGGCAATAATTTCGCTTGGGTGGTTGATACGCTTATAGCTGATGTCGGTAACATGGAGCAGGCCATCAATGCCGCCCAAGTCAACAAATGCACCATAATCGGTGATGTTTTTAACAACACCCTCGGTTACTTGACCCTCGGTCAATGATTGGATGAGGCCGCTGCGTTGTTCTGCGCGGGTTTCTTCCAAAATGGCGCGGCGTGAAACAACGATATTCCCACGGCGACGATCCATTTTCAAAATGACGAAAGGCTGGGCAATATCCATCAATGGGCCAACATCGCGCACGGGGCGCACATCAACTTGGCTGCCGGGCAAAAATGCCACTGCGCCGCCCAAATCAACGGTAAAGCCACCTTTTACGCGGCCAAAAATAATGCCATCAACGCGGTTTTCAGCTTCAAATTCGCCTTCCAACTTATCCCAAGCAGCTTCGCGGCGCGCACGATCGTGCGACAACATGGCTTCGCCATTTACATTTTCGATGCGATCAACGAAAACTTCGACTTCGTCGCCAACATTTAATTCTGTTTTCTTACCTGGGGTAGAAAATTCGCGTAAAGGAACGCGGCCCTCTGATTTAAGGCCAACGTCGATAACCGCATGATCATTTTCGATCAGGGTCACTGTGCCTTTTACTACGCGGCCTTCGAAACCGCCATCCGCGCCGCCAAGCGCGTCATTTAACATTGCTTCAAAATCGTCCCTCGTGGGGGTAGGCGAACTTGCCATATAAAAATTCCTTACATAAATGTTTTTTCTGGCCAACCGGTTGGTTCCGGTGGTCTTTGACCAAAATATCCCGGTGGCCGAATGCCGCCGAAATATTCAACATAAAATCACACCATGACCGATATATATGCATGACAAAATTTCGTGGCCGCCCATCATGCCAGTTTGCCGATGGTCGTCACGAAAAAATCATCATCGATTGGTGTGATAAATCTATAAAAAAATTATACCGCGCCGTTCAATATATCGTCCACCATTGCAATTGCACGCTGAACGGCTGCGTCTATAGCGAGATTGCTTGTATCTAGCAAGTGTGCATCGTCTGCCATGATCAGCGGCGCGGCCGCACGGCCAATGTCGCGTTCATCCCTTTTTATAATATCGGCCAAAATATCATCATAAACCACATCTGCGCCATGCCGCATCATTTCATCAAAGCGCCGTTTTGCGCGGGTTTCGGGTGATGCTGTGATAAATAATTTCGCATCAGCATCCGGCGCGATGACCGTGCCAATATCGCGACCATCCAATAATGCGCCGCCAATTTGATGCGCAAAATCCCGCTGCCTTTGATCCAATGCACGGCGAACATCGACATGAACCGACACCCGACTCGCAAAACCGCCAATATGCTCACTGCGCAAAATCGGGTCGTTCAACAATGCCTCATCAAAATAACAGGCGGCCAATGCATCCGATATATTATCCGGATTGCCGCCATTTATTTCAACCTGACGCCCAACCGCACGGTAAAGCAACCCCGTGTCCAAATGGGGCAGGCCATAATGCGCGGAAAGTGCCTTTGCTATTGTGCCTTTGCCAGAGGCTGTTGGACCATCAACCGCAATAATCATGTGAAATGATATGCATCCATACGGGCAGAAATTAATTGATTATTGGAATCAAATAATAGGGTGAACCACCCCTCCCCCATCTCTGCCCCACATGAAGAAATTCCGTCACCCTGCCCCGCTTCATCCGCAGACAAGCAGGTCATTTTAGCATCGGGCAGGAATTTTTGCACATTGGCCACTACATTATCTTTATCCCGCGCCTTGCCAATTCCCAATGCCCGTATTTCTTTACCGTTAAAATTTTTGGTCGATACAGATTTGACCACCAAAATCATATCATCATCCCAAAAATAATGTTCCACCATATTTTGGTCGAAAAAGCCGCAATCATTGCGGTAATCCGCCATGCTATGGCATTCCGGACCTTGAACAATGGTCAAATCCTCTTTGATATCTTCAAATTTTGCCTCCCATGCATAGGTGGAAAAGCTAAACAATGCCTTTTCCGCCATTGCGGCCTCCGCCTTTGAAATAACAAATTCATCCTGCGCCATATTATGCGCATATGCACCCGAACCATTATTAAGCGCCGCAAAGCCAAAAAATGACAAAGCCATCAAAGTTATAAATTTTCTTTTCATATCCAATATCCTAAAATAATATTCATATATTAAATCTGGTAAAATGAACCCGCCATTTACTGCTTTGCCGCATTATTTTTGCGGCGTTCAATCAACGCCTTTGCTATGCCAAATGTTGCAATTGCCATCCAAATTATTTCCAAAACCATGGTGGGCAAATTGAAATTCACCGTCAAAGATATGGTCAATAATGCCGCGCCAATAAGGTTCAGGATATTAAACAATAAAACATTCATGGCCTTTGTTACATTGCTATAGGCAAAGGCAGCGACAATAAAGAAGCTACCCACAAATCCAATAATATCGGCGGCGAAACTGGAAATATACTCACCCATTTGCCAATTCCTCCATCATTTTTTCAAATGTCGGAAAGCTGGTCGCGATGGGTGATATATCATCAACGGCAACAGGATTGAGGCAATTTTGCCCCGCCACGGCAAAGCTCATCGCGATGCGGTGGTCCAACGCACTATTTATCATTGCGCCGCCAGCCAATGCTTCGCCATCACTACCATCGATGATAAGGCCGTCCTCAACTTCTTTCACCCGTGCGCCAATGGCAGCCAATCCTGCGGCCATCAATGCCAAACGATCGCTTTCCTTGACCCGCAATTCGTCAAGCCCGCTGGTCATGGTGCGTCCTTTTGCCATGCTGGCCGCGACAAAGAATATCGGGAATTCATCAATCATGCTGGGGGCAATTTCCGGCGGGACGTCGATACCGCTAAGCGATGAATATTTTGCAATAATATCTGCTACTGGTTCACCGCCCACTTCGCGTTCATTTACAAATGTTAAATCAGCGCCCATTTCAATCAACATTTTGTAAATGCCGGTGCGGGTTGGGTTCATCCCCACATTGGTCACACGGACCTCGCTTCCCGGGGTGATTAACGCCGCCACAACCGGAAATGCCGCCGAAGATGGATCGCCCGGCACATCGATATTTTGCGGCTTTAACTCAGCCTCTCCGCGCACAAAAATATGCCGCGTGCCATCTTCATCCTGCTCCACCTTTAAATCTGCGCCAAATCCGCGCAACATCCTCTCACTATGATCGCGGGTGGCGATGGGCTCAATAATCTCGCTTACCCCTGATATGTTCAGCGCGGCCAACATCATGGCGGATTTCACCTGAGCAGAGGCAATAGGCAGGCGATATTGAATGGGCGCAGCGCCAATTACCCCTTTTACCGTCATGGGCAGATAATCGCCATTAGTACCGGAAAATTGCGCACCAATTTGCGATAATGGCACCGAAACACGCCCCATGGGCCGTTTAGACAGGCTATCATCCCCAATGAAAATTGTATCAATGGCATGGCTGGCCACCAAACCCATCAACAAACGGGCCGATGTACCGCTATTGCCCATATCAAGCGGCGTTGTAGGCTGTAACAAACTGCCCACACCCACACCATCAATATGCCAAATGCCATCATCGCCGCGCTCTATCCTTGCGCCCATGGCACGCAGCGCTGCGGCGGTGGACAGGACATCCTCTCCCTCCAACAAACCGGAAACCTGGCTATGGCCCACGGCCAATGCGCTAAACATTAACGAACGATGCGAAATACTTTTATCGCCCGGCACCTTTACCGTGCCAGATAATGGCCCCGATCCAATAAATTCCCGTGGGATAGGGTGAACATCGCTCATAACTTTACTTTCAATGAAAAATTTCTTTGCTGCCTCGCTTTGCAGCCTTGATAAATTATCGTCAAGCCATCAAAATAGTAAGACAGTTTTTGACAGCGGCACGAAAGCATGGCAAGGGCGGCAAAATTTTATAATAGCATGTGTCACATTTTTTAATATGAGTCGCACGCGAAACATATGTGCAAGCCTTAAACAAAGAAGGCTTAAATATAAAAGGTTTAAAAGGATAAGGACATATTATGGTAAAAGCTGAATGGGGAACCAAAAGAACCTGCCCAAAATGCGGCACGCGCTTTTACGATTTGGGCAATGAAGAACCAATCGAATGCATTGAATGCGGCGAAAAATGGCATGCAGAGCCTGTTTTGAAATCAAAACAACCAATGCCATTTGAAGAAGATAAGAAAAAAGACGATGCCGATTTGGCTGATGATGATTTGGACATTGATGTAGATAGCGTCGATGATGATGATTCGCCGGACAATGATGTCGATTTGGGCACGGATGATGATATCGGCGTGACCAAAACCGACGATGACGATAATAAAGACGATAATTGATAAAGTTGCGGGCCAATCCGCAATAAAAATAATAAAAAATGGTGTAGTGCGCATTTCGCGCTTGCAATTATATAGCGGCTCGGTTTAGACGCGCTGCACCAATAACCAACAATATGTTGGTTCTAATGGGGCCTTAGCTCAGCTGGTAGAGCGCTACACTGGCAGTGTAGAGGTCAGGGGTTCGACTCCCCTAGGCTCCACCATTATTCTATAAATAAAGGCAGCCCGCTCCTCCTGGCACATTAGAGGTCAGGGGTTCGGGGAGTTTTATTATCTCCTTGGCCTAGGCTCCAATATTTTCTTTTATTCTAAAAATATGCTCCGCCTGCGGGGAGTTTTATTTTCTCCTTGGCCTAGGCTCCAATATTTTTAATCTCAAATTGCAAATTTTGCATCCTTAAATGTTAAAATTCATATGGCCTTGTGGCTTAAAACAACCTAGGCTTAAAAAATTATGATGGATTGTTCAGAATGTGTTGTGCGAAATCGCGCCATTTGCGCCGGACTAAACCCCGATGAACTTGCGATATTGTCCAATATGGGTCACAAAAAAACATTAAAAGCTGGCGATATTTTATTGTGGGAGGGTGAGGCATCCGTCATCGTCGCCAATATATTAAACGGCGTTTTGAAACTTTCCACCAATAATGAAAATGGTGACGAACAAATTGTCGGCATATTATTTGAATCGGAATTTGTGGGCCGCCCATTTGGCACAAAAAACCCCTTTACCATCACCGCAGTAACCGACACAAAATTATGTGTTTTTGGGCGTAGTGATTTTGAACAATTTTCCGCAAGCCATCCCGATTTGCAACAAAAATTGCTGGAACAATCATTAAACGGGTTGGACCAAACCCGCCATTGGCTTGCCATGTTGGGCCATAAAAGCGCCAGCGCAAAAATTGCGACATTTTTATTGGTTCTCTCTGAACGTCTGGCTGCCAATAATTGCAAAAGCGAGGCATTTTTGGACGATTTCATCCTGCCTTTTGACAGGCAGCAAATTGCCAATATTTTGGGTTTAACCATTGAAACGACCAGCCGGCAACTATCCCGCATGCGCAATGACGGTGTTATCGACCTGCCCACGCGGCGAAAAGTGGTTATAAATGATCGTTATGCGATGGAGGCATTGGCAGGTTAATCCCATAACCAGCCAACGCCCACTCACCACCCATTAAAAGCGATAAGCCACCCCAGCGCTTATCACCCATGGATCCAATTTGTGCCGCGTTTCAAGTACTTTATTATTCCCCACAAACCAGCTGGCATCAGTTTTCAGAAAATATCTTTTGGCATCCAACGACATGCTCAACCCATTTTCATTTAAAGGCAGGTCAAAACCCGTTTGCAAGGCAAAGCCAAGACTGTCATCCAATTTCACTTTATTTGCGCCAAGAGTTTTCGTCGTCGCGCCGGATTTTTCCCCTAAAAATAAGAAATAGCTCGGCCCTGCGCCAACATATGGTTTGAACCCTTTGCCATCACCAAAATGATATTTTACCGTCAAAGTGGCCGGAATAATTTTCGCATTTGACACCGCCTCTGCGCCCGCAAATCCATCCACACCATCAACATCATGTTGGGTCACGCCAGCAATTGTTTCAATTGAAATATTGTCCGCCGCAAAATATTCAACAACAATGGTCGGCACGACATTGTCATTGGCCTTTGTCTGGCTGTTCATTGGAAGACCAACATTGTCCAATTTAACTTTGGTGATTTTACCATCGGGAATAACATAAGTGGCCAGTAATTTAATCTGCACATCGCCAGCCCCCGTCTCTGTGCCTATTTGCGCCTGAGCCTCTGGTGAAAAACTACTAAATACCAAAATTCCAAATGACATAAAAAACGCTTTATTCATAACATACTCCTTTTGAACAAGGCGCTATCTGCCATGAAAAAAATCTGCCTGCATTGATATAGGGCAAGGATATTTTTGACATAGATCAATGAAATCAAATTTTACCTGTTTCATATTCCCCATATTCAACATGGCATAAAGCCGTGAAGAACAGGGAAGAATATCATGGATAAATTGGTTTTCCGCGCGGGCGGATGGATGGTGTTGGCTTTTTTCGCAGTCATTGCAATGGCATTGGCGGTGGATGGGCCATTTGCAGTGCATATGGGAATTGTTGCCGCGACATGCCTGTTAATCATGTGGTTGATAATATCAAAGGCGGATTATGGCGCACTGGCGCGCGGTGCATTAAAAATGCCTGCTAATGAGGGGGTCTATGATGATGACCTTATCCGCCTTGGCGTGATTGCCACATTATTTTGGGGACTGGCGGGCATGACAGCAGGATTATATATCGCCAGCCAGCTTGCCTTTCCTGCGTTGAACCTGAATTCAGAATATATCAGCTTTGGTCGATTGCGTCCGCTGCACACATCGGCTGTTATTTTTGCCTTTGGAGGCAATGCGTTAATCGCGACGAGTTTTTACGTCGTGCAACGCACTTGCCGGGCGAGGCTCGCCTTCCCTGACCTCGCCCGCTTTGTTTTTTGGGGGTATCAGCTATTTATTGTGTTGGCAGCCACGGGATATTTAATGGGTGTAACCGCCGCCAAAGAATATGCCGAACCCGAATGGTATGTTGATATTTGGCTCACCATTGTGTGGGTGGCATATTTAATCGTTTTTGTTGGCACATTGGTAAAACGTAATGAACCACATATTTATGTCGCCAATTGGTTCTATCTGGCATTTATTATCACCATTGCCATGTTGCATCTGGTCAATAATCTTTCCATGCCGGCCAGTATTTTTGGTTCAAAAAGCTATGCCGCCTTTGCCGGGGTTCAAGATGCGCTGACCCAATGGTGGTATGGCCATAATGCGGTGGGATTTTTCCTTACCGCCGGATTTTTGGCGATGATGTATTATTTTGTGCCAAAACAGGCCGAACGTCCGGTATATAGCTATCGGCTGTCCATCATCCATTTTTGGTCGTTAATATTCCTGTATATATGGGCCGGTCCGCACCATTTGCATTACACAGCATTGCCCGATTGGGCACAAACATTGGGCATGGTATTTTCCATTGTGTTATGGATGCCAAGCTGGGGCGGCATGATTAACGGTTTAATGACATTAAATGGCGCATGGGAAAAAATCCGCACCGACCCGATTATCCGCATGATGGTGATGGCGCTTGCCTTTTATGGGATGAGCACATTTGAAGGGCCGATGATGTCGATTAAATGGGTCAATTCCATGTCGCATTATACCGATTGGACGGTGGGCCATGTGCATAGCGGCGCATTGGGATGGAATGGCATGATTACCTTTGCCTGCCTATATTATCTGGTCCCCCGCCTTTGGGGTCGGCCACGTTTATATTCGCTGCGCATGATTAACTGGCATTTCTGGCTCGCCACCATTGGCATTGTTTTTTACGCAGCATCCATGTGGGTTGCAGGCATTATGCAAGGGTTGATGTGGCGCGAATATGGAGCAGATGGATATTTGGTTTATTCCTTCGTTGAATCGGTAACCGCCATGTTCCCCATGTATGTCATCCGTGCATTGGGCGGGGCAATGTATCTGGCCGGATTTATCATCATGATAATCAATGTGTGGAAAACATTGTTGGGGCAAATCAGGGACGAAAAACCCATGACGGAAACCCCATATGAGGCCGCAACCGACCGCCCCATCATCACCGCCGTTCCTGCAGAATAAGGAGACTGAACATGACACAGAAAAATAAAGAAGGCATGTTTAGCCACAAAAAATTGGAACGTAATGTTACCATGTTGGGGGCATTGGCGCTGGTCACCGTGGCCATTGGCGGCATTGTGGAAATTGCGCCTCTATTTTGGATTGATAATACAGTGGAAAAGGTGGACGGCATGCGGCCCTATACCCCGTTGGAACTTGCCGGACGCAATATTTATATGCGCGAGGGATGTTATAATTGCCACAGCCAGATGATCCGTCCATTTCGTGATGAGGTTGAACGCTATGGCCATTATAGCCTTGCCGCCGAAAGCATGTATGATCACCCATTTCAATGGGGATCAAAACGCACAGGGCCGGATTTGGCCCGTGTTGGCGGACGATATAGCGATGAATGGCACAAGGCGCATTTAATCGACCCACGTTCGGTCGTGCCTGAATCCATCATGCCAGGCTATGCCTTTATGGCAAATCGGGAATTAAAAACCGGCAATATGTCAAATGACTTAACCGCATTATCGCGGGTCGGTGTTCCCTATAGCAAGGAATCAATTGCCGCAGCAAATGCGGATATACAGGCACAGGCCAATCCAAATGCCGACGCCGCCGATTTGCAAAAAAGATATCCAAAGGCACAGGTGCGCGATTTTGATGGCGATCCGAACAGGGTGACCGAAATGGACGCCTTAATCGCTTATCTGCAAATGCTGGGCACTTTGGTCGATGTGGAAAAGGCATCTGCCCAATCCGAAGCCGCCGCCGCATCTGAAAAAGCACAAAAGCGAGGTGCAAAATGAGTTATGATTTCCTGCGCCACCTGGCCGATAGCTGGGGGTTATTATTCATGAGCATATTATTCCTGATTTTGGTCGGTTGGACCTTTCGCAAGGGCGCGTCAAAACATCATCATGATGCCGCGCATATGATTTTTAAGGATGATGAACATGGCGGATAAAAAATATATTGATGAAGCAACCGGAACCGAAACTGTTGGCCATGAATGGGATGGCATACAGGAATTGGATACCCCCATGCCGCGTTGGTGGCTATGGTCGCTTTACGCCACCATCATTTGGGGCGTTATCTATGTTATCCTATATCCCGCTTGGCCCATGGTGAACAGCGCAACCAAAGGCGTTTTGGGGTGGAGCAGCAGGGGAGAATTACATGCCGAAATGGCAGCGGTGGAGAAAGAACGCGCCCCCATATTGGCTGCATTGGCCAGCACGCCTTTGGAAGAAATTGCAAAGGATGAACGGTTAATGCAAACCGCCATACAGGGCGGCAGCGCAGCGTTTAAGGTGCATTGTGTGCAATGTCATGGATCGGGCGCAGATGGCGTGCGTATGGGCAGCGGATACCCCAATTTAAATGATGATGATTGGTTATGGGGCGGCGATTTGGCTTCGTTGGAATATAGCATTAAACATGGGATTAGAAACCCCGATCATGCCGAAACCCGCCAATCGCAAATGCCCGCATTTGGCGAGATTTTAAGCGGCACAGAAATTAACAACCTTACCGCCTATATCCGCACGATTTCGGGCCAGCAAAAGGGCGAAATTTCAAACGCGACCAAAATATTATTCGCCAATAATTGTGCATCATGTCATGGCAAGGATGGCAAGGGCGGGCGCGAATTTGGTGCCCCCAATTTAACCGATAAAATATGGTTATATGGCGGGGATGCCGCCGCCATTCGCACCACCATTGAAAAATCACGCCAAGGGGTGATGCCGCGTTGGGGTGGCCGATTGGACGATGTGACGATTAAAATGCTGACCCTTTATGTTCACTCTCTTGGCGGAGGAGAGGCAAATTTGGCCAAGATAGTGGATGAAGATAAGGGTAAAGCGGAGGCAGGACGCGCAAAATAATGGCAAATCCTGCCTCACCTCCTGTTCAAGAAACCCAGCTTTATGCCGCGCGAACGGGCGTATATCCCAAGGCGGTTGACGGGTTTTTCCGCCGTTTCAAATGGGCGGTTATGGCGGTGACACTGGCCATATATTATATCACCCCGTGGATAAGATGGGATCGCGGGCCATATGCCCCCAATCAGGCGGTGTTGGTCGATTTGGCCAATCGCCGTTTTTATATGTTCCAAATTGAAATTTGGCCGCATGAATTTTACTATGTTGCTGGCCTGCTTATCATGGCGGGCATTGGATTATTTTTGGTCACGTCCGCCGTGGGGCGGGCATGGTGCGGCTATGCTTGCCCACAAACCGTGTGGACTGATTTATTCCAACATGTTGAACGATTTGTGGAGGGTGACCGTAACGCGCAAATTAAATTGGCCAATGCGCCATGGGGCATTAAAAAAGCCGCCAAAAGATTAAGCAAATGGGTCATTTGGTTGTTCATTGCATTTTGGACGGGCGGCGCATGGATTATGTATTTTGCCGATGCGCCCACATTAACGCGCGATTTTTGGGCAGGGGATGCGGCCTTTGTCGCCTATGGCACGGTGGGGGTTTTAACCGCCATTACCTTTATTTTTGGTGGATTTTTGCGTGAACAAGTGTGCATTTATATGTGCCCATGGCCGCGCATACAAACCGCGATGTTGGATGAAAAATCACTTATCGTTACCTATAAAGATTGGCGCGGTGAACAACGTGGCAGCGTGAAAAAGGCCGAAAAAAATCCAGATGCCTTTGGCGATTGTATTGATTGCAACCAATGCGTTGCCGTATGTCCCACGGGAATTGATATTCGCGAAGGTCCGCAAATTGGTTGCATTACCTGCGCCCTATGCATTGATGCTTGTGACAATGTCATGGCGCAAATTGGCCGCCCGCGCGGTTTGATTGATTATTGCACATTTGATGATGCTGAGGTTGAAAAATCAGGGGGGCAGGCAAAGCCGATATTAAAAACTTTATTGCGCCCGCGTACCTTAATTTACTTTGCCATTTGGGGCAGTATCGGCCTTGCCATGCTGTTCACCCTAGGACAGCGCACCCGCCTTGATTTGGCGGTGCAGCATGACCGAAACCCATTATATGTGCAATTATCCGATGGTTATGTTCGCAATAATTATACGGTAAAATTGCGCAATATGGAAACCCGCCCGCGCCAGGTTGAGTTATATATTTCCGGCCTGTCACAGGCGCAAATTTGGCCAAGCGAGGGCAAAAGAGGGGATTATGCCGACCGCTTAAATCTCACCCTGCCCGCCAATGGAGTCACCAAATTGCGGCTTTTCATCGCGGCCCCTGGCGATGGCGCAAAACAGGAAAATTTCAACATCGGCACACGCCCATTGGATGATGACAGGGGCGGCGCGCGGCGCGGCGATAGTGATGATGTAATATTTGAAAGGCCAGTTAATTAAATGGCAGAAAATGTTAAACAAATTCGAACAAAAAAACCATTTACCGGATGGCATATGACGGCGATTTTGGTGGCATTTTTTGGGGTGATTATGGCGGTGAATTTCACCATGGCCCATCTTGCCTCCTCCACCTTTGGCGGCACAGTTGTGGATAATAGCTATGTTGCAAGCCAGAAATTTAACGGTTGGTTACAACAGGCAGAAACGCAAGAAAATCTTGGCTGGACGCATGAAATATCGTTAAGCGCGGATCGCCATATCATGGTGAAAATGACCAAGGATGCAAAACCCCTATCGCCCCTAAAAATTATTGCCGCCGCCCATCATCCATTGGGCCGCGCCGCGCCGTTAAATTTCACATTTAACCATGATGAAATGGGCAATTTCCGTTCTGCGCGCGCCCTGCCCCCTGGTCGTTGGTCGGTCATTGTCTCCGCCCGACAAAACAGCAATATTGCGCAATATAAAGCGGACCTAAAATGACCCATATGGCCAAAAATTTGGACCCGCAGCCGGCGATAGAAAGCAATTTTGCCGTGCCGGATATTCGCTGTGCGGGATGTATTTCCAAACTGGAAAATGGCCTGATACTATCCCCGCAAATTATTTCCGCACGGGTAAATTTTACCACCAAACAGGTAGTCGTCCATCATATAGCGGGGGCGAATATGGCCGATATTATCGCCGCCTTTGCCCTATTGGGTTTTGAGGCACACCAAATAGAAAAAAACAGCATCGATAATATCCAAAATGACAGTAAATCGCTGTTAATGGCAATGGGGGTTGCCGGTTTTGCCATGATGAACATCATGCTATTGTCTGTTTCTATATGGTCTGGAGCAGAAGGCAGCACGCGCGATATGTTCCATTGGCTTTCCGCTGCCATTGCGCTGCCCACCATTGCATATTCCGGGCGGCCATTTTTCACATCGGCTTGGCGGGCATTGCGTCATGGCGGCACCAATATGGATGTGCCCATTTCCATTGGGGTGATTTTGGCAAGCGGGTTAAGCCTATATGAAACCGCGACCCACGGCCCTCATGCCTATTTTGATGGTGCGGTCATGCTGTTATTCTTTCTGCTCACTGGACGGTGGCTGGACAGCGTGATGCGCGACCGCGCACGCAGCGGGGTGACATCGCTGCTTAAAAATATGGGCAATGGCGCCATGGTTATTGATGAAAAAGGGCATAGCCATTTTGTGGATAGCACCGCATTATTACCCCATATGGTGATGATTATCGCGGCGGGCGAACGTCTGCCCGCCGATGGTGTGATTATATACGGAAAAACCCAATTGGATCTGTCGCTGTTAACGGGGGAAAGCCAGCCATGCCCCGCCAATGTTAATGACAAGGTGCTGGCTGGAACATTGAATATTGGATCGCCCATTCATGTCCGTATCACCGAAATTGGTGCATTTACCGCCATTGCCGATATTGCGCGGTTAATGGGGGAGGCAGCACAAAGCAAATCTCGCTATGTCCGCATTGCCGATCGCGCCGCCAAATTATATGCGCCCGCCGTGCATTTATTGGCTTTATTGGCATTTGCCGGATGGATGATAATGGGCGCAGGCGTGCATCAAAGTTTGTTAATCGCGGTGGCAGTGTTGATTATCACCTGCCCCTGCGCCTTGGGATTGGCCGTTCCGGCGGCGCAAATTGTCACCGCAGGCGCTTTAATGCGCAGCGGCATTTTGGTAAAGGATGGGTCAGCATTGGAACGATTGGCCGAAATTGATATGGCCATATTTGACAAAACAGGCACATTAACAATGGGGCGGCCCGAACCTGTTAATTTACATGACGCAACCGATTTACAATGCGCCTTAATGCTCTCCCTTGCGCAGCATAGCCGCCACCCGTTAAGCAAGGCATTAACCCACGCCCTGCAACAAATGAATATCAGCCCCGCCATTATTGAGGATATTGATGAAGATGCAGGTATGGGGATAGGCGCAAAATGGCAGGATATAGATATTTTCCTTGGCCGACATTTTAATGATGAGGCGTCAAATTCGCCCGTAAATAATGATGAAGAAACCCTATCCACCAATTTGTTCATGGATGGCAAATCTGTTTTTACCATATTTTTCACCGATAATTTACGCGGCGATGCCAAGGATGTGGTGCATGATCTTAAATTGATGAACATTCCCGCCTCTATCATGTCTGGTGATAAAGCAAAGGCCGTTGCCCCCATTACAAAATTATTAGGCATGACTGCACAAACCGCCATGTTGCCACAGGATAAATTGGCCGCGATTAAACGTTTTGAACAGGCCGGCCACCATGTTTTAATGATTGGGGATGGGTTGAATGATGGCCCTGCTTTGGCGGCGGGTCATGCATCCATGGCCCCCGGATCGGCAAGTGATGCGGGCAAAAATGCCGCCGATTTCATTTTCATGGGCGATAATTTACGCCCGATAATACAGGCAATAAACGCCGCGCGTAAAACAAAATCTATTGTCAGGCAAAATTTCCAATTGGCCATTGGATATAATATTTTTGCCGTTCCATTGGCGATTTTTGGTTATGTCACGCCGTTAATCGCGGCCCTTGCCATGTCGGGTTCATCCTTAATCGTGGTGGCCAATGCCTTAAGATTAAGGGGAGCAGCCAAATGAGCGGGAGAGCGAAATGAATGGCCTTATTATTTTAATTCCCATTGCATTGGGGCTTGGCCTATTGGGATTGGCGGCATTTTTTTGGACATTAAAACGCGGCCAATATGATGATTTGGACGGTGCTGCGCTGCGTATATTATTGGATGGGGATGGCGATGAAAAACAGAATGAAGATAAGGACGCATCAAAATGATACGCGCTTTTTTCATCCTTTCATTATTGGCCGTGACCCCAATTGCCCCTTTATTTGCCCTTGCTTATCAAAATGGACAAAAGGATGATGTCATTAAAATAGCATATTGTGGCGGCGGATTTACCCAAATTATTCTGGATAAAAATACGCCAGAATCACCCCCAAATGATTTGCCCAAACAATGTAATATTGCCTGTCACATGGCATCACAGCGGCCAAAAAAGACAAAAAGCTGAATTTTTTGGCGTTTAGAGTAAAATATTCCAACCAAATTAACCGATGCATTGATATATTCTTGCGATAATGGGCGCAGGGCGCTAACCGCTTTACCATGCAAAATCATCCTTCTTATATCAGCACGCGCGGCGATGCGCCCAGTTTAAACTTTGCCGATACCACTATGACGGGGTTGGCACGCGATGGCGGATTATATGTACCGGAAAGCTGGCCGCAATTTTCCACTGAAGAATTGCGCGAAATGCGCTCCCTTTCCTATGTTGAATTGGCGGTTCGGGTCATGTCCCCCTTTACCGCATCCAGTTTGGATGAGGATGAGCTACGCATATTATGCACCGCCGCCTATGGCCGTTTTTCACATGATGCGGTCACCCCATTGGTGCAATTGGATGGGCAAAATTGGTTGATGGAATTATTCCACGGCCCGACATTGGCGTTTAAGGATGTGGCGCTGCAATTATTGGGCGAATTATTCGGCCATTTTCTGCAAAAAAATCCTAAAAAACTGACCATTGTTGGTGCGACATCGGGCGACACTGGATCGGCGGCAATTGATGGCGTCGCCGGACGCGATAATGTGGAAATTTTCATGTTGCATCCGCATGGCCGCATTTCAGAGGTTCAGCGCCGCCAAATGACCACCATTCTTGCCCCCAATGTGCATAATATCGCCATAGAGGGCAGTTTTGACGATGCACAGGCGATGGTAAAACGTATTTTCAACGATGGAGATGTCACCGGCACATTAAATATTTCTGCGGTTAACAGCATAAATTGGGCGCGTTTATTGGCGCAAATTGTTTATTATTTTTATGCCGCGCTGCGCCTTGGTGGGCCGGATAGAAAAGTTGCATTTTCCGTGCCAACGGGTAATTTTGGTGATGTTTTTGCCGGATATGCCGCCGCGCAAATGGGATTGCCGATTGAACGCTTAATCGTCGCGACCAATATTAACGATATTTTATACCGCGCATTAAAAAATGGTGATTATTCCACATCCACCGTCACCCCCACCGACGCCCCGTCAATGGACATTCAGGTATCGAGTAATTTTGAACGATTATTATTTGATTTGGAGGGCCGCGACGGCGCGACCACATCGGCGCGGATGAAATGGTTCGAAAAAATGAATAAAATGGTGCTGAGCAGCGACATGCGCAGCAAGGCCGCTTTGTTCCAACCCGCCCGAACCGATGCCAATGAAATGCAATCTACCATGTTATGGGCATATGAACATTATGGTCAAATTATCGACCCACATACCGCCATTGCGCTGCACGCCGCGCGGCATAGCGGGATAGAAAGCGGCGTCCCCCTTGTGACATTGGCCACCGCACATCCGGCGAAATTCCGCGATGCAGTGGAAAAATCCACTGGAATCCGGCCCAGCCTGCCCAAAAGAATTGGCAATTTATTTGACCGCGAAGAAAGATTGACCATATTGCCCAATGAGTATGAAGCGGTACGCGATTTCATCTTGAAAACCGCAGATCAGGGTTAAACCCACATGGCGGACCTTAATTTCACCACGATGATTGGCCAGCCAAGGGATGATTATACCTTAATCGACAGCGGACATGGCCGAAAATTTGAACGATATGGCAAATATCATTTCATACGGCCAGAGGCGCAGGCCCTGTGGGCGCCGGCTTTGGACCATTGGGATGCCGATGGTGAATTTGTGCCCGGCGCGGATGAAGATGGCGGCGGGCAATGGCAATTTGATCGTCCCGTTCCAGCCGATGGTTGGCCATTAAATTGGAATGGAATAAAATTTCAGGCGCGATGCACGCCATTTCGCCATTTGGGATATTTCCCCGATATGGACCCTGTTTGGCAGTGGATGGCCCAGCAATTGGCCCGCCGCCCCGAAAATGCAGAGCAGGCACAAGTCATGAACCTGTTCGGATATACCGGCATTGGGTCGTTGGCGCTTTCCCAAACCGGGGCAAAGGTGGTGCATGTGGATGCGTCCAAAAAATCGGTGGCGGCAGCGCGGGACAATGCGCGCATGGCCGCAATGGATGACCGCCCAATAAGGTGGATTATCGACGATGCGGCAAAATTTACCGCACGAGAGGTTAGGCGCGAGCGCCATTATGATGGCATTTTGCTTGACCCGCCAAAATATGGGCGCGGGCCAGATGGCGAAATTTGGCGATTGGAGGAGGATTTACCCCTGTTGATTGAAAATTGCCGCCAACTTTTATCTCCGCAATCATCCTTTTTATTCTTAACCGTTTATGCCGTTCGAATGTCGGCATTATCGCTTGGCAATATGTTGAACCAGCATTTTGCCGATTTGGGCGGCAAGATTGAAATTGGTGAATTGGTGGTAAAAGAGGAAAGCCGTGGTTTATTATTACCCACCGCCATTTTTGCGCGTTGGTCACGTTCATAATCCTATAATATTATAGGTGAGATTGAGGATAAAATGTCAGATATTTTAATTTTGGAAGTCGCCGATTTAGAGGTTAATGTCCTGACCGGCATTTATTCCCAAGAAACGCATTTGCCGCAACCATTGCGCATTTCCATTCGCGCCGAATTGGAAATGGCGGATCATTATGCGCCCGAAACGCCATTATCGGCATCCAAAAATTATATGGATTTAAAGGATGCGGCAACCCAATTGCCAAATGGCGTGCATTTCACGTTAATTGAGGCTGTCGCCGAACATATTATTGAACGATTATTTGCCGAAGATGATCGGGTCAAATCATTGGAAATTAAAATTGTGAAATTGGCCATTGCCGAACATGGCGAGGCAATTGGCATCACCATGAAACGGGTTCGCAAGTGACCATTTCCGCGCGCCCTTTGGCCATTGTGACCGGCGGGTTTCGGCGGCTGGGCGCGCATATTGCCGCGCATTTGGCGGCGCAGGGATATGATCTTATCCTTTGTGCATCGGGGGCGTTAAATCCAGACCCGATTTTGAAGCAGGCAATTGAAAAATATGCCCCCCAAATTCACCCCATTCATATTGATTTATCGGATGAAAATGCCGTTCAAAAATTGATGGAAATTGCCATAAATATGGCCGGACGCATTCCTGATTTATTGGTCAATAATGCTGCCAATTTTGGCCAAGATGTTTGGCAAAGCATGAATAGCGAAAGCTTAACCACCCAATTTGCGGTTAATTATAACGCGCCCGTAATTTTGGCCCAAAATTTGGTTGCGGCATCGCCGGATGGCCATTGCCCCGCCATCATCAATATTTTGGATCAACGTATCCGCAATCCGCATGGCGACCAGATAAGCTATACGCTTTCCAAACAGGCATTGGCCGCGTCAATCCGCACCTTGGCGGTGGCATTTGGGCCGCATGCGCGTATCAATGGCGTTGCCCCTGGCCTGACCATTGATACCGCCGACTATGCTGTGGGACAGGCGGAAAGGCTCGCCTCGCTTATGCCCTTACAAAGGCATAGCAGCCCGCAATCAATTGCCAATGCAGTGCATTTTCTGGCCCAATCACATGATGTAACGGGCCAGATTATTTATGTGGACGGGGGGGCGCATCTGCGAAGTTTCGATCGCGACTTCATGCATCTTTAACCCGCAAAATATACGATAATCAATTATAAATCATGCCTTTAACAGGCCAATTTCAATCAATCTTTCGCGCAAATAATCATCTGCCAAAATGGGCTGTGGATATCGGTTGGGATTGTCCGCCGACACGCATCCATCCAATGTCTTAATCGGGAAATCGGAACGTAGGTGCAGGAAATAGGGCATGGAATAACGGCTATGCCCGCTGCGTTCATTTGCCGGATTGACCACACGGTGCGTGGTGGAGGGCAGAACATGGTTGGTTAAGCGTTGCAACATATCACCCACATTTACCGCAAGTCCACCAGCAGGCGGGGACACCGCCATCCAGCTGCCATCAGGGCGCTTAATTTCCAGCCCTGCTTCCTCTGCCCCCAATAATAGGGTGATAAGGTTGATATCTTCATGCGCACCGGCGCGAATCGCCCCTGCTGTATCACCCTCAATCGGCGGATAATGAAGCAGGCGAAGCACGCTATTGCCATCCTCAATCGCGGGATCAAACCATGATTTATCCAATCCCAAATATAGCGCAATATGCGATAATATTTTCGCGCCAATTTGGTCAAATTCATCATATAATTTGGTAAAATGGTCGGCAAAGCCCTCTGGCCGTTCGGGCCAAATATTATCCGGCATGGAAGATTTAAGCGGGCTATTTTCCGGCAAAGTGCGGCCCACATGCCAAAATTCCTTTAAATCATGGTGGTCAGCGCCCTTTGCAATTTCGGTTTTAAACGGCGTATAACCGCGCGCACCGGCAATATTGGCGTTATATCCGCGCTTTTTCATCGCCTCCTCCTGGGCAAAAAGTTCTTCGGTCATGTCCCAAGCGGTTTTGACCATATCATCGCTCAACCCATGATCGGTCACCATGGCAAAGCCATAGGTTCTAAAACTATCGCCCAATTGTTGGGCCAGCAAATTTGCATCATCATTGGCCAAAGATATGACCGGCATTTTATCATTCATTATCAATACTCTTTATTAAGCAGGTGCATTTTGCACGCATATTATGCGATATAGATAGTCATTAAATTAAAATCCGACCAGTGAAAATGACATTTATCAAGGAAGTGCAATGACACAAAAGGCAAAAAATTATTGGCTGATGAAATCAGAACCCGATGTTTATAGCTATGATGATTTGGTTAAAAAAGGCAGCGGCATGTGGGACGGGGTGCGTAATTATGCCGCCGCCAAACATATGCGCGCCATGGAAAAAGGCGATTTATGCTTTTTTTATCACAGCAATATCGGCGTTGAAATTGTCGCTATTATGGAAATTGCCCGTGAATATTATCCCGACCCCACCGATGAAAAGGGCAAATTTGTCGCCGTGGATGTCAAACCTGTACGGAAATTAAAAAATAGCGTTTCGTTAAAGTCGATAAAAGCCAACCCCAAATTGGCCGATATGGTTATGCTGCGTCAATCGCGCCTGTCGGTCGCGCCCATTGCGCAGGATGAATGGGAAGAAATTTTGCGCATATCCGGCGAATGAGTGCCGCCATTTCATAAACATCATCAGTCAAAAATTGAAAGGCGGCAACCTATATCCTTATATATGCCGCCTATTCATATTTATGGGATAATTTCTTATTTCGCCATTGGCGGCGTTAATGGTCCGCCAATTTCAATCGCCTTTTTATATCCTGGCCGCGCCATTAACCGATTAACATATGCCTTGGCATGGGGGCGATTTTCCAACAAACCGACCAAATTGGCCAATTCCAGCAAATATTCCATATTGATATCCGCGCCCGTCAATCCATCGCCCACCAAATATTGGCGGCCATCCAAATGGGCATTGATATAATCCAATAATTTATGCACCTCGCCATCGACAAATGCCTGTTGCACATCACCAAGTCCGCCAAAACGCGGCCCCAATAATTTTAACAAAATCGGCATGGCCACTGTTCCCTCGGCAAAATGCAGCCATTCCAAATAAGCAGACCGATCGCTCTGCCCCGCCGCCACACTTAATTTTCCATCGCCCCGAGTTTCCAGCAAATATTCAATAATCGCGCTGGATTCCACCATGGTTCGGCCATCAACCTCCACCGCCGGTGCTTTGGCCAAGGGATGCACCGCCTTTAAATCATCTTGCGATCTATTGGTTGCGGGGTTGCGATGATGCTCAATCAATTCATATTCAATGCCCGCTTCTTCAAGCAGCCAAATGATGCGCGTTGAACGGGAATATCCCAAATGATGTAATTTTATGGTCATTTTCTACCCTTTTCTATAATCTTGAATAATTGCGCCACAGGATAATAAATCCTGTTCATGGCTTTCCTCGCGCCATTCTTCCTTTAGCGCTTCTTCTTCCCATTTTTGCATGTCGGGATGCGCCAAAATATGCTCCACCCATTTTTGCCCAATGTCACCCACATCAAGGCCATAGGTCCGTACACGAAAGGCAACGGGCGCGAAAAATGCATCAACCGCGCTAAATTCCGCACCCGCCAAATATGGGCCGCCAAATTTGCTAAGCCCCTCGGTCCACAGCTCCTTAATCCGTGCTACATCCGTTTGCAGGGCAGCCGACATGGGTTTTGGTTTTACCCGAACCCCCACATTCATCGTGCAATCATTACGCAAAGCAGAAAATCCGCCATGCATTTCAGCGGTCGCGCATTGCGCCCATGCACGGGCATCTGCATTTTTGGGCCAAATGCCATCATGACGGTCCGCCAAATATATTATTATGCCAAGCGAGTCATAAATTGTCCGCCCCTCATGCAATAAAACCGGCACTTGCCCAGTGGGGGAGAATGCGCGAAATTCAACATAATTGCTCGGCTTAGTAAAGGGTTCAAACCTTTCCTCAAAACCAATATTTAACGCGCGCATCGCCAACCATGGACGCAATGACCAGCTGGAATAATTACGGTTTGCTGTTATTAAAATATAACTCAATTTGCGTTCGTTCCTTCAAATAAAATATCCTCTGCCTCATCGGGCCAAAATTCCATTCTTGCCGTGCCCCTGCGTATGAAAATAGCGGGCAATTTGGCCAGCATAAGCGATTTATGAATCCAAAAATCGGTGGCACGTTCGCGCCATGTCGAACGAACATCGCCATTTTGGGAAAGCCAATGATGATAGGGCAGCCAATGGCTTGGCTCATCCACCTTGATGATTTTGAAAATTTTCATCATTATTTTGTCTTTTTTGATAAATTTATTACGCAATAATATATCCACCTGCGTCATGCCGCGTTGTTCGGTCAACATGATGACACGGCATAATTTTTCAAATAATTTCGGATCGGCGATAATCGCATCGGTGTCCAATTCATCAATTGTGCACCCAAATATTTGTTCGATAAAATGGTCAATATGCCCGCATGTCCGCCCCACCCTTAACGGCATTTGACCGCGCAATTGGAAATAACGTTTGAACATATGATAATGTTTATGTTCATCGGCGCGATGTTTTTCCACCTGTGCGATAAATTCTTGATTGTCCGGGCAATGGGCGCGCACGGCCAATAAAACCCGGTCCAAACTGGTATAGCCGCGATGTTCATTATAAATATAAACCGACGCCAGCACATCCAAATATCGGTCGCGAAAGCGGCGGATTATATTTGTTATTAACATGATATTCTACTCATCCTGCATCCTATATAAAATGGCATGGTCCTTTTCATTTCCGCGTTCTTTATCCATGGCCTGCCATATATGGTTTAACGCCTCCTCCTGCGATATGCCGGTGGCGCGGACATAGGTTTTGGCCGCATGGCGAATGGCATCAACCATCATGGTGCCAAAGGCGGATGGGTTTGGGCCAATGGGAATGGGGTTGATAAAACAAATACTGGCCCCATCATTTTTAACCCACATCCGCAAAAATTCTTTTGAATCTTGGATAATATCGGCATGTGGGACAAGATCTATGGGGATTGGTTTATTGCTCATTTACTGCTCATTTCTATTGTCCCTTTGGGGGCGTCCATTTGGTTTCATCATCATAAATATCGCCATATCCACCCGTGATAGACGGGCCGTAAATGGGATTTGGAAATATAAACCATCCCTTGCCCCATAAGGTGGAAATGGCCGGATTATCGCTAAGCGCTTTGCGCATTTTGGGGCTTAATCCCTTATCATTGAAACGATCATTTATATCACCCAATTGGTCGCCGACCAAGGCGATAACGCAATATTTTTGGGCAATTATTTCGCGCCTGCCATCCTTATCCGATCCGCCCGGCGTATCCCCGCGCAGGAACAAATTCTCCCCATGGAAATATTCGCCAATTCCCGCCGCCTTTAATGTATCCACCGTTCCTTTAACATTTTTATTCGACCGATTGGTATTAACAATAATGGCAATGCCCGCTCCGCGAATTTTGCTTAATGCATCAATTGCCCCTGGAATTGCCACCGCCTTACCCGCGCCTGTTCTTTCCCACTCATCCCAAATGACAGGATCAAATTCCATCGCATTTTCGGCAAAATATCGCATTGACCCTACATTCCATATCAATGTTTCATCGGCATCAAAAACGGCTGCCTTGGGTTTATTACCGCAATTTTCAAAATGGGGTGAGGCGGCATCCTCCCATTTTTCGGCAATGACTGATTTTGCATTTTCATCCCTTGCTGCGCCGACCACAAAATCGGCGACATTGGCCCATGACTGACGCAATATTATTGATGCCTCTGCTGAACCATATAAATATTGCTGTCCCGCAGGCGGGTTTATGGGCGCGGGAATATAGCTGACCGTTGTTGCCCCCTGCGGAATTTGCGCATCGGTTTTTTGCGCCGATATTTTTGGTGCATCC
Source organism: Sphingorhabdus lutea (assembly GCF_001889025.1). Taxonomy (GTDB): domain Bacteria; phylum Pseudomonadota; class Alphaproteobacteria; order Sphingomonadales; family Sphingomonadaceae; genus Sphingorhabdus_B; species Sphingorhabdus_B lutea. The sequence goes on along the minus strand of NZ_CP018154.1, from coordinate 544,770 downwards.
AGCTTGGTCTTTACATCCGCGCTACATGCACCAACCAACAGGGCAATGGCAGATAATAACAAAAATTTATGCGTCATATATTTTTCTTTCACAATATCATGCCGTAATCAACACCCCAATTTTAGGGTCCACATTATCGCCTAATAATCCCAAATATCCATCCAAAGCGGCCTGTGCGCCCTGTCTTTTTTCAATTTTGCATAATGACGGCGCAATTTTCATAAATGCGGTCCAATCCGCCTCTAGCTTTTGTTGGAATGCTTCGCCGCCCCAATCGGATATTCGTTTCATGCTGCGCGCGGGGGCAAAAAATCCAACGCGTGGCGCACCGGGTAATTTTGCTGCTGGGCTGAACTGTGCATCTTGTTCCGAATCCCAATGCGATTTACCCACAACCAAGGAATATATCATATTATCGGCAAAATGATGATGCGCGCTGCTGACCAATGACATATTGCCCGCCATATCAACCATGGCGGTTTTTTTGCCATTGTCGATATTTTGAATGTCATCATAGCTTACAACCTCATCATATGCATCCAATGAACGCAGCCATTCGGCATTACCAGCAGATGTCAGGCCGATCATCTTGGGTCGATTTGCCCGCGCCTTTGTGGCAAGGGCAAAGCCAATGGCGGTCTTACTAGACGCACTGGCGGTGATAATTTGTTCAACCCCATAATCATCATCATCAATAAATTGATCGGCAATCAACCATCCGGTTAGGTATAGCGGCCTGAAAATCGGCCAATAATCATGATGTTCGGCCTGATAATCACCCAATGATTCAAGACGGCGATATTGATTATAAAGCGGGGGGAGCGCCTGACGACGTTCCAACCCATCGATGAAACCGCCCTTATTAACCTTTACGGGATGCAAAACCACATGCGATGCCATGGGATAATATCCATAATAAACATCCCCCACATTTACCCCATCATTGTTGCTTTGTGTGACCGTGGCAAATCCCCAAATCGGCAAATGGCCGGGCGTCCCACGGTCGGAGAAAAAATCCCAATATCCGGTATCATTACCGAACAGGCCAGAAGGCTTTCCAAAAATGGCATAGGTGATATTATTCGCGGTCAGGGCAAATTCATCAATACGCATTTCAACCGCGCCATCGGGCAAATCCTGTGGTGTAATCGCAGTAATTGCAGCCTGATTCACTTCGTCGCGATCAATATTGATAATCCATTTGTCCATTCTTACTCTCCGCGAAATTTAATTGTTCCATTAACTTTAGGCGAAATTTAATTTAAGTCCAGCACGCGGCCATTTATATTTTAAAATTTTCCCCGTGCCCGACAAACAAATATAGGCATCACGCATATCATTTCCGCCCCAACAAATATTTGTGGTCATCGGGTCCAATGTCGGCACAAATTCAACCAACTCACCCATGGGTGAAATGACACTAATCCCGCTTGTCCCAATTGTTGCAACGCATATATTGCCTTCATTTTCCACGCCCAATGAATCAAAATATTTATACCCCTCTGGCCGATATAAAAAATGCCCGCCATTTCCTGCCAAATTGGCGACAGGCGATATTTTACCTGGCTCAACCACATCAAATGCCCATAATGCACATGTATAGGTTTCCGCGACATATAGCCGCTTTCCATCGGGCGACAGGCCAATACCATTGGGGTTCTCCATGGGGAAAATAACTTCCTCTATATGGCTGCCATCAATTTTGGCATAAAATACCCCCACAATATCACGTTTTCGCGATGCCCCGTCATTTTTGCCATGGTCGGTGAACCAAAAGCCGCCCTGTTCATCAAAAATTATATCATTTGGCCCGCAAAGATTACGACCATTGCATTGAGTATAGATTATTTGCACCTCACCACTATCCGGATTGACGCGCTGTATTGACCCGCCAGCATAATCATCCGCCTGTCCATGGGGGAATAAGATTTTACCCAATGGCGTTTCCATTTCGACAAAGTTAAACCCGCCATTATTGCAAATATATAAATAACCATCCGGCCCGATTGCCATGCCATTTGGGCCGCCTCCCACTTTTGCGATGATATTTTTTGTTCCATCAGCTTTAATCCGCGTTATCTGGCCTGCCTCAATCTCCACCACGGCCAAATCACCATTGGGCAGGACCACTGGTCCTTCGGGAAAACGCAGCCCGTCTGTTAAAATCTCCATCACCCTCTCCTTTAAAAAAATATTCCTCCGCGCCTCTGGCAACTAGTTACATCTGGGACTATATCCCATGATGAAAGATAAAATTGCAAAGGAATTATCATGACCACGCCAAACTATCCCCAAAATCTTCAGCTTTATATAAATGGTGCATGGCATGGTAAGGAAGGACGGGAGACTATCCCCGTCATCAATCCCGCGACGGGGGAAGCATTGGCCGACCTGCCTCTTGCCACAAAGGCTGATTTGGATGCCGCATTGGAAGCTGCCAATAAAGGTTTTTATAAATGGCGCGCGGTTGATGTAAATGAACGCGGGGCAAAATTGCACAAGGTTGCCGATTTAATCCGCGAACGCACCGACCATATCGCCGCTTTATTAACCATGGAACAGGGCAAACCCATAGCAGAGGCAAAGGGAGAGGTTGCATCATGCGCGGGAACATTTGATTATTTTGCCGAAGAAGCAAAGCGCATTTATGGCCGTGTTTTAATGCGCCCCACCGGTCAACGTGCCATGGTGTTAAAACAACCCGTCGGCCCAGTTGCGGCGTTCAGCCCGTGGAATTTCCCGGTTAGCTTGATGAGCAAGAAAATGGCTGCCGCTTTGGCCGCAGGATGTTCCATCATCGCCAAACCACCCGAGGAAACCCCGGCAAGTACTATTGCCATCATGCAATGCGTGGTCGATGCGGGCATTCCTGGCGATGCCGCACAATTGGTCTATGGCGTGCCCGATATGGTCAGCCGCCATTTAATCGCATCTCCCACTATCCGCAAAATCAGCTTCACCGGATCGGTTCCCGTGGGGAAACATTTGTTAAAATTATGCGCCGATGGGGTGAAACGCACCACCATGGAATTGGGCGGCCATGCCCCCGTCCTCATCTTTGATGATTGCGATTTGGACCGGGCAATTACCATGGCCAGCATGACCAAATTTCGCAATGCGGGACAAATTTGCATCTCTCCCACCCGTTTTTATGTGCAAGAGGGCATTTATGACGCCTTTGCCAAGGGATTTGCCGAACGCACGGCCCAGATAAAGGTTGGCAATGGTTTGGACATTGACAATGCCATGGGCCCATTAGCCAATTCTCGCCGCCCCGACGCGATAGAGGCGTTGGTCGAGGACGCGCGAACAAAGGGAGCGAATATCTTAACTGGCGGCGAACGCGGCAATTCGTCTGGCACAAATGACGGCAATTTTTATAAACCCACGATTATTAAAGATGTGCCAATGGATGCGGATATTATGTCCAATGAACCATTTGGCCCTGTCGCCCTTATTCGCCCGTTCAAAACATTTGATGAGGCAATTGAACAGGCAAACCGCCTGCCCTTTGGCCTTGCCGGATATGCATTTACCGAAAATGGACGTCAGGCAAATATGGTCGCCGATGCGTTGGAAGTTGGCATGGTTGGGTTGAACAGCTTTGTTATTTCGACCGCCGATGCGCCATTTGGCGGGGTGAAGGAATCCGGATTTGGCAGCGAAGGCGGGCCTGAAGGATTGGAAAGTTATTTAGTGACCAAGGCCGTGCATCAATATTGATGCAGGCGTGCAGAAATTGGGGGAAGGAAACTTCCCCCTTAATTGCCGATTAAGCGCAATGCAGTTAGCGCCAAATATATCCCTATCAGCAGAAAAATGGCCCCGCCCGTTATTCTTAATGCCTTTAACGGTAAAATATGGCCCATTTTTGCGCCCAAATATATGGCTGGAATTGTTGCTGCCAATATGCCAATTGTCCCGCCCAGCGCCGCCCAAATCGCCTGATCGCTGCGCGCGGCATGGGCCGCAATGATGAACTGGCTTTTATCCCCAAATTGCAGGATGAAAACGCCCAAAAAGGTTGTCAGGGCAGCGTTTAATTTCCAACCAGACAATATATTCACCCTGTGCCGCCAACCCAGCATGGATATTGCCGCAAAAATATAGGCAATGGCGGTGAATAATATTAACGGATCATCGCTGATATAATCATGCACCATCGCGCCGGCAAAGGCGGATATGACACAGTTTAATAAGGTAGCAAAAACCAATCCGGCAAGCACCGCACGGTTATTTGCATATCGCATTGCCAATGCGGCCACCAAAATTTGCGGTCTGTCACCCATTTCGGCGAGCAGGCTCGACAATAGGGTCATTAAGAAAATGTCCATATTAAGTCCATTTATCTTATTATAATTATGATAATGTTAATTTGAATTTTTAAGCATGCAACCGCATGGCAACACTGCCCAACATGGCGCGTGCAGCCTCATTTGAAATGCGTTGGCACGCCACCGCATCGCGCAATATACCAATATATGCTTGGCAAATAATTTGGCTATTTTGACATTGGTTCAGTTTGCCCAATGCATTTTCGAAAATCATACTAATATCGCCAATAGGCGCCATGCCATATTGCATGGCAATGTCGCGAATATGTTCTAATTTCAAAATATATCCCAATTGATTATCGGCATAGTTTAAATATTCAAGGGAATCGATAATTTCGGCCAATTGTGCACGCACCAATAAATAGCGGTCATGGTCCAAATTCATTTTATCATTCCTACTCTTTACTATTTATACGGGTTGCGACATCATATTTTATGTGACCTTGGATATTTGTTATCCGGATATATGTTACCCATATTGCTCTATATGGTTTAACGGCTAATTTTCGTGCTTTTTAACTATCATATTATTTATTTATATCTTGTCAGAATATAGTTAAAATGACGTTAAGCTTTTATGGCAAATGGGTGACATAGTGCCGCCGGCTGCAATATTTGGGTGATTGGCAAAAAATATATGCTCATTTTTTTGGGGCAATATTTTATCGCGCTATTGACTTTTCACGCTTTGCGGGGCATTGGGCATGGCAAGACGGCGGCTTCATTGGCCGCTTTTATATTTTTATCACTTTATAAAAGGGAAAAGACAATGGCGAAATCAGCCACCGTCAAGATTAGGCTTGTCAGCACTGCAGATACTGGTTTTTTCTATGTAACCAAGAAAAACCCACGCAATACCACCGAAAAAATGGTTTTTCGTAAATATGATCCCGTCGTGCGTAAGCATGTTGAGTTCAAAGAAGCGAAGATTAAATAATCATCGCGCGCCATTTTTTGGCGGCGCATTATTCCATTAAAGCGAATCGTTGATTCTCTTGTCGGAATGTTCATATGAAAAAGGGGCATCACTGCCCCCTTTTTTATGCCAAAAATATTTTTCTAGCAAAGATGATAAGTCATTATTGATAATGGCCGCGCTTATTTCCGCCGCATATAGCAAGGACGCTTTGTTAAGGCGGCTTAACTTATCTACGCTCAAATGGCTTTAACCTTGGTCCTAAAATATTCGCGCCAAGGGAAATTCTATCCCCCGACCAGTCGGCAACAAATACAGAATTGCGATCAATATTTGGACCAATTCGCGCATCATTATCAAATATTGACAATGCATCACTGCTATTCACCTTGCCCTCAGCGGCCACGGCGATAAAGGCGCTGTAATTTTCCTTATCCTTGCCCTGAACAAAAATATTCCCGCTGACCACTCCGGTTGCGCCGGCGGGCAGGTCAATCATATAATTGGTCGTCTTGCCCCGCGAATCATCAAATGCATTATCCCTAATATCGGCGCGCGCCGAACGGCTTTTAATATAATGGCCGCCATTGCCTGCTTCAAAACGGCTGCGTGTAACAGTTAATGAGCCATAATTTCCAATATAAATACTATGCGCACATGCATAATCCCCATCGCACCGACCCAGACGTTCAAAACTGCTTTGGTCGATAATGATTGCGCCCTTTGCATCATCGGCGGTTAATAAACCCTGCTGGCTATTCCTAAACCAGCTTTTGGTGACGGTTAAATTGCCCTGTTCCAACCTTATCCCCGCACCATTGGCATCGGGCACTTTCATATTTTGAAAGATAATCCCATCCACCTCTGCATTGCGGCCACGCAAAACCAATGCGGCCTTTCCTTCGCATGTTGCACCATCAAAAATCGTTTCGCCCGCTATTTCCGCTTGGTAACGTATTGAACCGCCCTGCTGCACAGCGCAATCACGATAGGTTCCAGGCGGTATCATAATCGTGCCTGCGCCATCGCCAATGGCGGCGACCGCCGCGCTCAGGCTGCCAAAGCTACGCCCTGTTTCGATAATTTTATATTGCGCCTTATCATTACTTTGCGCCATACTTTGGCTGTGCATTGATATGCCGCCAATTGTCAAAAACGCCAATGCTGCCGAAGAAATAGCCCATGAAAATTTCATAAATATAGTCCAATATTAAAATATGAAATTCATTATCCTCCATCGCCCCCATGCTGTCCAGCATGTTTACCATGATGGAACCTGCTTTTACCTTATATTCAAATAGATAAGATATAGGCTGCTGCCCATAATCCAAAAACCATCGGCAGTTTTTAGGCGCTTTGCACCCAGCCAAAGGGCAATTGGCCGCGCCACATATCCGCCAATGGCCGCGCCCGGTCCGGCCAGCAACACCACATCCCACGGCACATTACCCATTTCAATATGATAAATTGTTCCCGACAATACCGAAATGGAGGAAACAACACATGCCGCACCCGCGCAATATATAACCGGAAAATGCCGAATGAATAAATAAATCGCCATTAATTCACCCACACCCACCGAAAATAATGCGGTGATAAAACCACCAAATATCCCAATTAACGGCAATATTAAAAGGTCAATTTTCTCCAACCTTATCCGTTCCGGCCGATTATTATTTATCGTCCATGTGGTGATGATAAGCGCAAGGCCAAAAATAATCGAAAAACTTTTGAACAATAATAATATAGTTGGTGCATCAAATAAATTAAATCTTTGCGTTATTAACATGATGGGCAGAGATAATGGCAAAACCAAAAAGATAATCTTTGCATAAACGCCAATTGTTGCATCCTGCCCCATATTGGTGCGCCGCGAATTTGGTTCGTGCAATAACCGCCATGTCCACCGATTTGCGCCCATGGTCATACCAAAACATTGGATGAAAAAACTGGCCGCCACTATTTGTGCGGGGGCAAGGATCAATATTTCTTTATTCGCCAATATGTTAAAAACGGGAATGAAAACCACCCCGCCGCCCGTGCCCGATGTATTGGCAATTATCGCGCCCATTATGCCGACAAAAAATACCGGCCAAATTTCCATTATTAAAGAAAATTGATATGGCGCGAACAAAAATATCGCGCAAATTATCGCCAATAAAAATAGGATAATGCCATGATAAAAATATGTTTTTATATAATATCGCAGCATATTATCCCTATCCTTAATCGTTCAAATTGGGCCGCAAATATTGTTTTGCCTTTGCTATATCCAACCCGCGCCGCGCGGCATAATCGGCCACTTGATCCTCATCAATCCGCGCGACGCCAAAATAACTTGCCTGTGGGTGGCCAAAATAAAAACCCGACACACTGGCCGTAGGCAACATGGCAAAGCTGCTGGTTAAGGTAATCCCCGCCGGGTCAACTTCCTGTCCACCGGCAAGCAATTTGAACAATGTTGGTTTCAAACTATGGTCAGGACAGGCGGGATATCCCGGCGCGGGACGAATACCGCGATATTCCTCCTTTATCAGCGCTTCATTGCTAAATTGTTCTTCCGGCGCATATCCCCATAATGTGGTGCGCACATGCGCGTGCATCCGCTCCGCCATTGCCTCGGCAAATCGGTCGGCCAATGCCTTTAACAAAATATCCGAATAATCATCATGATCGGCCTTAAACTCGGCCAGTTTTGCGTCTATCCCATGGCCCGCAGATACGGCAAAGCCGCCAATCCAGTCATTACCATTGGCATCAATAAAATCGGCAAGGCACATATTGGGACGGCCTTCTCGTTTTTTTACCTGTTGGCGCAGCATGGATAGGGTGGTTTCCCCATCGCCATGCTCCACAATAATATCATCACCATCGCGCCGACATGGCCATAATCCAATCACGGCTTTGGCGGTCAGCCATTTTTCGGCAATGATTTTGTCCAGCATATTTTGCGCATCTTGGAACAGGCTGGTTGCGCTTTCCCCGACAATTTCATCTTTTAATATGGCGGGATATACCCCCGCCAATTCCCATGCGCGGAAAAATGGCGTCCAATCAATATAATCGCGCAGGTCGTTTAAATCCCAATCATCATATATATGCAATCCCGCCTGTAATGGCGCGGGCGCTTTTAATGCCATATCGGCAGCAAAGCCATTGGCACGCGCTTCATCCAAGCTGGCCAGCGCCTTGGCGGTTTTATTGCCGCGTGCAATACGCAGCTTTTCATATTTATCGCGGGTGCTTTGCACAAAAGCATCGGCCAAAGTATCGCTGGTCAAGGTGGAGGCCACACCCACGGCGCGGCTGGCATCCAAAACATGAACCGTTGGGCCGCTATAAACCGGCTCAATCCGCAGCGCCGTATGCGTTTCGGATGTTGTCGCCCCGCCAATTAACAATGGCAATGTCATTTTGGCGCGTTCCATTTCCTCCGCCACAGTGACCATTTCGTCAAGAGAGGGGGTGATAAGCCCGCTTAACCCAATCATCGATGCATCATTATCAATCGCTGCTTTTAAAATATCCTGCCATGGGACCATCACGCCCATGTCAACCACCTCAAAACCATTGCATTGCAACACCACGCCGACAATATTTTTACCAATGTCGTGCACATCGCCCTTTACCGTGGCCATGATGACACAGCCCTTGGCCTTTGCGCCTTCTTCCTTTTCCTCCTCAATATAGGGGAAAAGATGCGCCACCGCCTTTTTCATCACACGGGCGGATTTTACCACTTGCGGCAGGAACATTTGGCCCGAACCAAATAAATCGCCCACCACATTCATGCCGTCCATTAACGGGCCTTCAATCACCTCAATCGGGCGTCCACCGGCGGCCTTTATTGCCAATCTTGCTTCTTCGGTATCTTCGATAATATGGGCATCAATACCCTTTACCAATGCATGTTCAAGCCGTTTAATCACCGGCCAGCCGCGCCATTCCGCCGCTGCCTTTTCGGTCACTTCGTCTGTCCCACGATAACTTTCGGCCAATGCAATAAGGCGGTCGGTCGCATCATCGCGGCGGTCAAAAATCACATCTTCGCATGCATCGCGCAGCACAGGATCAATTTGGTCATAAATGTCCAATTGCCCTGCATTGACAATCGCCATGTCAAGGCCAATGGGAATGGCATGATATAAAAAGACGCTGTGCATGGCGCGGCGCACCGTTTCATTGCCCCGAAAACTGAACGATAGGTTGGAAAGCCCGCCGGAAAAATGCACATGGGGGCAGCTTTTGCTTAAATGCTCCACCGCCTCGATAAAATCCAAACCATAACGGCGATGTTCATCAATTCCGGTGGCCACCGCAAATATATTGGGGTCGAAAATAATATCTTCGGGCGGAAAACCATTTTCGGTCAGCAATTTATACGCACGTTCGCAAATTTCAATTTTACGTTCCTTGGTATCGGCCTGTCCGGTTTCGTCAAATGCCATCACAACCACCGCCGCGCCATAATCACGGCAAATGGCGGCATGCTCCAAAAATTGTGTCTCGCCCTCTTTCATTGAAATGGAATTGACGATGGGCTTGCCCGATACACATTTCAGGCCCGCCTGTATCACGCTCCATTTGCTGCTATCTATCATCACCGGAACACGGGCAATATCCGGCTCTGCGGCGATAAGTTTTAGATATTTGGTCATCGCCTCATGCGCGTCTAGCAAGCCTTCATCCATGTTAATGTCAATGATTTGCGCGCCATTTTCCACCTGTTGGCGGGCCACCTCTATTGCCGCTTCATAGTCCCCATTTAGGATAAGTTTTTTAAACCGTGCAGAGCCAGTGACGTTGGTACGCTCCCCAATATTCACGAAATTTGCGGTGCTCTTTTTTTCTATGCTCATTTTTTTGTCTTTATTTAAATAGTCAATTATTTGGGCTTATACCGCGATATTAAACGGCTCTAATCCCGCCAACCGCGTTTGCACCGCAATTTTTGGAATTTGGCGCGGGGCTTTACCCAATGATTTTTTGGCTATTGCGCCAATATGCGCGGGTGTTGTGCCGCAACATCCCCCCACAATATTGACCAATTTTTCATCAAACCATTGGTCCACCAAAATGGCGGTTTGTTCGGGCAATTCATCATATTCGCCAAGTTCATTGGGCAGGCCCGCATTTGGATATGCCATGATTAACGTATCGGCCTGACGCGATAATTCGGCCAAATATGGCCGCAATAAATCCGCGCCAAAGGAACAATTTAACCCAATGGTAAGCGGGTTTACATGCCGCACCGCATTCCAAAATGCCGCCACCGTATGGCCGGATAAATTGCGCCCTGCCATGTCGGTAATGGTCAATGAAATCATAATCGGCACATCACGGCCCGATGCAAGCCCCGCCTCCTTTGCCGCCAAAGCCGCGCATTTTGCATTTAATGTATCAAACACAGTTTCAATTAACAAAAAATCTACCCCGCCCGCAATTAACGCATCGCATTGTTGACGATAACTTTCCTTTAATTCTTCAAAATCAATTTCGCGAAATCCAGGATCATTCACATCGGGGGATAGGGACAATGTTTTGTTGGTCGGGCCAATTGAACCGGCAACAAATCGGCGGCGGCCATCGCGCGCCGCTGCCTCATCACATGCTTCGCGGGCCAATTTCGCGCCCGCAATATTCATATCCCACACCAAATGTTCGGCTGCATAATCGGCCATGGAAATGGTCGTGCTGCTAAATGTATTGGTTTCAACCATATCTGCGCCATTGGCCAAATATTCGCCGTGAATGGATTTAATAATGTCCGGCTGGGTCAGGTTTAATATATCATTATTTCCCTTTTGATCCTTTGGCAGGTTCAAATTTCCGGCATATTCCGCCTCACCCAATTTATATTTCTGAATGGACGTGCCATAGCCGCCATCAAAAATTAAAATACGCTGCGATGCTGCTGTGCGAAAGGCAGCCGCTGCATTATCATTATTTTGCGTCATGCGATTTCCCCTTCAATATTGGCTCTTTTGCCCAATAAATGGCAAATCGCAAATGATAGTTCGGCACGATTTAACGTATAAAAATGGAAATGACGCACCCCGCCTGCATATAATTTACGGCACATTTCCGCGGCAATGGTTGCGGCAACCAATTGACGTGATGCGGGATGATCGTCCAATCCTTCGAATAAATCATCCATCCAATTTGGGATTGCCGCACCGCACATTCCTGCAAATTTGCGCGTTTGGCCAACATTGGATACCGGCAATATGCCCGGCACCAATTCGGCATCAATACCAGCGGCGGCGCATGAATCGCGAAAACGGAAAAAATGTTCCGCATCAAAGAAAAATTGCGTGATGGCGCGGCTGGCCCCAGCGTCAATTTTGCGTTTCAAATTGTCAATGTCGCTTTGCGGGCAATTTGCCGCAGGATGGGTTTCGGGATAGGCGGCAACCGAAATTTCAAATGGCGCAATTTTTTTCAACCCTGCAACCAAATCAACCGCACTGGCAAATCCCTGCGGGTGGAGGACGAATTGCTCCCCATCGGGCGCATCTCCGCGCAGGGCGACAATATGGCGCACGCCCGCATCCCAATATTGCTGCGCGGTTTCGATAATTTCTTCCTTGCTTGCCCCAACACAGGTTAAATGCGCCGCCGCTGCTATTTCTGTTTCCGCCGCTATACGCGCCACCGTTGCATGGGTGCGTTCACGGGTTGACCCCCCCGCCCCATAGGTGACCGACACAAATCGCGGCTGCAAGGGCGCCAATGTCATGATTGAATCCCACAATTGCTGTTCCATTTTTTCGCTTTTGGGCGGGAAAAATTCAAAGGATATTTCAACATCACCCGGCAATCCTGCAAATAAGGGGGTATCTATGGCCAATCGCGATTCCTGTAATTGGGAGTGGGAGATAGAATGTGACATTAATTATCCTTATGATGTATCATGGTGGAGATATTATCCGCCACGGGGTCGGTTATTATATTCAAACTGCGGCGTTCGCTTTTTTGGCCAAGCCAGATTTTGACGGTTAATTCTCCGCCATCAAGTTGGCGATTATGCGCCATGCGCAGCCCCGCCGTTTCAAATGCCGCCATGATGGTGGAATCGGCAAAGCCAAGCCGTTCATGCGCGTGAACCGTGCGCAATTCCTCCCTATCATGCGGGGCGAAATCAACAATCATCAATCGGCCAGCAGGGGCCAGAACGCGCGCAGCCTCCCTTATCACATGGGCGGGATCGCCCGCATAATGCAGAACCTGATGCAGCAAAACCGTATCATAGCTTTGATTATCCAAAGGCAGGGCATTAAAATCACCCAGCATCATGTCCAACCGTTCAATTGGCGGTTTTTCATCATGATTATCCCAAATTTTTGCACGGGCCACCCGCAACATTTCCGGGCTATTATCCAATGCGGTCATATGCTCCGCCGCGTCCAAAAATATTTCCACCATTCGCCCTGTGCCCGTGCCAATGTCCAACACGCGGCCCATAGGGCGGGTGGCCAGCGCCTGTGCCATTGCCTGTTCAACCTCTGCCTCGGCAACATGCATGGAACGAATATGATCCCATTTTGACGCATGGTCGGCAAAATATTTCTCCGCCATCATTGCGCGGGTTTGTTTAATTTGCTGTAATTTTTCAATGTCACTGGAAATATCGGGATCTTCGGAAATATTTCTGCCTTGTAATAATCGTTGGAAAAGCCGCATATAGCTTGCATCACCGGCGCGCAGGAAAACCCAGCTGCCTTCTTTCCTACGGTCGATTAAATTGGCATCGACAAGGATTTTGATATGGCGCGAAACTCGCGGCTGGCTTTGCTCCAAAATCAATACTAATTCACCAACGGAAAGCTCCATCACATGTACCAATAATGCAATGCGCAGTCGGGTGGGGTCGGCCAAGGCACGAAATATGGTGAGCAAATCTTGCATATTGCAAGCGCATATAAAGAAATCTTTATATGCTGTCAATTGCCTGATTTCAGGGAATTTCAGCAGCGCTAATTTTAAAATATTATCCTTAACAGCCAAAAAAACATGGTAAATTATCAAAAGCTATTTGCGTTGAATTTGACGAGGGACTATTTATCTAAGTCTCAGGAGCGGGTCTAACAATCTGTTCGTGTGAATATTTTAAATATTATTTAGGGGGATTCCCACATGAAAAAATTTACAGTCGCTTTAATTCTTGGTGCTTCAATGGCCGTAGCCGCATGTTCAGGCGCCGAAGAAGCAACCACCGATGAAGCTGTAAGCGAAGAAGTAGTTGCTGATCCTGCTGCTGAAGCAGTTGAAAATGCAGAAGTAAGCGCAAATGAAATGGGCGCGACCTCAACCGAAGCTACTACCGATGCGGCGGTAACCGAGGAAGCTGCTCAATAATAGCTGCTTTTACCAGTTAAAAAAGGGGTCATATTGTTCGCGCAATATGGCCCTTTTTTGCTGCACTATGATTTTTTGAGCTTCTTTGTTGTTATGCTCAATGATTTCGTAGCTTCGTTGTTGTTGTGCTCAATGATTTCGCAGCTTCTTTGTTGTTGTGCTCAATGATTTCGCAGCTTCTTTGTTGTTGTGCTCAATGATTTCGCACAATGGCCCGAACCACCGATTGCATCAACTGCATCCGTTCCGGTATCGACGCCGTCGTATCACCCAACATCACCGCCACCATATATTGCCGGCCATCCGGCGCGACCAAAATACCCACATCATTATATCCCGTCGAAATTGGCGGCAAATCCTGACCCGTGCCGGTTTTATGGCCAATGCTCCATCCACTTGGCACACCGCCCTTCAACCTATTTGGGCCGCTTCGCACGCGGTTTAATAAATCCAGCAAATAGGATGAAGAACCATAGGATAATAATTTCCCGCGCGATAATTTAGCAAGCGCCAAACTTATCGCACGCGGGCTTGCCCCATCAATCGGATCGGCCAGATAATTATCCAATGCCGACTTTCGTTTATCATAGGATAAATTGGCCCGCGCGGTATAAAAATTGCGGCCAATCGAATATTCCTGTTTCCATGTCAAACCGGCAATCCCGCTTTGCAATAAACGTTCCCCCGGGCCAAAACGAATGGCGCCCAATTGATGTTTTGCAATAAAATCATGCACCGCCTCTGGCCCGCCCGCCGTGCGCAGCAAGCTATCATTGGCGGTATTATCGCTTTGCGTAATTGCGCGTTCCAATAAAGACGCCACGCTTTCGCGCACCTCTCCCTCGCGCAGCACCTTATCCCGCACGGGTTGATAAAAAACGGCCAAATCATTGCGGGTAATCACCACCTCATCATCTAACCGTAATTTACCGCGATCAACCTGATCCAATATGGTCATTGCCACCCATAATTTTGAAACGCTTTGTTGGGGGAATAAATCGTCCAATCTTTGCCCCACGGTCCAACCTTCGTCCAAACTATGCACCGAAATACCGGTTTTACCCGGAAATACGCGCCATAAATCAAATATTTCCTGCTGCAAATTTTGCGCATTGCTTTGGCCCTTATGGCTGCTTTGCGAGCCATTTTGATGCGCCGAATTTGGCGGCGGCGGCAATTGAGTGACGGGCTTGCCCACAGGGCGATTTTGAACCGGCGCATTATTGGGAATGGCAGCGCAAGCAGTGATTAAAAATGACAAGCAAGCGACCTTTACATATCGCGACATTATATTTTTTTGCACCGTCATATTCCTCTATCATATTTAAATTATTTCTTAATATATTAAGAATTGAACAAAACTGGTTAATAAATGCTTAAGATGCGCCGCAAGCAGTTATAGTTTACAATTATATATATTGCGCTGCTTGACGCGGCGGGGGTCATGCGTCAAAAAGATATTAAATAATTTAATCAATTGGAGCGTTTCTTCATGGACGAAAATAATGGCTTATTCATTGGTCTTGCACCTTTGGGAAAAGACGGCGGCGAAAAGCAATTTTTGAACCTGAAACGCGCCAATCGTCATGGTTTAATTGCCGGCGCCACTGGCACGGGTAAAACCGTGACATTACAGGGTTTGGCCGAAAGCTTTTCCGCCGTCGGTGTTCCGGTATTTATGGCCGATGTAAAGGGTGATTTAGCGGGCATGGCCATGGCCGGCTCACCCACAGGAAAATTGCATATACCCTTTACCAATCGGGCCAAGGAAATTGGCTATGATGATTATAGCTATGCCGATAATCCGGTGGTATTTTGGGATTTATTTGGCGAACAAGGCCACCCCATTCGCACCACGGTTTCCGAAATGGGCCCTTTATTATTGGCCCGTTTGCTTGACCTTAATGAAACACAAGAAGGCGTGTTAAACATCGCCTTTCGCGCCGCCGATGAAGAGGGCATGTTGCTGCTCAACCTTGCCGATTTACAGGCAATGCTGGTGTGGTGCAGCGAAAATGCCTCCACCCTGTCCACCAAATATGGCAATGTGACCAAGGCAAGCGTCGGCGCAATTCAACGTCAATTATTAACATTGGACACACAGGGCGGGGCGAAGTTTTTTGGCGAACCCGCATTGGAAATTGACGATTTTATCAGCATTGATGAAAAAGGACGCGGCACAATTAACATTTTGGCCGCCGATAAGTTGATGGCCAGCCCGAAATTATATTCCACCTTCCTATTATGGATGTTGTCCGAACTATTTGAAAGCCTGCCCGAAATGGGCGATCCGGAAAAACCAAAATTGGTATTTTTCTTTGATGAGGCGCATTTATTGTTCGATGACGCGCCAAAGGCATTGTTAAATAAAGTAGAACAGGTTGTGCGTTTAATCCGATCAAAGGGTGTGGGCGTATATTTCATCACCCAAAACCCCATTGATATTCCCGAAGATGTGGCCGGACAATTGGGCAACCGAATTCAACATGCCCTGCGCGCCTTTACCCCACGCGATCAAAAGGCGATAAAGGCCGCCGCCGATACATTCCGCATCAACCCCGATTTGGATGTGGCGCAGGCAATTACTGAATTAAAAGTGGGCGAGGCGCTTGTCTCCACTTTGATGGCCGATGGTGCACCCTCCATTGTTCAGCGCACATTGATAAAACCGCCCCGTGCGCGTGTCGGCGTGTTGGATAAAAAAGAACGGGCGATTATCCAATCAATCTCCCCCTATGGCGATAAATATGACAATGAAGTTGACCGCGAATCTGCGGCAGAAATATTGGCGCAAAAATCCGCAGATGCCGCCGCCGTGGCCGAACAAGTGGCAGAACAGGGCGTAGAAGAAGTGCGCAAACAACCGCGTGTCACGCAAAGCATTTGGGAAAAAGCGGGCAAGGCGGCCATGGGCGCGGCCGCAGCATCCGCCGGAACAATGATTGCCCGTAAAATGACGGGTAAAAAGTCAAGCGCATCACCCACCAAATCCGCCGCCAGTGCGGTGGCCGGCACCATTGGCACCGAAATCGGCAAATCAATCGGCTTTCCTGGCCTTGGCCGATTTGTGCGCGGTATCATGGGGGGGTTAATGCGGTAAAATTGCCGCACCTCCCCCTTATATTACCATATATTTAATTATTGATATTCAACCTGCACCCAATAATTTCCCGAATAATTACCTGCTGGAGTATTGGCAGGAATGCGCAAACGTGCGCCAATATTAAAACTACCCGCGCCCGCCGCATCCAATGTTAAAACTGGCGTGTGCAGGATTAAACCAAAGGTAATGATATTGGTTCCATCGGTTAATTGAAATGTCACGGGATTTAATGAATCACCAATATGCGACACATTAACGGCCTGTCCCGGCTCACCCGTCACATTAAATGTGCTGGGGCTGAACAATCCGGTGCATGATGCAACACTGCATTGCGAACGGATATTTTCCGGTTCAATGGTAACATAGCCAACACTTGCCGTATTGGCGACAAATGTGCCAAAACTAATGTCATTTGCGGCAGTTACGCTTATCGGGTTAATCACCTCAGCGCCCGCATTGCCGCTTTCCTGTGCAGCAAAGGCCGGCGTTGCTGCCATGCAAAGACCCGTTATCATTATTGCTGATTTTATTATTTTCATTATTATTTTCCCCCAGCCCCTTAAATGGTCTCTTAAATGGCCTTCGCCAGCGAATTATTGGTTCGCTCCATGATGGCCTATTTGGACCGAGGAAATATATATTTTACATGATGTAACAAGTTGTGCCGATTATTGGTTAATATTCAATAACCTCACCGATTAAGCGTGATTATTTATCAGCCTTGCCGAAAAACATATCGCTAATTTCCCGCGCAATGCGGGTCGGGCGATGCGTATCGGCATCCACGCAGCACCAGCTAGAGGTGATTTCTGCCAATACTTCTTCGCCGCGTTGAATAACGGTTTCGTAAAAGGCGCGCGCACCATGTACCTTTTTCAACACCACCTCGGCCACCACATTATCATCCAAAAATGCTGGGCGCCGATATGTAATTTCATGTTTTAACGCAATCCATAAATGCGCGGCCACCGCTTCCTTTGGCGCGAATTTTTGCCAATGGGCAATGACAGCCTCCTGCACCCATTTTAGGTAATTGGCATTATTCACATGGCCCATAAAATCAATATCATGAGGCAAAATGGAGATGGGATGCGAAAGCGTTGTTTTGTTCATTGACCTGCTTGTAAATAAGAAACGTTAAAAAAATAAGTCATTAAATTTTTTATCTGCAAATAAAATATATTACCTCAATCATCCCCGACCGCGATAGGAGGCAACCCCTTGATCCGGCACCCAAAGCCCCTTTGGCGGTTCGCCAGATTGCCAAAAAATATCAATGGGAATTCCCCCGCGCGGATACCAATATCCCCCAATACGCAGCCATTTTGGCTTCATCTCATTAAATAAACGTTCACCAATGCCCACGGTGCAATCTTCGTGAAATGCCGCATGATTACGAAATGACCCCAAAAATAATTTTAATGATTTTGATTCAACAATGGTTTCTTGCGGCGCATAATCAATGACCAAATGGGCAAAATCTGGCTGCGCTGTCACGGGGCAAAGCGATGTAAATTCCGGCGCAACAAATCGGGTCAAATATAGGCTATTTGGACGAGGATTTGGCACATAATCCAAAATCGCTGCTTCAGGATTTTGGGGAAGACTGCTATTTTGTCCCAAAAATTTCGGGTTTAACGGATCATTTTCTATCATATTTGTCATAGCCATTAAATAGGATGGTTCGAATGATTTTTCAATCAGACTTGTCAATATAATGATAGTAAGGTTAAAGCGCGCATCATTGGTTGAATATTCAGCAATAATTCACATTTTTTAGGCCAAGGCAGCACAAGATGAGAGCAATATTTTCCAAAAATGGCGGTCTGCCAAAGTCATTTTTATGCGCCATGGCATATGGCATATTGATGCTATCCGCGCCCCAAATGGCATGGGCGCAAACAACAAATCCGCCCCCGCAGCAGGAAAATAGCGACAATCAAAAATCCGCCCCCGCGCCCGTGATACAGGTAAAGACACCGCAAATTGTTGGCCCACGCGGCCCTGTGGATGTCGATGCAGATATTGCCGACCGCCCTGCCCCCACATCCAAAAATAATATCCCAGCACCAACCCAAAATAATGAAATAGAGCGCGGTCCATCCGCGCCGTTAAACGGGGCAACACCACCTGTTCGGGCGGATGTAAGGCAAAAAAACCTGCCTAAATCGCCCAACACGCAAATTAATAATAACATCGCAAAGGATGAACAATCCGTAAAAACGGCTGGTAATACAGACCCCAATGCAGGGGCTATAAATGAAGATATCGCGACAAGCAAAATTACAGGTAACAGGCAAAATAGTGAAAATATTGGCGCAATTTCGCCAGGTGACATCGCCAATAATAATGGAATAAATGGCATTGCTAACAGCGTGAACAACAACATAAATTCGGCAGAAAATGCCGATATACAGCCATTTATATATGGCGGATTGGCGTTATTATTATTGGTCATTGGATTTGCGGCCTATCGTTTCTTGATTTCGCGCCGCGCAACCAAGCCTGATTTAGACGATGTAAAAATATCGCCGCTTAAAAACACAAAATCCCAAGCCAAAAATACCAAAACAGCAAAGACCGATGCGCCGCCAAGCACAGATGCTATTGCCAATGAAAACACGGCGACAAAGCCCGAAATAACGCCATTTTTTGGCCCCGCAAATCCGCCCAGCATGGGGCAAAGGCCATGGCTTAATGCCCATTTTCAACCCGAAAAGGCATTGCTCACCCTAACTTCTTTGCGTCTGTCCGGGGAAATTATCATTGATAATCAGGGTGATTTACAAAGCGATTCGGCCATGTTGCGTATATTATTTGGTCAGGCCGATGAAGGGCATGAGCAAATTTTAGCATCATTTCACCATGATGAGTTAAATGGCGAAAAATATGAAATACCGGTAATTAAAGCCAATGCCCAATATCGATTGAAAATTGATCTGGCCATGCCAATCACCGCGATAAAGGCCATGGAATATGGCCCGCAACGATTTATTGTCCCGATGATTGCGGCGGATTTACGATATTATTGGCCCGCTTGCGATACACTAAAAGGCGAAGCGGGCTTTACCAATTTTGCCCATATTGTGGGTTTGGAAAGCACGCCCGCTTGTACAAAAATGGCGCCCCTGCGTCTTGACAAAGGGCCATGCAATTATGGCACATTGGGACAACGCGCTATCGCCACCCAGCAAAATTATTAAACAATAAAATAAATAATGGGCGAATATAACCCGCCCATTATCATTAAATGGCGCGGCACATATCGGCCAACCATTTCCTATCCGTATCTTCCAATTGTGGGCCGATAAGGGCATAGGTTTTGGCATGATATTCATTGACCCAATCACGCTCCGCTTTGGTCAACATGTCCGCATCAATTAAACATGGTTCCAATGGTGCCCAGGTCAGATTTTCAAACTCCATATATGCGCCCTCTGCGCCCTCAATATCGGCATTTTTGACAAGCACAAGATTTTCAATACGGATGCCAAAGCCGCCTTCTTTATAATATCCTGGTTCATTGGATAATATCATGCCCACTTGCAATGGCTCATCCGTTCCTGCTTGCGGTCCTGCGGCCTTTGATATGCGCTGCGGCCCTTCATGTACCGCCAAATAACTGCCCACGCCATGCCCCGTTCCATGGGCATAATCCACGCCGTCCGCCCATAAATATTGCCGCGCCAATACATCCAATTGTGCTCCGCTTGTCCCCTTTGGAAAACGCGCCATGGCAAGGGCGATATGTCCTTTTAATACCTGAGTATAGCGTTTCACCATTTCGGCGCTTGGCGTGCCCACGGCGATAACGCGGGTAATGTCTGTCGTGCCGTCCAAATATTGGCCGCCACTATCCACCAAATATAATTGCCCCTCCTCAATTGCCAAATTCGTATCTTCATCAACCGAATAATGGCATAATGCACCATGCGGTCCGGCGGCCGAAATTGTCCGAAAGCTTATATCTTTAAGAACGCCTGTGGCATCACGAAATTCGCGTAATTTGGCGGCGGCAGAAAGCTCATCCTGTCCGCCCTTCACCAACTCCTGCGTGCACCATTTAAGGAAACGGGTCACCGCCGCCCCATCACGAATATGGGCATTGCGTGCGCCCTGTTGCTCCACGGGGTTTTTAACCGCTTTTGGCAAGATGGAGGGATCGCGTAACGGCATGATTTTTGCGCCGCCTGCGATAAGTGCCTGCTCAATTGCAGCAACGCTGCGCTCTGGATCAACCGCAATCACCTTGCCCGATAATTGACCCAATTGCTGGGCCAGCTCATCATATCCGCGTATCGACACCTGATTTCCCAAATGGCGCTGCACCTCTGGCGTGATTTTTTCCGGCGCGACAAATAATGTGGCACTGCCGTCATTATTTAAAAGTGTGAATGCCAAGGGAACGGGGGTGTTTGACACATCTTCGCCGCGAATATTAAATATCCATGCCACCGAATCCAATGCCGCAATCACTGCGCCATCTGCGCCCTTTGCGGTTAAATAAGCCGCCATTTCGGCGCGTTTTTCCTCGCTATCCTTGCCCGAATATATATTTTCATGCACCTGCAATTTTGCGTCTGAACGCGCGGGTTGGTCGGCCCATATGGCATCAATAGGGTTCATATCCACCGCAACCATGGACGCGCCCGCCTTCGCCGCTGCGGCCTCGGCCTGTTTTACCCACGCATTTGTATGCAGCCACGCATCATATCCAATTTTCTCGCCCGCCTGTGCATTTTTGGCTATCCATTTAATCATGCTGACCTCATGCACGGCGACATAATCAAATAATTTTCCGTCCACTTGGTCACGCACCTGCACCGTATAGCGCCCATCGGTGAAAATAGCGGCCTTATTTATCATGACAATCGCGCTGCCTGCACTGCCACCAAAACCGGTTAACCAGCCAAGGCGCTGGGCATATTCGCCGACATATTCGCTCATATGTTCATCGCAAATGGGAATGATAAATCCGCTTATCCCGCGCCTTTTCAATTCTTCACGTAGGGCGGATAGGCGGGCTTCGTGGGTTTGCATCAACATAAGATATTCCAATTTGCTTGATTAAATTTATGATGACTAACATAAAGCTTCTCAAATGATTTTTCCACCTTCATCTTAATGAATAAAATTTCGGAGACTTATGATGCAGCGACCATCCCTTTTCACAAATTGTGCCTTGGCCGCTTTGGCTGTCATCATCTCTACCCCCGCATCTGCATTTACCGAGGAAAGCCCCGCAAAAAATATGACTGATAATATTTCCCATAATTCTGTATCATCTAATAAAGCGCCCGTTGCTGAAAAACGCGATCATAGCTTTACCCATCATGGCATTACGGTTTCAGATCCCTATCATTGGTTAAAGGATCAAAGCTATCCGGTGATTGATGATGCCGATGTTCTGGACTATCTAAAAGAAGAAAATGCCTATTTTGAAGGACATATGGCCGCGCAAAAACCATTAACCGATGCCTTATTTACCGAAATGAAGGGGCGGATAAAGGAAGATGAAAGCAGCGTCCCGCAAAAGGATGGCGATTGGATTTATTGGTCAAAATTTGATGAAGGAGACCAATATCGCAAATATTATCGCAAAGCCGCCAATGGCAGCGGCGAAGATATTTTAATCCTTGATGAAAATAAATTGGCAGAGGGCAAGGAATATTTCCGGCTTGGCGCATTGGAAATCAGCCCCGATGGCAAATTGGCGGTTTATGCCTATGATGATAATGGGTCAGAACGATTTGAGGCGCATGTCCGTAATTTAGAAACAATGGAAGAATTGCCCGATATCATCCCGGGCACTTTATCTTCCATTGTGTGGACTCCTGATAGCAAGGGATTTGTTTACGGCCTTGCCAATGAAAATTGGCGCACCGACAATTTAAAATATCATATTTTGGGCAGCGATCCCAAAAATGATAAGGAAATTTTCCGTGAAGCGGACGAAGGTTATCGTGTCGATGTGGGATTAAGCGCACAGGAAGATTATATGTTCTTCGTCACGGGGGATAATGTGACCAGCGAAATTCGCATTGTCCCGGCTTCTGACCCCGCCGCCACCCCCATTTTGGTTAAAGAGCGCAAGGCAGGCGTGCAATATTCGCTCGATATTCGCGATGGGCAATTATTCATCCTGACCAATGATCAACATGTGAATTTCCGCCTTGCCACCGCGTCATTGGAAAAACCCGGCGAATGGAGCAGCATCATTGATGGTTCGGATGAAAATTATTTAACCAGTTTTGAACTGTTCAAAAATTTCTACGTTTTGGAAAGCCGCGTTGCCGGATTGGACCAAATTGACATTCGCGATTATGATGATGCGAATAAGGTGGAGCGGATTAAATTTCCAGAGGCCAGCTATGATGCAGGCATGGGCAATAATCCCGAATTTGATGTCGATAAATTACGTCTTTCTTATGAAAGCATGGTCACCCCCGATACCGTTTATGATTATCATATTGCAGATAAAAAATTGGAGGTGTTAAAGGTTCAGGAAATCCCATCTGGATATGATGCGGGCGAATATGAAACCGAACGCGTGATGATTACCGCGCGGGACGGGGTGCAAGTTCCCGTGTCCATTATGTATAAAAAGGGGTTTAAGAAAGATGGCAGCCAACCCCTGCATTTATATGCATATGGCGCATATGGTTATGCCGTGCCCCCCGGTTTTTCAACCACGCGGTTGAGCCTTGTCGATCGCGGCTTTGCCTATGCCATTGCGCATATTCGCGGCGGCGATGATTTGGGATATCAATGGTATTTGGATGGTAAGTTAAAAAAACGCACCAATACATTTAACGATTTTGTCGATGTGGGCAGGGGGTTAATTGAACGCGGATATACTGCAAAGGGCAAATTAACCGCCAGCGGCGGGTCAGCAGGCGGCGAGTTAATGGGCGCAGTTGCCAACCAAGCACCGGAAATTTTCGGCGCGGTTGTGGCGCATGTTCCCTTTGTCGATGTGCTGAACACTATGTTGGATGAAAGCCTGCCTCTCACCCCCGGCGAATGGCCCGAATGGGGCAATCCCATTACCAGCAAGGAAGATTTTGAATTTATCCGTTCCTATTCTCCCTATGACCAAGTGGAGGCAAAGGCATATCCCCCCATGCTATATACGGGCGGGTTGAACGACCCACGCGTGACATATTGGGAGCCGGCCAAAATGGTCGCCAAATTGCGCGACATGAAAACGGATGATAATTTATTATTGATGAAAATAAATATGGGTGCGGGCCATGGCGGTAAATCGGGCCGTTGGGACAGGTTAACCGAAACAGCAGAAGAATATGCCTTCATCCTATGGCAATTGGGCATGACGGAGGAGTGAGGCGTTTCATTTATATTTCGCGATATAAAAAATGATGAATAATAGGAAATAAGAAAGACTTTAATGAGCGAAATTAAAATATTACAGAAAATGATTAACCAGCATTTGGATGATGGGCTGCGCGTTAAAATTTATCTTTGCAAAGATTTTCAACAGGCATTTGATGCAATATCCGTAACAAATGCTGAAATTTGCAGTGAGAATTTTCTTAATATTCTAAGCGGCGATGTAACGCATCTGGTCAATATTAAATTTATAACGAATATTTCTATTTTTAATGATTAAGAAATTCACCCTGCCCTTTTCTCCAACCCCCGCCGATATTGACGAACTGGGCCATGTGAATAATGCGGTGTGGGTGCGCTGGATTCAGGATATGGCTACCGCCCATTGGACGGCGGTCGCCAATCCGGCGCATATTACCGCCTATATTTGGATGGTGACGCGGCATGAAATTGACTATCGCGGTAATATTGCCCTTGGGGAAGAAGTGATAGGCCAAACATGGATAGAGAAGCCGCCACGCGGCGCACGTTTTGACCGGCGTGTCGATTTTGTAAATATGGATGGAAAAGTAATTATCAGCGCGAATAGCAGCTGGGCCATGCTGAACCGTGAAACGGGCCGTTTAATGCGCGTGCCCATGGATGTGGCCGCGCCATTTCTATCTATTTCATCATAGAAAAAGGCTTTCCCCAGAATATAGCCTAATATGAAATTTAGACTTAAATTGAGAAAAGCCTTCCCTGCGACCTGCCGTCCAAATGGACAGCTCCTCATCCTTATTTACATTTTACCACATGGTCCGCGTCCATGCCCAATGCGACTTTTGCAATGCTGAATTTAACATCGCCATAGGTGGATAAAATAAATGGCGCCTCAACCTTGTTTAATCCCTGCGTTGAACCAACAAAGCATTTTAACGGCACGCCAATGACATTCCATTCGCCCAATTTTTGTTCGGCCAAAATATCAAACGGTATTTTGTCACCGCAATTTACGCCGCAACGCATGGAAAGTGACAATTTTTCAGTCGGTTTTTTGTCTATCCTTATTGTTGTCAACAGCAACACATCGCCATTGGTTTCGCGTGTAATGTCTATGGGGTCTTGCGTGCTTAACTCAACCGCTGCGCCATCAACACCGCCTGTTATTTCAAATTTTCTTGCCCCTTCTTGAACAATATGGTCGGTGGAAGTTATTTTAACACGTCCCGCCAATGCAGAGGATGGAACAGTTGTTACACGCAGCGATTCTGCGCCATTTGCCCTTGTCACCATCAATGACCATGAAGCAGCGGGAATGCCTTTATCAAAATATATGCCCGCCCCTGTGCCTGCATCCTCCACAGCTGCATCTTCGGATAAATTGGTCCATTTCATCGGCCCATCGCCCAATGTTAATCCATATCCAAATGGGAATAATGTCGCCCCACCATGCTTTGCCGTTGCGGGCCAACTTGTCGGTAGACGCCCTTGAAAATCATATTTCACCCTGCCCTCGGCATCGCTAAATAACATATCTGCCACACCGCCGCCCTCTGAACCCGGCAACCATGCGGTCACAAATGCATCGGCTAGGTTTAGCACAGGGTTCACATATAATGGCCGTCCAGTAATCATCACCGCCACCACGGGAATTCCCTGTTGTTTTAATTTACGCATGGTTTCATATGGGGCGCGTAATTCCGGCCTTAATTGCAGGCTGGCCAAATCGCCCTGAAATTCGGCATAGGGTGTTTCGCCAAATACCACAATGGCGGCATCGGGTTTGTCGGTATAGCTGCCATCGGGTGACAAAATTGCCTTGCCCCCTGCATTACCGACCGCCTGATTTATGCCGCCCCACAGCGAAGTTGCCCCCGGAAACATATCATTGGTTAAACCTGTGCCTTGCCACGAAATGGTCCATCCACCCGCCTGCCGCGCAATATCATCCGCACCATCACCCGCAACCAAAATATTACCATTGGGTTTTAAGGGCAGGACACCGGTATTTTTTAATAATGTCATTGATTTGCGCACGGCTTCGCGCGCTATATCGCGATGTTCCTTGCTGCCCAAATATTCATATTGGCCGGAATATGGCCGTGATGATGGCTTGCCCGCATCAAACAACCCCAAACGTTCTTTTACGCGCAATATCCGCAATACCGCATCGTCAAGCCGCGCCATCGGGATGGTCCCATCCTTTACCTGCGGAATAATGCTATGATAAAGTGACTTCCAACTATCGGGCGCCATTATCATATCAACACCTGCATTCACCGCCTGAGGGCAGCTTGCATTTGTGCATCCGTCCACTTGACCATGGGCGTTCCAATCAGTGACGATAAACCCCTCAAAATTCATACGGTCCTTTAACACATCGGTTTGCAGCCCCTTATGCCCTGTAATTTTTTTGCCCTGCCAGCTTGAAAAACTGGACATGACGGTCGCCACCCCATTTTCAATGGCAGGCAAATAGGGTGCGCCATGAATATATCTTAATTCCAACTCAGATATTTTCGCATCGCCCTGATCCTTGCCCCCATCGGTTCCACCATCGGCCAAAAAATGCTTTGTGCTGGCCAATACATATGGCCCATCCAATAATGGCTTTATCGATGGCGGCCCTTGAAGTCCGCGCACCATGCTGCCCACATAGGATGCAACCAGCGAAGGGTCTGATGAATATCCCTCATATGCGCGTCCCCAACGATAATCCTGCGGCACGGTAACGGTTGGTGCAAAGGTCCATTCCTGCCCAGTTACGCGAATTTCAATGGCCGTTGCGCGTCCAATTTTTTCGATAAGCTGCGGATCACGCATCGCGCCCAACCCCACATTATGCGGGAATAATGTCGCGCCAATAATATTACTATGCCCATGGACGGCATCCGTTCCCCATATTATTGGAATGATAGGCCGCCCTTTTTTGACATTGATTGATGCATTATAAAATTCATCTGCATATGCCAGCCAATCCTTTGCTGGTGCTTTATCATTGCCATAGGGGCCTGAATTTCCGCCATTTAATACCGAACCCAAATGATATTTCTGAACATCTTCGGGGGTGACGCTGTCCAAATCGGCCTGTAATATTTGCCCAACTTTTTCCTCTATCGTCATTTGCGCTAATATTTTTTGCACACGCGCCTCTGATTCGTCCGTCAGGACACGGGGATATGCTATTTCTGGCCAAATTTCTGGATGCACAATCGCTTCAGTTCCCACTATGCTCGGCTCTTCCGATGCATAGGCAGGGGCACATAATCCCGCCACGCCAAGCATTAAAATCGACATCCTTTTTGAAAACCCCTTTTTCAACATCCAAAAACCTCCAATTTATTTTCTCATAAACTAACTATTGACAACGTTGACAAGAAAATGCCACTATTATTTCGCACTTGATGGAGAGGATAGTGTGCTTTTTTTAAAATTAATCAAATTACATGCTTGCCATCAAAGTCGGCATATTTAAGATAAGTTATTATTTTTCCGTATTTTATTACGGTATAGGGAGAGGGAATTCCATGAAACAGACCATATTTAGGCCGCGTAAATTTTTATTAGGCGCGACATCAATTTTGGCCATGTCCTGCGCCAGCACGGCATTGGCACAACAAAATAGTGCAGCAAATAACAGCGCAGAAAACGCCAGCGAAACGGACGAAATCGTCGTAACGGGCTTTCGCGCATCATTGGAAAGTGCACTGTCGGCAAAGCGTGATTCGAACTTAATTATCGAATCAGTCACATCGGAAGATATTGGTAAATTCCCCGATCAAAATATTGCCGAATCGCTGCAACGTCTTCCCGGAATTCAAATTGACCGCGA
This sequence comes from Sphingorhabdus lutea, assembly GCF_001889025.1. GTDB lineage: Bacteria > Pseudomonadota > Alphaproteobacteria > Sphingomonadales > Sphingomonadaceae > Sphingorhabdus_B > Sphingorhabdus_B lutea. Next base: position 516,895 of record NZ_CP018154.1, on the reverse strand, counting down.
AAATGGACAGGGAACAAAGGTGCGTATCCGCGGTCTGGAACAAAATGTCACCTTATTAAATGGTGATTTATTCGTCAGCGGCCAAGAAAATTTCAAAGTGGGCGAAGGCAATTTTGTTCGCCAAGATTCATTGGAAGCGATTCCATCCGAATTAATTGGCGGCGTAGAGGTTTATAAATCACCCAATGCTTCCTTGTTGGAAGGCGGCCTTGGCGGTATCGTCAACCTTAAAACCCGCAGCGCATTGGACATGAAAGATGGCCTGACCCTTGCGGGCAATGCCCGTTTGAATAAGGGTTCAGAAATTGGCGGTTGGAAGCCAACAGCGGCGTTGGTTGCGGCATATAATTTCAACGATAAATTGGGTATTATTGCATCATTCAGCTTTGATCAAACAAATGACCATCATAATGTTTTGGGCGGTGAAAATCGCGGAAATTGGGCATTTGCCGGCGGGCGTCGTGATCAGGCGACAACCCCCACAAATTATTATGCGCCCGAATATCGCTATGTCACCGATCGTGACCAATTTCGCACCCGTTGGGGTGGTTCATTAGGTATAAATTTCAAACCCACCGATCAATTGGAATTATCCGCAAATTATGTCCATTCGGAATTAAAAGTGGACACAAGAGAAGCATCGTTAAAATTCCCATTTGGACAGGGTGAATTAATCCGCCTTCGCCCAGGGGCCAGCATTGATGGCAATGGAGTGTTGGAAAACGCCACGGTTCAGGCCGCATCGGCAGAGGCCATTACATTTGTGGATGTCAGCAAGGTCAAGTCGGACAATCTGCAATTTAATATAGATTATGACAACGCTGACAATTTTCGGGCGAAAGTTTCTGCAAATTATTCAACCGCCAATTTAAACCGTGAAGTTGCCAATAATGATGTTCGCTATACCGCCTATACGGTGCGGCGCAACGGCACAGGCGGCGCATTGGTTGGCGGCGCACCGGGCAATCCTGCCGCCCCCACCACATGGGATTTCACCTATCAAAATGGTAAATTTCCTGTCTTTGGTTTAGGTGCGGGCACGCCCGCTGATTTATTTTCCAATCCTGCTTATGGATTATTTAAATCGCATTGGGCATTTGGTGACCGTTCAAAAATTGACGGCCATTCTATTAAGGCTGATTTTGCCTATGATGCGGATAATAGCGACGAAAACACCATTACGATTAGCGCAGGGTTTCGTTATGGCCAACGCAGCGTAGATTTTGCATCGGGCCGTTATTTGGCGGATTATTCCAGCAGAGGCGAAATTGATGCCACGGCCATTCCCGCTGCCCAGCGCGTGGCAGGATTTAATTATAATTGGACACCCTATGGTTATTTCCAAGATCCCGCCATTGGTTTCAAAATTTGCGATTTGCCAGAGGCGAATAAACCAGCCGCATTTGCCGGATGCAGCCGTTTTGGCAATTCGCCCGTTGTGATTGCGCCTATTCAATCCTTTACATCCAATCCGGAACGTTTGGTCACGATTAAGAACTTTGCTGGCGGTGAAAACACGCCGGGCGGCACATTGCTTTTACAAGATCCTGCACAAATGACCAATGCACTGGAATGGATACAGGCGCTATACCCGAACACGCCATTCACATTTTTTGAAGATCCATTGCAAGCATATGTGGTAAAAGAAGAAACAAAGTCAGCATATTTAATGGCCGATATTGGCGGATTGGATGACCCATATCATGTCAATGTTGGTGTTCGGATTGTGAACACTAAATTAAGTGTGGACCAAAACCAACCGGCCAATGCCAACCCCACCTATTGGGGCACGGACAGCTGGAACGGGGTGCTGCGTGATTTCCAAACCGACACCACCACCACCAGCACGACCGATTTCTTGCCCAGTGTTAACGCCGTTGCGGATGTGGGCGATGGTCAAAAGCTGCGCTTTTCCGCCGCACGGGTCGTTGCACGTCAAAAATTGGATGATTTGGGACGTGGCTTCTCCACCAACTTTACCCGCGATGCGACCGTAGGTTCGCCAACACAAAATCTGTTCTTATTCACCAATGGCTCACGCGGCAATGCTGCTTTAGAACCATTTAGAGCATTTCAATTTGATTTGGCATATGAACATTATATCGGCAATCATGGCCTTGTCTCTGCCGGTATTTTCTGGAAAGAGGTGGACAGTTTTATTGTTTCCGAAACCGTTCCAATTTTTGTGAATGATCAGGCTGGCGGCCGTTTAGGACCAGTAACACAGCCCGCAAATGGCACAGGCGGACGTGTTCGCGGATTTGAACTTGCGGCGCAATATGCATTTGATATGGGTCTTGGCTTTACCGCAAATTATACTTTCTCTGACACCAAAACCAGCTTGTCGAACAGCTTTGATAGCAATCTGCCATTGCAGGGCGTGTCAAAACATTCATTCAATGGACAGGTTTATTATGAAAAAGATGGCTTTGCGGCACGAGCATCCTATTCATGGCGATCGTCACAATTGCTGGGTAATTTTGGATTTGGCGATGGCAATGTCACGCGCAGCATGGGCATTTATGGCCGTGCCTATGGCCAATTGGATGGTCAAATCTCCTATGATGTGAACGATAATTTTGGCGTTTTTGTCGAAGGGATTAACCTGACCAAATCTGATCAATCAGCATATCTGCAATTTGAGAATTTACCATTCCGTTTTGAATCTGGTTCGCGCCGGAATTATGTGGGCGGTAAATTTAAATTTTAATCTTGCAGTGGGGCGGTCCGCAATAACCGCCCTGCTCTCTCCAACCTATGGGGCGGTCCGCAATAGCCGCCCCCCTTTTTTTATCTGCCCCCTTTTTTTTCTGGAGTAATTGGTGATAAATTTGGCGGATAAGATTGACCTTTTACCCCATATATGGTGGCATATAAAATATGAATAAAGATGATAAAATCCAATCCATTGCCATTATCGGCGGCGGCACATCGGGCTGGTCCACGGCGGCATTATTGGGCGCGATATTAAAAGATAGCGGGGTGAAGATCACCCTGATTGAATCATCCGACATCCCCACCATTGGCGTAGGCGAGGCGACAATTCCACCGATTTTTGAATTTCTGCGCAATATTGGCGCAGATGAGGTTGAATTTATCCGCCAATGTCAGGCGACATTTAAACTGGCCATATTGTTCAAAAATTGGGTGCGGCAGGGCCAACAATATTGGCACCCCTTTGGCAATTTGGGTATCACCATTAACCAACGACCATTTCACCATTATTGGTGGAAAAATAAGACCCATGGGCATGATGAAAATTTCGCCGATTTTTGCCCCGCCATTGCCTTGGCCGAGGATAATAAATTTGCCTTTCCATCGCCCGATGGCAATTGGCCCGGCGGCGCGGTGGCCTATGCCATGCATTTTGATGCAGGGCTGGTCGCAAAATTTCTGCGCGACCATTCACAAAAAGCGGGCGTTATCCATCATGATGCAAAGGTTGAACGTAGCAAGGTGCGGGACGGCGAATGGATAGACGGCTTAATCCTGAATAATGGTGACGAATTGACCGCCGATTTATATATTGATTGCACCGGATTTCGCGGTTTGTTGATTGAGGAAGCATTGCAAAGCGGATATGTGGATTGGAGCAATTGGCTGCCCTGTGACCGCGCGGTTGCGGTGCAAAGCGAACCGCATGAAACACGCACGCCCTATACCATCGCCACGGCAAAGGAGGCGGGGTGGCAATGGCGCATTCCCCTGCAAAACCGTATCGGCAATGGATATGTTTATTCCAGCACTTTTACCGATGATGACCGTGCGGCGCAAAGCCTGCTTGACGGGCTGGACAGCCCCAAATTGGCCGAGCCACGTTTTTTGAAATTCACCGCCGGATATCGCAAAAGCGGTTGGATTGGCAATTGCATCGCCATTGGGCTGTCCGCTGGATTTTTAGAACCATTGGAATCAACCAGTATCCATTTAATTCACACTGGATTAAACCGATTGCTGGATTATTTTCCGGATAAAAATTTTGATCCCGCCCTGCGCCGTGCCTATAATGCTGAAATAGAGGCGGAATACAGCCATATTCGCGATTTCCTATTGCTGCATTATTATCCCAATCAACGTCATGGAGAACCATTTTGGGATGCCATGCGCCATAATAAATTACCTGATAGCCTTGCCCATAAAATGGAGCTTTTTGCACAAAGCGGGCGCATATCATCCCGCAGAAAAGAGCTGTTTTCGGATATGAGCTGGTTTTATGTGGCTGCTGGAATGGAAATTACACCCAAATATATTGACCCATTGGCCGACATCGCCCCATTTGATGAAGTGTGCAACATTATGGGCCAGATGAAGGGCGCTATGGCCGCCTATCGCCATGCCGCACCCACCCATGATGCGATATTAAACATGCTGATTGATCCCAATGAGAAAAGACGGCCCAATTTTGGTGTTGGCGCGGGATGGAGTGGCCGATAAAAAAGTTATTTATTTAGGCCTAATTTGACGAATAGGACGGTAAAAATAAGTAACCAACAAAGCCATTAAAGCAGCCACAACCAAACCCGGCATGACCGAAGCATTTGGGCTATATGCCAAACTTAACGTAATGACCTGAGGTGAAAGAGCCTGACCCAATTTTCGCGCCGTGGTGGTTAGCGCATAAATTCTTGCGGCGCATCCAATTTTATGTGCCGCCTCCACATCGGCTATCACGGCAGGGACAAGCGACCAAAACATAATCGACATGCCGCAGCTGGCAATAATTGCGATAAGGTAAAATGATGCGGTTGCCAATATATGGGGCAGGGCCAACCACGCCAATATCAATGCCGAAAAATTAAGAAATAATGACAATAATAATGTTGGCACACGGCCCAATTTCTTTTCCACCACCAACCAAATGGGCACGGTTAATAATAATGCCAATGAAGGAGACAGCGCCACGCGATAACCCAATTCCCCCTCCCCCATTTCGGAGAATAGGAATAAGAGCGATTTGCTTAACATCGTACAGCTTAATCCCGCAAAAATTATCGTTATCATTAAACGGCGCATCGCTGCGGATTGCGTTAATAATGCGACAAAGTCCTTTATTTGCTGCCATGGAGCAAATTTTTCTGTATCTGGCGCAGTTATTATTTTTTCCTTCACCCCCAAAAATGTGGCCAATAAAAATGGTTGCGCGGCAAAGGCCAAAATGACCGCCCCCATCATAAACCGCCCCGCATCAACATTATTGGAAGCAGGGATAAGATTATATATTATCGCCGCGCTAATCCCCCCCAATGCCGCGCCCTGCATCCGCACCCCGGTTAAGGCAACATGATCATCCGCCCTGTCCGTCATCCGCGCGGTTAATGCGGCATAGGGGATGTTTCCAATACTATAACAAAATCGTAAAAATAAATGGGTGATAAGCACATAAACAAAGAGCATCAGCCCGCTTAATTCAGGAGAAGAAAAGGCCAAAACCAATGCCGCCCCCATGGCTGGCCCACAGATTAACACCCATGCGCGCAGCGGCACGCGGTCTGAAAATCTGTCCGCCAATGCCCCAATTAAGGGATCAGAAACCCAATCCAAAACCGCGCCCGCCAAAAATATGGCCGATGCCACCGGCAAAGGGAGATGTAAAATTTGGATATAAAAAAATAACAGATAAAGTTCAATTGACATCCAGACCAGATTAAATCCCCAGTCACCGGCCGCATAACAATATTTTTCTTTTCTGCTAATCATTGCGCGGCGGCGCTGCGCTTTGCCGGATCATCATTTCATGCGGCAGGGGCGCAGGGGCGACATAGGCCATGTCATCAAATTGTTTTAACAATAAATCAGCCGCCTGAAACGCCATATCCTCCACCGGTTGCCTTACGGTGGTAAGGCGCGGCCAAACCGTTCGCGCAATTTCGGAATCATCATATCCCACAATGCTGATATCACCGGGAATAGACAGGCCAAGCTCCTGCGCGGCCGACATTGCGCCCACCGCCATATCGTCATTTTGTGCCAAAATTGCGGTTGGCTTTTTGTCATGGCTTAAAATCCGCATGGCCGCGTCATATCCTGATTCAAAGCTGAAATTACCCTCCTCAACCCAATTGGGATTGATGCTGATATTCTGTTCGGTCAGGCATTTAATATACCCCTCCGTCCGCCGCGCACTGGCCGCATGTAATGGATCGCCCTTTATAATGGCAACATCACGATGCCCCAAATCGGTTAAATATTGCGCACTTTCATATGCGGCGGCAACATCGTCCATGGTGGTGCAAAGCCCCAAATCAGGAATAGCCACCGGCGCGATACGCGAAAATGGGATTTTCGCCTTTGTTAATCCGTCCAATATCTCTGGAATATCACATGCAGGCGGGGCAAGGATAATACCATCCAGCGCGGTATTTCGCGCCAAAATGGCAAGGTCCTTTGGCTGTTCATTCATCGATTCCATGGACAAGACGATTAAACGATATCTTTCATCCTTTAATCGGCGCAGCGCGCCGCGCTGTAACTCCACAACATAGCTGGGGCTGGGCCGTTCATATATTAAACCGATAAGGAATGAACGCCGCCGCACCAAACCACGCGCCATAATATTGGGATGATAATGCAGCTCCTCTGCTGCTTTCATCACCTTTTCACGGACAGCAGGGGTAACATGGGGTTCATCATTAAACACCCGTGACACAGTTTTGGGGGAAACCCCCGCCAATTTTGCGACATCTTTACTTGTCGATCTTTTTGCACCCCGCGCCATAGGATATTCGTGGCCAAATATGACCGCCTTGTCAACAAAGGATGAAGGATTTTGGCCAGCATTTTCACCCACTTTATTATGTTGGCAGAAATTTATCATGGCTTTGCCAAAAAATGCTGTTCATCGCTGCCCAATATATTTAAAATTTGGGATAAATTTGGCGATTAAAATAATATTGCCAAAGGGGCAAAATAGGGGAATATTTTATCATGAAATCAATATATATATCGTCAAAATCGGCAATTATATTATCGGGCCTATTATCTGCAATTTCCCTGCCCGCTTTGGCCATGACATCGCCGCAAACCACCTTAATCCAAAATGTGCAAATTTTCGATGGCGTGCGAAATATTGGCACTTCTTCGGTGTTGATTAAGGATGATAAAATTGCCGATATTGATTTTAAAGGCGATGTAAAGGACGCGCAAATCATTATTGATGGAACAGATTTGACCCTGTTACCCGGCATGATTGACAGCCATGTGCACGCCATGATGGCGATGGATACTCCTTTATTATTCGGTGTGACCACCCAATTGGATATGTTCACCCCGCCCACAGTCAATGCCGATATTCGCGCCAAAACCAAAAATGGTGAAAATAAAGACGTTGCCGATTTATATAGCGCGGGCTTTTTGGCCACCGCACCGGGCGGGCATGGCACACAATTTGGCGTTTCCGTGCCAACCCTTACCACCCCGCAAGAGGCAGATTCATGGGTGAAATCTCGTATAGAAGAAGGATCTGATTTTATTAAAATTGTGCGCGAACCCGGCAGCAGCTTTGGCCGCCCCCTGCCCACTTTGGACAGCGCAACGACAAAGGCGTTGATAAAGGCCGCACATGATAATGGCAAATTGGCCGTGGTCCATGTGCAGGATTATGACAGTGCATTTGATACCATTTCATCCGGCGCAGACGGCCTTGTCCATATGTTTTTTGATAAAAGCGCCGATGACGCCATTATTGCATTGGCCAAGGAAAAGGGCGTTTTCATCACCCCAACATATAGCGTTTTTGAAGGATTCCATGGCCGCAAAGGCACGGCCAGCCTATTAAGAAATGAAAATTTTGCAGGTTTATTACCCGAAATTGCAAAGGATAATATCAACCAAAGTTTCGGGCCGGATCGCAGCGCCAAATTGGACGCAAATATGGCGCAAAGCATATCTGCATTTGCCAATGCTGGCGTGCTCATTTTGGCGGGGACAGATGCAGGTAATCCGGGTGTTTATTATGGCATTTCCATGCACCGTGAATTGCAATTATTGGTAAAAGCAGGGTTAAGTCCCGCTCAGGCATTAAGCGCGGCGACCGCCAATCCGGCAAAGGCATATAAATTGACCGACAGGGGACGTATCGCCAATGGGATGAAGGCTGATTTATTATTGGTAAAGGGCGACCCAACAAAGGATATCACCGCCACACGCAATATTATCGACATATGGAAAGATGGACAATCCGCCAAAAATTTGATTTTGGCAAAACGCGCCGAGATCTCTAACTTGATCTCTAACTCAATTTCAGGCGAAAATAGTGGCGCAAATAATGCCGCTTTGGCGGGTGAAACAGCAAAACAAACCGCCGCAGTCAATAATGGCATATTGGGCAATATCGCCAATTTTCATTTTGAAGGTGAAGGGGTAAAAATTACCGCGCCATTTGGCATTGGGTGGGATGTAAATAGCGATGTGATTATGGGCGGCGGGTCAACCGCAACTTTATCAAAAGGTCGTGAAGACAGCCTACGCATTTCTGGCAGCGTCAAAAAGGGCAGCTTCGCCCAATGGGCCGGCATCGCCTTTGTCCTTGGCGACACGCCATTTGCGCCCAAGGATATTTCGGCGGCAAGCGCGATGACATTTCGCATTCGCGGCACTGGCGGCGGCTTTGCCGTCATGGCATTTTCACAAAAAAGCGGCCAAATGCCGAACAGCAAAAATTTCACCGTCACCGATAATTGGCAGGATATCCGCATTAACTTTGCCGATTTGGGCCGGTTTCAGGCAGCGAACGCCACTTTACTGACCATCAGCGCGATTATGCCCGGCGATTATGATGTGGAAATAAAGGATATTGCCTTTATTGACGGTGAATAAATTTTTTTAACGCAATAGGGGAATATATCATGCCTGCTTTTTCACCTTGGCTATTTTTGGCCATTGCCATTATTTTTGAAATTGCGGGCACGTCTTTTTTGAAATTGTCCGACGGTTTCACCAAATGGGGATGGGGCGGCGCATCCATATTTTGTTATTGGATATGTTTTGCATTTTTGGCGGTGGCGATTACCAAAATTCCCGTCGGCATCGCCTATGCCATTTGGTCCGGCGTGGGGATTATGGCGATAACTATTATCGGCTGGCTTGCCTTTAAACAAAGCCTGTCATGGCCGCAATTGGGCTTTATCGCCCTTATCTGCATTGGCGCAATCGGCCTAAATTTAACCAGCAGCCATGATGCCAATGCACATGATAAAGCGGAAATCCCTGCTAATCCCGCGCAGTAAACCGGCGCTTTATTCTGTTCATTATTTTGCGCCCCGATAAAATTTGCTGTGCGCATAAATAACCAGGGGCGCCCGTTACCCCGCCGCCGGGATGTGCGCCGGATCCACATAGATACAGCCCCTTTAATGGCATATGATAATTTCCCGCCCCCATCCATGGCCGATTTATCCAAATTTGATCCAAACTCATCCGGCCGTGGAAAATATCCCCGTCAATAAGGCCAAATTTCGCCTCCAATCCTGCGGGACTTAAAATCATGCGGCCCAAAATTAAGTCAGAAAATCCCGGCGCATATTTGTTGATGGTGGCGATGATATGATCGGCGGCGGCTTCTTCCTCTTTGTCCGTCCAAACGCGACCATCGGGCAAATGAGACGCAAATTGTTGGCAGAAAAGGCTGGCCACATGCTGCCCCTTTGGCGATAAGCTGTCATCCACCAAAGAAGGGATAAGCATTTCAATGATAGGTGATTTTGACCATCCATATGCGCGTGCATCATGAAAAGCGCGGTCCATATAGTCCATGGTCGGCGCTATGATGATGCCGCTTTTCAAATGGTCGCCCTGTTCCGGCATTCCGGTAAATTTCGGCAAAGCAGAAAGGGCGACATTCATTCTAAAACTGCCCGATCCGCTTTTATAATCCTTCACTGGCCAATCGGTACCTGCCTGTTTACCCACCAACTTTGCCAATAATTTTGGCCCGACATTGGAAATAATATGGGATGCTTTAATAATCTGCCCATCCAATAATTTTACGCTATGCGCTCTATTTTCATCGTATAATATTTCTGTAACGGGACTGTTCAAACTTATCTCCACCCCTGCTTCTTCACATGCCGCTGCCATCATTTGCGTTATTGCGCCCATGCCGCCTATCACATGCCCCCAACTACCTTTATTGCCATTTACCTCGCCAAAAACATGATGGATAAGCACATAGCCGCTTCCTGGCGTGTCGGGGCTGGCATAATTACCCACAATAGAGTCAAAGGCAAAGGCCGCCTTTATATGTTCATTTTCAAACCACCCGTCCAAAATATCACGCGCGCTGCGTGTAAATAAATGCGTGATTTCATTTTTTTGTTTTACCGACAAATCGCGCATTGGCCAAAGGGTTCGGCCCAAATCAAATAAAGCGGAAAGCCCGCCATTTATATCAGGTGGAGGCTGCATAGCCAATGACCGCAATAAGTCCGCGACATTTTCCAACATGGCATAAAATTCGGGTAGTTTCGCCGCATCACTCTTATTAAAGCGTGCAAATTCGGCCTGTGTGCGCTCTACCCCGCCGCCAACCAACATATGCCCACCATCTGGCAAAGGGAAATAATTGGAGAAGGGCCGTTCCACCACCCTATAACCGCGGCGCACCAATTGCATATCGGCAATAATTTTGGGTTGCAATAAACTAACGGTATAGCTGGCCACGCTATTCCGGAAACCAGGGTGGAATTCCTCGGTCACGGCGCAGCCGCCGACAATGCCTCGCGCCTCCACTATCCGCACCTTCATCCCCGATTTGGCCAAATAATATGCGCAGACAAGGCCATTATGCCCGCCCCCAATGATAATCGCATCATATTGGACCGGCATAATTTCCCCCTATATATATTTATTAAATTAACGTGTTGGGACGGGCACTTCCCCGCTATAGTCATAAAAACCGCGTTTGGTTTTACGGCCAAGCCATCCTGCCTCCACATATTTTTGCAAAATCGGCGCGGGACGAAATTTGCTGTCCCCTGTGCTGTGGAACAAAATTTTGGTGATTTCCAAACAAGTATCCAAACCGACAAAATCCGCCAATGTTAACGGGCCCATAGGGTGGTTCAACCCCAATTGGCAGGCGGTATCAATATCCTGAATATTCGCCACGCCTTCGCCCAATGCAAAGCAAGCCTCATTTATCATGGGCATTAACACACGGTTGACGATAAATCCCGGGGCATCATTGGCGAACACCAATTTCTTGCCCAATTTCTTGCCATAATCGGTAATCGCCGTCACCGTTTCATCCGAAGTGGCAAGCCCGCGAATAATTTCAATCAATCCCATAATCGGCACGGGATTGAAAAAATGCACGCCGATAAAGCGGCTTGGATCAGGGGCGGCCTGTGCCATGCGGGTAATGGGAATGGACGATGTATTTGATGCCAAAATTGCATCCTTGCCAATCACCTTGCCGACGGCATCAAAGATATTGCGTTTAATTTCCTCACGCTCGGTCGCCGCCTCAATCACCAAATCGGCATTGGATAAGGGCGCATAATCACCGATACATTGAATACGGCCTAAAATATCATCTGCCGTTTTTGCGTCCATTTTTTCTTTGGAAATAAGGCGGCTTAATTGTTTTTCAATCCCCTGTTTCCCCAAATTTGCCTGTTCAATATTTATGTCGGATAACAAGACATCATATCCCGCCGCCGCGCTTACCTGTGCAATGCCGGCGCCCATTTGGCCCGCGCCAATAACCGAAATGATCTTCATGTGATGATCCTCTATATCATTATAATTTCAATTGCCGCCCATTTGCCCTATAGGAATAATATATTCAATCTTGTTTATCTCTTTTTTTATGGAGACTTGCATGAAACTCGGCCAAATATTTGCCTTTTTCATATTTATGTTCGGGACAAATTTTAATCCCATTGCAGCATTTGCGATAGAAAAACCGACCATCACATCAAAGAATCAAATGGTCAAACTTTTGGAAGTAAAGAACTTTACCGATTGGGTCGTTGGCTGTGACAATATGCTGCAATGCCGGACGGTTATTTTTCGTGATTATAATGATATATGGAATGATGAATTTCCCGAGCTTATCATTTCACGAACAGCTGGTAGAGATGAAAAGGGCAATGCCTCCATTATTTTACAGGGGTTAAGCGATAAAGAGAGCGTTGAGTTCATCATTGATGGCAAATCATATAATTATAAATCAAATAATGACGGTGCAAATACGGCAAATGGCGATTTTGTTATAAAAAACTCCAATGCCAGCACCTTAATTGCGCAAATGTTAAAGGGTAATATCTTAAAATTAAAAGGAAAGGGTGGCAAAGATTTGGGGTCATTATCCTTAAACGGCATGTCTGCCAGCCTGCGTTATATGGATGCGCTGCAAAAACGCGCTGGGACAACCAGTGCCCTTGTGGCAAAGGGCCGTCAAATTTACACTCTATCCCCGCCGTCAATTCCAATTATTAAAGCCGCCAAAATTGGAAAAGAAGCCGCCATGCCCAGCAAAGCAATGGTAAAGAATTTCGCCGAAAAATCATCTTGCAGCGAAGACCGCATGATGGACATTGAAGACAATGTCTATAGCCTTGGCACTTATAAGGGAAAGATACGCGCATTAGTTATTATATTTTGCGGTTCAGGTGCATATAATATCAGCAATGCCATTTATATTGCAGAAAAACAGGGCAAAAATTGGATTTACTATCCAGCAAAATTTAACATTACTGAATATGGCACAGAACCCGATGGTGTAACCATTTTAGTGAATAGCGCGTGGGACCCATTAACTCAAACTTTGGACCATTATGTCAAATTTCGCGGCCTTGGCGATTGTGGGCAGAGCGCATCATATGTTTGGGATGGCGAGATATTTCGCCTGTCACAAAACTCTATCATGCCTGAATGCAGGGGCAGCATCGATTATATAAGCAATTATAACGCAAAAATTGAATATGTACTCGATAAATAAGTTACAATTGTAAGCATAAATTTGTAATTTAATGACGATAAAGCTGGATAGAGCCGCCAAATTAACTTATGGGCGGCGATAGAAAATATTGTTTCAATAAAATGGCGCTATCGGCCATATCTGGCCAAAATTTATAATAGGAATATGTTATGCAACCACCATTGAAAATTGCCCTTGCCGGACTTGGCACTGTTGGAGCAGGTGTTGCACAGCTTATTACCCAGAATAAGGATATTATTACCCGCCGCGCGGGACGTGAAATTCAAATTACCGCCGTATCCGCGCGGGATAAAAATAAAAATCGCGGGGTTGATCTTTCCTCTTATCGTTGGATGGATGATTTATCGGCCATGGCATCGGATGATGATGTGGATGTTGTGGTAGAACTTATCGGCGGGTCGGATGGCCCTGCGCTCACCCTTGCGCGGGAAAGCCTGTCCCACGGCAAAAATTTCGTCACCGCGAACAAGGCGATGGTCGCGCATCATGGGGATGAATTGGCCACAAAGGCGGAAAAAAATGGCCTTGCCATAAAATATGAGGCAGCGGTTGCGGGCGGTATTCCGGTGATAAAGGGGCTGCGTGACGGCGCATCGGCCAACCGGATTGAACGTGTGTATGGCATTTTGAACGGCACATGTAATTTCATTTTAAGCGCGATGGAAAAGGATGGCCGCGATTTTGCCGAGGTTTTGGCCGATGCACAGGCAAATGGCTATGCCGAGGCGGACCCCAGTTTTGATATTGGCGGCGTGGATGCGGCGCATAAATTGTCCATTTTGGCCAGCCTATGTTTTGGAACAAAGGTTGATTTTGGCGCGGTCAGCATTGGCGGGATTGAACAGATAAAGGCCGCCGATATTGAACAGGCCGCCGCCATGGGATATCGCATCCGTTTATTGGGCCTTGCCGAAATTGATGGCGATAATGGCGGGTCAGCGCTGTTCCAACGGGTTCACCCTTATCTTGTCCGCAAAACACATCCATTGGCACATGTCACCGGCCCCACCAATGCCGTGGTGGCCGAGGGTGATTTTTCAGGCCGTTTATTATTTCAAGGGGCGGGCGCAGGCGACAAACCAACCGCTTCGGCCGTGGTTGCCGACATTATCGACATTGCGCGCGGCGAAACCGGCCCAATGTTCGGCATGGAACAAAAACATTTGGAACAATTGCCAAAGGCAGAAAGCGGCCATCGTATGGGCAAGGTATATCTGCGCTTTATCGCGGCGGATAGGCCAGGCGTGTTGGCCGAAATCACCGCCGCCACGCGCGATGCGGGCTTATCAATCGAAAGCTTAATCCAACAAGAAGCCAATGCCGACGGCACGGCGCTGGTTTCCATGGTCACCCATGATGGTCCGGAAAGCGCCGTTGCCGAAACATTGCGTTTATTATCGGGTTCGGAAAATCTGATAAATGACCCCATGGTCATGCATATTTTGCGCTAATTTATCCATAGTTTTTTGAGAATTTAAGGCTTGGTGACGGTTGATTGCTTCACATAATCGCCGTCATTTATTGGCTCTTTGCTGATGCCGGCGGCCCGTGTTATGAAATCCACTATCGGCATTCCCTTGGCCACCGATCCATCTGCGTTCAAATATGGCCCTTCATTCGCACATCCGCTAATATTTCCTGATACGCCGCAGCTTCCTGTTCGTAAAGGCGCGGCGCTGGCGGCGGGCATTTCACCGCGCACCGGACCTGTCGCCCTGCGGTTCAAATTTGGAAAGGGCAAACGATTTTCCCTATTTTCTTCACTTTCCCCGCAAACGACAATCTCATCCGCCTTTGATTGGACGATACAGCCATCGGCGTCCACACGCGGCCCATTTCGCCATTTTTGCATCATGGCCTTTACTTCTTCTTCGCTAAATTTCGCATTTTCTTCATTCTGTGCATGCGCCGCATGTGCAGGAAGCAGGAAAACGCCCAAAAATAAAGAAGGCATTATCTTGTGAAATAAGAATAATTTCATCTCTTTCCCTCTCCATGCTCGACAAGTCGCGACTATTTTCCTAAAGACCAAGACGAAAAATAAATCTATATTCGCCGTTATAGATAATAATATGAATATAGGCTGTCTTAACGCCTTCAATGATAAGGAAATGTGCATGACCAACTCACCAAATAATATTGATCGTTTATTGGTTTTAGAAATGGTCCGCGTGACCGAAGCAGCGGCCATTGCCGCCGCCACGCAAATTGGTCGCGGTGATGAAAAGGCCGCCGATGCCGCGGCGGTGGAGGCAATGCGCGCGGCATTAAACGAACTTTATATGGACGGCACCGTGGTTATTGGCGAGGGCGAACGAGATGAAGCCCCCATGCTATATATTGGTGAAAAAGTTGGCACCGCCATTGGTAAGGGCCCCAAAATTGACATTGCGCTTGATCCGTTGGAGGGCACAACCATCACCGCAAAGGCAGGGCCAAATGCCTTGGCCGTTTTGGCCGTGGCCGAAGAAGGCAATTTATTAAACGCGCCCGATGTATATATGGACAAAATTGCCGTTGGTCCTGGATATTCGCCAAATATCATCGATTTGGATAAATCAGTGCGCGAAAATGTGGAGGCCGTGGCCAAGGAAAAGGGCGTTGAACCAGCCGACATTATTGTTTGTGTGTTGGACCGTGCGCGGCATGAAAAAATCATAACTGAACTTCGCGCCATTGGCTGCGGCATCATGTTAATTCCCGATGGTGATGTTGCCGGCGTCATCGCGACCAGCGATCCAGAAACAACTATTGATATGTATATGGGTCAAGGCGGCGCGCCAGAGGGCGTGTTGGCCGCAGCCGCGCTGCGCTGTGTTGGCGGACAATTTAAGGGGCGGTTATTATTCCGTAATGAGGATGAACGCGCCCGCGCCCGCAAATGGGGCATTGATGATTTGGACAAAATTTATGATTTAACCGAACTCGCCAAGGGTGATTGTATTTTTGCCGCAACCGGCGTGACACAGGGCAGCTTGCTTGACGGTGTGAAAAAATTGCGCGGCGGCAAAATGACAACCGAAAGCGTGGTGATGCGCGCCAGCAGCGGCACGGTGCGCTGGGTCAAAAGCGAACATGTAATTAAATAATAAGGCTTAATATCATGTCCGATGAAGATTATGTCTATGATGAGGTGAGCGGCGAATGGATGCCAGCAAGTGAGCTGGCCGCCAAACAAGCCGCAGATACAACAGATGATGATGCTATCGTCGTGCGTGATGCGGTGGGCAATATTTTAACCGATGGCGACCAAGTAACCTTGATAAAGGATTTAACCGTCAAGGGGGCAGGGCAAACATTAAAGCGCGGCACATTGATTAAATCAATCCGCCTAACCGGTGATGCACAGGAAATTGATTGCCGTTTTGATGGGATAAAGGGGTTGGTCCTTCGCGCCGAATTTGTCCGTAAAAGGTAATTTCGGCTTTTCCATCCAAAAAAATATGCTACTCCCCTAATATCAAAAGAAAATAGGGGAGCATTTGATGAAAATTCCGAAATTATTATTAACCGGCGCGGCATTGGCATTTACCATGAATGGCATGGTTAGCAACGCCGCCGCTGCCGAAAAAGAACCTTCGCTATATCTGCAATGTGATGGACAGCCAAATAATACCAGCGCGGGTGAAACCGTGGCGCGGTTAATTGGCGCAATTACTTTGCTGGGCCTGTTTGCCCCGCAACCCGAAGCTCCCGACCCAAAGGCACGTAAATTTGGCGAAGAAGGGGTGAAAATTTGCTCTCAATTAATTGATGGCACGGAAAGTTTAAATCCAGAAAAAAATCCGGTCCGTCGGTTGGAGCTGATTCTGGGCCGCGCTCTTCACCATATTGAAGCCAAAAATTACGAAGCAGCCATTGCCGATACGCAGTTGGCGCAAAAAGAAGCGACCGAACAAGGTTTTATGGATGATCCCTATATTTCCAGCAGCTTTGGCCGTGCTTTTCCAAGAATTGAAGCCGAGGCATTATTACGCATGGGTAAGCCAAAGGAGGCCCAGCAAACATTATTTGACCGCATCCAAACCAGTAAATTTAGCTTTTTTCCTGTTTTAACAACACCCAATTATCCTGAATTTTTAAAGGATTTATCAGCTGGTGAAGAAAAGCTGCTTGATAATAAGGTGCGTATGTACCCCGCATTATTAAGTTTTAAAGCCACACGTTTGGATTTAGCAGGCCGTTTTGATGAAGCCTCCAAAACACGCGAAAGCGCGGTACATTATTTCAAGCTACTCTCCCCAGCCAAAGATTCATCAATATTATTAGCCCGTGCAGCGTTAAGCCATGCCCTAAATAATGATTGGGATATGGCCGATAAACGCGCCGCAGCGGCATCAACAAATATGCATAAATTGACCAATGAAGGAACACCGGAAACCGACCGAACCGATACAGTGGAGCTGTTGGATCTATATAATATTTTGAAATTGGCCCATGAGGGTAAAATGACCGAAGCACGCCGCAATTTTGGCGCACGATCCCAATGGCTTTCCCCTTCATTCGGCGCGGTGATGGCGGTAAACAGCATGTTACGCAAAGATGCCCCACAAAGTGAATTATTTGGATTATTAACCAAAAGCTCCGATGAATTATGGGATAAGCAATATGCAGATGCGACCGCAAAAACATTGGCCCAAGATAGCGATAATAAAAGCCTATTTGCCATGATCCCACCAATGAATAAGGCCAGCAGCTATGAAGCCTTTTCAAATAATGTCTGGAAAACCAGCAAATCAAAATATTTAAGTAAGGAAAAGTTAAACGCCAAAGATGACAAAAGAATGGCGGGATATTTATTATTTGATTATTATTCGGATATTTCGCCGCGTTATGACGCCTTCATCCTACACAGCGCCCTGATGGCTCAAAAAAATGGGCATAATAGCTTTGTCTTCATCCCCTTAATAGATTCGTCTCAGGCATGGGTATATTTTAACGAAGCAGATGATGAAGCAAAACATGCCGAATTTTCATTAAATGCCGAACAGGTAATAGCTGAGCTTTCCGATATTATCCCCTCACCAGAGGCGCTGAAAATAATAAAAGCGAACCGAGCAAAAAAGAAATAGGCACTACCTTGACTTTAAAAAATAGGCGTTAAAATATGCCTAGGGCCAATCCTGCTGCCATGCGGCATCCCAAATCGCGGCATGGGGCAAGGGTTGGTTTATCCAATTTCTTTGGCGCCAATATCGTCTTCTTATCCTGTATATTTGTGCAAATGATAATGGGATTGGCCACCGCGCGAAGCCGCCATCCAGTGCAAATGCGCTCTATCTGCCGCACGGCATTGCTGCCGTCCGAACCCGCGCAAATCATCATGGCATAGGCGCGGCCCTGTATTTCGTCCAAACATGGATAATAAAGCCGGTCAAACATCGCCTTCATCACGCCCGACATGGCCGCCAGATTTTCCGGACAGACAAATAAATAACCATCGGTCCGCATCATATCATCAACGCATATATTGGCGGCATGGATGATCTTTACCGACGTGCCATCTTCTTGATTGGCGGCATCCTTGGCTGCTTCAATCGCTGCGTCATAGGCCGCCTTGGCCATTGCCTTGCTGCCGCCGGTCATGCTGTCCCATATGATAAGTAAATTGGCCATATGCCAATCCTATCCCATTTTACGGGGCGGTTAAAGCAGGCGCGATAAGTTTTTCATATTGATAATGGCTTCCCGTTACCGATAAATGGTCATCATCAGCATATAATAGGATATTATTATCGAAAATTTTGCATGATTGTTTATTTGGACAGAAAGCCTGTAAACTATCCAAAATAATCACATTTTTTAATTGTGATACTGCCTTAATGTAAATTTGCTGACGCTTCGCCACCTCGTTATAATTTAACGAACAGGCTGTCCTTTCGGGCCGCAATGGGCGTTTTATACAATAATCCGATTGAACATGTAATTCGGGATTTTCGGTAATATAATAAATTTTTTTGCCCTTGGCATATAATATATCAATAGGTTTTTGTGATGCGGCGCGAAATTGCTCCCCCGTCATGGCTGGCCGCGCCCTGTCCTTCACCTGCCTCTTATCCGCCGGTTCATATCCCAAAATATATGTAGAACCACGCGAGGAGAAAAGGACAGCTGTAATGCGCTTATCCCCTATAATTTTGTCCAAGATAAATTTCTTGCTTTGCCCGCATTTTTTGCGTTCACGGCGATTTGTGCCTGCATCAAATCCAACCAATATAGGGCATCCTGAATTCGCCAATAACAGGGTATTTTTCCCCTGTTTTGCCAGACCTTCGGCAATTCCAGGATAGGCGGCGTGGGCATGGCTATCGCCAATTAAGGCGATGGTTTCGTCCCCGCCAACATCATTATATCGGCAATAATAAAATGGTGCTTCCTTTACACCAATATAGGAAAGACAGTCATTATCGACAACATTCGTGCGGACCATTTCGCCCAAATCAACATCATATGCCGATATGCTTGCGCGGTGCGGCACGCCGTCAAAACGCGCGGTCAACATGCCTGCTATTGCCAATATGGCCATAAATATGGTCAATAGGCCGACTGCTTTCTTGCTATTCATTCCAAATCTAATTGGTTTTTCAATAAATTGATAGGTCAGCCAAGATAAAATGAATGACAATATCACGCCCGAAACCATCACATAAAATGGCGGCACATCCCCATCAATTATATGCATGAATGATAAAATCGGCCAATGCCATAAATATAATGGATAGCTTATCAATCCAACTGCAACCGCCATGGGGTTTGACAATATATATTGGTTCACAAAAGCTTGTGGTCCCGCCGCCAATATCATGATTGCCCCCAAAATTGGGAAAACCGCCATATGCCCTGGAAATCCAATATCCTTATGAAAGAAAATTGCACTTAACAATAATAAAGAAAGGCCCATTATTGATAATAAATTGATGCTGATATTCGCAATGTTCAGGCCCAATTTTGAAAATATAGTGTCGATAAAATTGATGCATTTTTCAAATTCTGCGCTTTTATATCGCAATATCCATGCCATCATGCTGCCCGACAGCATTTCCCAAAAACGGGTGATGGGCCAATAAAATGTCGCCTCTGGAAAATCCTTTATCATCCATAAATTCAAACAAAATGACAATATGGCGACCGATAGGGTCAGCAAAAATATATTTGCGCGAGTTTTCCATGCCGCCCATAAAATAACCGGCCAGAGGATGTAAAATTGCTCCTCTACCCCCAAGCTCCATAAATGAAGCAAGGGCTTGGTTTCCGCCACCTTGTCAAAATATCCCGCCTCCATCCATAATAATATGTTGGAGATAAAGGCAGAGCCCGCAAAAATATGGCGGCCCAATGCGGCCAGCTCATCCGACAATAATAAAAACCATCCCGCAACAAAGCAGGATAATAAAACCGCCGCCAAGGCAGGGAAAATACGCCTTATCCGACGGGAGAAAAATCCGGCAAAGGAAAATTGATTTTCGTCAAATTCTTTAAAAATTATTCCGGTGATTAAAAATCCGCTGATAACGAAAAATACATCAACGCCGACAAATCCTCCGGTCAGAAAATTTGGAAAGGCGTGGAATAAAATAACGACAAGGACCGAAAAAGCGCGAAGACCGTCAATATCCTTGCGGTATTTTATCCCGCTCATTTCATTATTCCCATTCAATTGTCCCGGGTGGTTTGGATGTATAATCATATACCACGCGGTTAATACCCTTTACCTCATTGATAATACGGGTGGAAACGCGCGACAAAAACGCCGCTTCAAACGGATATATGTCCGCTGTCATGCCATCGGTACTGGTCACAGCGCGAAGGGCGCATACACTATCATATGTGCGCGCATCGCCCATCACCCCAACAGTTCGCACCGGAAGAAGCACAGCAAATGCCTGCCATATTTTATCATAAAGTCCGGCATTTCTGATTTCTTCTAAATAAATCGCATCGGCTTTACGCAAAATATCGCAGCGCTCTTTATTCACCTCGCCCGGAATACGAATGGCAAGGCCGGGGCCGGGGAAGGGGTGGCGACCCACAAATAAATCGTTCAAGCCAAGTTCCTTGCCCAAAATCCGCACTTCATCCTTGAATAATTCACGCAGCGGTTCAACCAATTGCATATTCATACGTTCGGGCAAGCCGCCAACATTATGATGGCTTTTAATCGTCACACTTGGCCCGCCGGTAAAGGACACGCTTTCGATTACATCGGGATATAATGTCCCCTGAGCAAGGAAATCTGCACCGCCAATTTTCGCGGCTTCTTCCTCAAACACATTGATAAATTCGCCGCCAATAAATTTGCGTTTCTTTTCTGGATCGGTCACCCCGTCCAATCCTGCCATAAATCGTTGCTCGGCATCCACCACAATTAACGGAATATTATAATGGTCACGGAAAAGTTTTTCGACCTGTTCACGTTCGTTCATCCGCAGCAACCCATGATCCACAAACACACATGTTAATTGAGAGCCAATGGCCTCATGAATTAAAATGGCGGCAACGCTGCTATCCACCCCGCCGGAAAGGCCGCAAATAACCCTGCCTTCGCCCACTTGAGCCCGGATTTCGGCAATTTTGGTGGCGCGAAATTCGGCCATGGTCCAATCACCGGCAAGCCCGCATACCTTATGCGCGAAATGGGCGATTAACTTTGCCCCACCTGGCGTATGGGCCACCTCTGGATGAAATTGGATACCATAATATTTGCGATTTTCATCGGCAACAAAGCCATAGGGCGCACCCGCGCTGGTCGCCACCACGTCAAATCCAGGGGCAAGCTGCGTCACCTTATCACCATGGCTCATCCACACCTGATGCTCATCACCCACGGACCATAAACCATCAAATAGAGTGCAATTTTCTTTGATATTCAGCATGGCACGGCCAAATTCGCCGCCGCCCTGATGTTCACCCGATTCCACCTTGCCGCCAAGCTGCTGCATCATCACCTGTTGGCCATAACATATGCCCAAAATGGGCAGGCCGCTTTCAAACACAATATCGGGCGCACGCGGTGACCCCTCATCCGGCACAGATGACGGCCCACCGGAAAGGATAATCCCCTTGGGCTGCATCCGTTCAAATGCCGCCTTTGCATTATTAAATGGGGCGATTTCCGAATAAACGCCGGCCTCCCGCACACGCCGCGCGATAAGCTGCGTTACTTGGCTGCCAAAGTCGATAATCAGGATGGAGTCATTTTGCGATATATTCATGGCCATGCGATAGTCATATTGGCAATAAATGGCAATATGCTGGGCAAGCCATTTCGCATTTTATTATCATAAATTTATCAGATGGGTAAAACAAATTGAGGCGGGGCGGCGCGAGACCAGTAGCGCATCAACCCCTCCTCAATAATGTGTTCATGTGGGTGTAAATGTTGAACATATTTATATATGCAGACAGCGTGCCAACTTTGTATAAATATAATTTTTCAATCGTTAAGATGGTTAATCAAATTTACCGAAAAATTAACTTGTAAATCTTTCCGACATTTTTCACCCATTTTATATATATTCTTGCGGCCTGTTAAATATACCGACTGATTATATTTTCGACATATTCCTGACGTCCGGATTTTGGTTGCGGGCTTATTCCCTCGGCCAATGCCGCATCGGAAATTGCCTCCAACCCATTATCCTTTGACAATAAAGCCTGCCCCTTATCGCTGTGCCAATCGGCATAACGATCCTGAAGCACCGCGTCCAGCTCCCCCCCTTCTATCATTGCCGCGGCATTAAGAAGGCTGCGCGCCAAAATATCTATCCCGCCAATATGGCCGTGGAATAAATCAGCAGGGTCAATGGATTGGCGGCGCACCTTTGCATCAAAATTATTGCCGCCATTTACAAATCCGCCATTTTTTAAAATATAATATAGGCCAGTGGTAATTTCACGAATATCATTGGGGAATTGGTCTGTATCCCATCCATTTTGCGGATCACCCCTATTCATATCAATTGACCCAAAAATGCCAAGGTTAATCGCGCTGGCAACTTCATGTTCAAAACTATGGCCTGACAAGGTGGCGTGATTTGCCTCAATATTCATCTTCACCTCTTTTTCCAGCCCATTGGCCAGTAAAAATCCGTAAATGGTTTCTACGTCAAAATCATATTGATGCTTGGTCGGCTCATGTGGTTTTGGTTCGATTAAAATATCGCCCTTAAACCCAATTTTATGTTTATGTTCGACCACCATTTGCAGAAAACGTCCTAATTGAGCCTTTTCCTGTTTTAAATCGGTGTTGAGTAGGCAATCATATCCTTCCCTGCCGCCCCAAAGTACATAATTTTCTCCGCCCAGCCTATGTGTCGCCTCTATACAATGGCGCACCTGTGTGGCGGCAAAACGGAACACATCGGGATCAGGGTTGGTCGATGCGCCGCCCATATATCGGGGGTGGCTGAACATATTGGCGGTGCCCCACAATAATTTAATGCCTGTTGCGTCCATTTTTTCCTGAATTTTATCGACAATATTCGCAAAATTTCTGACATGTTCGTCAATGGTTTCGGCATGTGCCATCACATCAACATCATGAAAACAAAAATAAGGCAGCCCAAGACGGGTGAAAAATTCAAATGCCTCATCCAATTTATGATCGGCCCGCGCCTGATCAATCGGGCCGCCATGCCATGGACGGTTGAAAGTGCCGCCGCCAAAAACATCAAATCCGTCCCAACAAAAACTATGCCAGTAACAAACCGCCATGCGCAAATGATCTTCCATCCTTTTGCCCATAACCATGCGGTCTTTATCATAATATCTAAATGCTAATTGATTGCTGCTATCCAATCCTTCAAATTTTATTGGTTCAATATCTGCAAAATAACTCATCATCTTATCCTCATCCAATATATTATTATTTATGTGAAAATCGGTTCAACCGCCCGATAAATTGCTCTAAATTTCTGTAATCTTTCTGTGGGTTCTGTTTTTGGGGAATATTGCGCCTGTTCATTTGGCATGGTGCAAATATCATCCGGATTTTCCCCCATTATCGCCAATCGTGCCAATCGCGCCGCGCCATATGCCGGGCCAATGGCCGCACCATCGCGGTAAATTAAGGGGATTTGCAACGCATCGGATAATATTTGTGCCCAATATGATGAACGCGACCCGCCGCCAATGACCGATAAATTTTCAATATTTAAGGACAATGCATCATATCCATCGCGCAGGCCAAATGCCACGCCCTGTAATATGCTGGCCATAATCGCCCCGCCGTCCACATCATGTGTTAAACCGAAAAACGCCCCCTTGGCATCGGCATTATTATGCGGGGTTCGCTCCCCCGAAAGATAGGGCAGAAAAATCGGGCTTTGATCATTTATGCCAGATTTCTCCGCCGCCATTATCGCCGAAGCGACATCAGGAAATCCGGTTAATTTCGCGCCCCAATCCAAACATGCCGCCGCCGACAACATCACCGACATCACATGCCATCTATTTGGCAGGGCATGGCAGAATGCGTGCACGCCCTGTTCCGCATTGGGCGCAAATTTATTTCCCGCCGCAAATATTACACCCGACGTGCCCAAACTTAAAAAAGCATCGCCATCGTTGATGACCCCTGCGCCAATTGCGCCCGCCGCTTGGTCGCCGCCGCCACCCGCAACATATATTTGGTTTAACCCCAAATTCTGCGCGATATTTTTCCGCAATTGACCCGCAACCGCATTCCCCTCGCACAGGATCGGCATATTGTCGCTGGTCATATGGGTCGCGGCCAACATTTCATCAGACCATTTACGCGCCGCCACGTCTAACCATATTGTGCCCGATGCATCCGACATGTCGGTGATTTTTTCACCGGTTAACTTCATGCGAATATAATCTTTGGGTAATAAAATTTTATGTGTCGCGGCGAAAATTTCCGCTTCATGTTGGCGCAGCCATAATAATTTTGGCGCGGTAAAGCCGGGCATGGCAAGATTACCGGTATATTGACGGGCCAGCGCATCCAAATGGATGCATTGTTCGCTGCTGCGGCCATCATTCCACAAAATGGCAGGGCGCAGCACCTTATCGGCTGCATCCAATAAAACCGCGCCATGCATTTGCCCGGACAAGCCCATCCCGCGCACCTTGGCGCGTAAATTGGCGGGCAATGCCAAAATTGATGCGCATGTTGCCGCCCACCAATCCTCTGGATCTTGCTGTGACCAAAGCGGGTGTGGCCGCGATATGCCAAGCGGGGCAATATGCTCCGCTGCCACCTTGCCATCATCATCTGTGATAACTGTTTTGACACCCGATGTGCCAATATCAATGCCCAGCCACATCAGCTTTTCCCCATTATTTGAAACATTACTTCGACGCTTGCCTTCTGACCAGGCAGCAACATTTGCAATCCGCTGGACGATGCTGGCAAATCCATATTCACCGCATTGGGAATATGGCTAACCGGTTCGACGCAAAAATAATCGCCCCCTACTGGAATATAAATATGGGTGAAGGGCAAATGATGATCGGGCGATATGACAAGACGATATTGCGGCCAATCAATAATAATATCCCCCATCCGACCGGTAAAAACATGGTCAATTTCCGGCCCATCAAACCAATAGGGCGAATTATCCAATTTGATATATTCACTTGGCAATCGGTTGCTGCCATTTTGCCACATGCCATCAATATTTAATGTTAAGGCTGCTGAATTTTTGGGAAAATATGGATGCAGGCCAAGCCCGATTGGCATGGGTTTTTCGGCATGATTGACAATTTCCAACCGATGCCGATATCCATTTTCCACCATGTCAATTTTTTGGGCCGCATGATATGCCCATGGCCAAATATTGCCATCATGTTCATGCGTTAAAATGGCGCTTTTTTCATCATGATGTTTCACCACCCATGGGGATGTCCATCCCAATCCATGCAGGCTATGGTCCAGCTCTGCGGTGGCATGGCTGGGCTTCATATAATGATATTTGCCATCGACCATGACCCGCCGCCGATCAATACGATTGCAATATGGGACCAAAGGAAAATTGGATAGGGTCAGCGGATCGGCGCTGTTCTTATCCGCTGGCCTAAAAATATCATGCTCATGCCAACGAAAGGCCGATATGCCCCCGCCCCGTTCCGGCAATATAATGATTTCAGTATTTTCATACTGTAATAACAACTCCAAAATACCCGCTCCCCAACGCTTGATAATTATTATATTGACTTGGCCGTATCAGGAAGTCAAACATTTTACGGTAGCGCTACCATAAAATTACAAATGGGTGCGTTTGAGGAGGGAAAAATGCAAGAAAATATTCAAGAAGATCAGATTAACATGGCATTTATTGTCATGATTGTGGGCATCGCCACCATTGGGGGCTTTCTATTCGGATTCGACAGCGGGGTGATTAACGGCACGGTCGATGGATTACAGGCCGCATTTAATTCAAACAGCGTAGGCACGGGGTTCAATGTCGCCTCCATGTTGCTGGGCTGCGCCGCCGGGGCATTTGCCGCAGGACGAATGGCGGATATATTTGGGCGTAAAATGATTTTATTATGTTCGGCCATATTCTTTTTAATCAGCGCATGGGGATCTGGCATCGCCTTATCATCCGGTGAATTTATCATATACCGGATTATTGGCGGCATTGCCGTGGGCGCGGCAAGTGTCCTTGCCCCTGTTTATATTAGCGAGGTAACGCCGGCGCGGATGCGCGGGCGTTTATCCAGCATCCAACAAATTATGATTATCATCGGCCTGACGGCTGCATTTTTGTCCAATTATCTGTTGGCGGAGATTGCAGGCGCATCAACCAATAAATTTTGGATGGGTTATGAGGCATGGCGTTGGATGTTTTGGATTGAAATAGCCCCTGCGGCTTTATTCTTTTTCGCGCTTTTATTCATTCCGGAAAGCCCGCGTTATTTGGTGTTAAAACATCGCAAGGACGAAGCGCGCAACGTTATTGCCAAATTATTTGGCGAAAATATTGCTGACCAGAAAATAGCTGAAATTACCGCAACCTTGGCCAATGACCATCAACCAAAATTGTCGGATCTAAAATCTCCTGAAGGCGGGATAAGGAAAATTGTCTGGGTGGGCATTGGGCTTGCCGTTTTTCAACAATTGGTCGGCATCAACATTGTATTTTATTATGGCGCGGTGCTCTGGCAGGCAGTTGGTTTTAGCGAGAGCGACGCCTTGGCCATCAATGTGTTAAGCGGCACATTATCCATTGCCGCATGTTTAATTGCCATTGCGGTGATTGATAAAATTGGCCGCAAACCATTATTGATGATCGGGTCAATCGGAATGACCATTACATTGGCTGCCATGGCAATATCCTTTTCCACGGGCAGTATTGAAAATGGCACATTGAAATTATCCGATAATGCCGGCCTTGTCGCACTTATCAGTGCAAATGCTTATGCTGTTTTATTTAACCTTAGCTGGGGTCCGGTAATGTGGGTGATGTTGGGTGAAATGTTCCCCAATCAAATCCGTGGTTCAGGATTGGCGGTCAGCGGCTTTGCCCAATGGACTGCAAATTTTGGCATTACCATGGCATTCCCCATCATGTTGACCAGCATTGGTTTAATGGGCGCATATGGATTTTATGCTGTTTGCGCATGTATCTCCATCTTCTTTGTTGCCAAAATGGTAAATGAAACAAAGGGGAAGGAATTGGAAGAAATGGAGGGTTAAGCCCCTATCCATTTAACGATTTGCAAAAAAAAAGCCCGCTCAATAAATAAGCGGGCTTTTTTCATTCATGTTCCTGCGCTATTATTTAACGTTTAATGTGACCATTTTTACATTGGCCGAGCTATTGCCGACCATGATGTCAAATTCACCCGCCTCTACCACGCGGTTCATATTTATATCCCACATTTGAAATGCCTCTGGGCCAAGGATGAAATTAACCTGTTTGCTTTCACCTGCTTTGATACTGACGCGTTGAAACGCCTTTAAATCCATCACGGAACGCGTCACACTGCTTATTTTATCGCGCACATATAATTGCACCACTTCATCGCCATCGCGCTGTCCGGTATTTTTAACCGTGACGGTGACGGTGACTTTGCCATCCTTTGCAATATTATCCGCCGATAATATGGGTGCACCAATGTCAAAATTGGTATAGCTTAACCCAAATCCAAATGGATAAAGCGGCGATGAATCGGCAAATAAATATCCGCGCCGCGCCGTTGGTTTATGATTATAAAAATATGGCAATTGCCCCGCACTGCGGGCAAAGGTAACGGGCAATTTTCCAGCGGGATTAACATCGCCAAATAATATATTGGCCAAAGCATTTCCGCCCTGTTCGCCCAAATACCAGCTTTCAACTATGGCATTTGCTTCTTTTGATATTTTTTCAATGGCGGGCGGGCGGCCATTAACCAACACCACAATAATCGGCTTGCCCAAGGCCTTTAACGCATCAAAAAGCGCCTGTTGCTCGCCAACTAATTCCAAACTGGGCCTGTCGCCCAAATGATTTTCGGCCCATCCCTCGCGGCTGGTTTGTTCGGTATCGCCAAGGGTTAGGATGATTTTATCAGCATTTTTCGCTTTCTCCACCGCTTCGGCAATCAATTTATGATTTTCGGCGGGGTCGGCAAGTTTGACTTCGTCGCCATACCAATCATCATCTTCGGTTATCTTTACCCCTTGGGCGAAGATAATATTGGCGCGGTCGCCAATTTTTTCTCTCATCCCTTCTAATAAAGAAACTTTTTTAATGGGTATGCCATAATATCCGCCCAATCGCGCGACATTTGCGCTTGGCCCGACAATCGCAATATTGGGTTTTTTTGCGCCCTTTGCCGGCATAGAAAGCGGCAATATTCCATCATTTTTTAATAGGACGACCGATTTTTCTGCGGCCAATAGGGCCAATTGCACGGCGGCGGGGTCATGGGATGCGGCCTTTGCCTTTTGCGCATCGCCATAGGGATTTTCAAACAATCCGGCATTAAATTTCAACCGCAGCATCCGGCGCACGGCCATGTCCACCGCGCTTTCCTTTACCTTGCCCTCACGCACCAATTTGACCAAAAATTCATAAGATGCACCATTGGGCAAATCGGTATCCACGCCCGCATTTAATGCCAAAATTGCAGCCTCGGCATTATTGGCGGCAATTTTGTGGCGCGTCACCATTTCATCAATGGCAAAATAATCGCTTACCACCATGCCCTTAAAGCCCCATTCGCCGCGCAACACATCGCCCAATAACCATTTATTGGCATGGCTGGGCACACCATCAATTTCATTATAGGATGCCATAACCGCGGCTATATTTGTCCGTTTTACCACCTGTTCAAATGGGGGGAAGAAATATTCGCGTAATGTGCGTTGGGATATATTTGCTGGCCCTACATTCGTACCGCTTTCCGGTTGGCCATGTCCGGTCATATGTTTCAACGTGGCAAAAACATGGCCGTCGGGCAATTTGCCATCCTTGCTTTCCCCTTGAAGACCCTGCACGGCTGCAACGCCCATTTCACCGGCAAGATAGGGGTCTTCGCCAAATGTTTCCTCTATCCGTCCCCAGCGCGGATCACGCGCCACATCGACCACGGGCGATAATGCCAATGAAACACCGCGCGCGCGAATTTGCCCCGCAATGGTTGCATTTATCTGTTTAACCAATGACGGGTCCCATGATGATGCTATGGCAATTGCTTGGGGAAAGCTGGTCGCATTTATCGCGGCATAACCGTGCAGACCCTCTTCATGCATTAACACCGGAATGCCAAGACGGGTATTTTCCATGGCATGTTTTTGCACCGCATTAACCAGCCGCACCGTGCCTTCCTCATCCCTCCATGCCGATACGCGCGGCG
Organism: Sphingorhabdus lutea; assembly: GCF_001889025.1. Classification (GTDB taxonomy): domain Bacteria; phylum Pseudomonadota; class Alphaproteobacteria; order Sphingomonadales; family Sphingomonadaceae; genus Sphingorhabdus_B; species Sphingorhabdus_B lutea. Next base: position 487,146 of record NZ_CP018154.1, on the reverse strand, counting down.
ATGCTGGTCCTTTATCATCGCCTGGCCTCGTAAATTGGCCAATGCCATGTGGGAATTTTTCAGCAAATTTTTGCCCATCAAATTCATTTTTGGCATCAAATATTTCTGACTTTTGTTGCCAAATGGTCATGGTTTGGGCGACTTTTTCCTCCAAAGTCATGCGGGATAGCAAATCCTCCACCCGTGCATCCACATCTGCATTGGCATTTTTATATAAGGGCGCGGCCTGTGGGTCGGCCTGTGTCTCTATCTGCGCCCTATCTTGCGTGCCCTGATATGCCCCACCATATGCAGCTGCGGGCGCGGCAGATAAGGGCAGGGTCATGGTTGTTGATGCCAATAATAATGCAAATTTCCATGGCTTTTTTATCATTACTCTCTCCTTTTTATATTTTATGGTAACGCTACCATAAGGAAAATTTTACGTCAATTGGCAAGCGATTTTTTACCCCTTCATATCATATAAATAAATCATCTCTTTAATTTCATGACGTGCCATGCCACATAATATATATGACAAAATCAACATGGCCCGACACGATTAAATCCGGTGAAATGGAATTGCACGAACCATTTGTGCGCCGCGTGCTTGCGCCCAATCCATCCCCCTATACCTATACCGGCACGCAAACATGGATTGTTGGTGATTTGGATGCAGCCCAAAATGGCAACGGGGATATTGCCATTATCGACCCCGGCCCAGTGGGCAGCGGGAAAAGCATGGGCGATCCCAAAATTCCCGCCGACATAAATGGCGCAAATAAAAATGGGGAAAGCCATGTCGGCGCCATTTTACGCATTATCGGCAAAGCCAAAATACGCGCCATTTTATGCACCCATACCCACCGTGATCACAGCCCCGCCGCCGCCCCATTACGCGACATTACTGGCGCTCCCATTATTGGATGTGCGCCATTGTCCCTATCTGACGATGGGCCGCGCTTTGACACAGCATTTGACGAAGCATATTTGCCTGATAAAATAATGCGCGATGGCGATATTATTTCGGGTGAAAATTGGACATTACAGGCGGTGGCCACCCCTGGCCACACATCCAATCATTTATGTTTCGCCCTTAACGAAACAAAGGCATTATTCACCGGCGATCATGTGATGAAATGGTCCACCACAGTGGTTAGCCCGCCCGACGGCAATATGTCCGATTATATGGCGTCTTTACAAAAATTATATGATCGGGATGATCGGATATATTATCCCGCCCATGGTCCAGCGGTTACAAAAACCCGCCAATTGGTGCGTGGGATGATTGGGCATCGCCGCCAACGCGAACAACAAATATTAAAACAATTGCAAAGCGGTGTGCATGAGATAACCGACATGGTCGCCAATATGTATAAGGGGCTTGACCCACATTTGCATGGCGCGGCGGCGCGCAGTGTATTGGCGCATTTGATCGATTTACAAGAAAGAAATATGGTGAAGGAATGGGACGATAAATGGACGCTAGTTTAAAAAAATATCTTCCCCTATTGGCCCTTATTTTATTGATATTTGGCGGCGGATATTGGTTAACCCAAAGCTGGCAATCGCCCAAAATAGAAAGCGTGGTCGGGTCAACATTAAATGCGGTGCAGGAACAAAATAGCCTGACAATTTTTACCAATAAAAGCACCGCCACGGTCACCACAACGCAAAGCAAATATGGCTTATCGGCCAAAAAAACCCTGATTGTCAGTGGGCTTGTCCGATATGAAGTAAATATGGCCAAATTGAGCGAAGATGATTTACGCTGGGATAAGGAAAAACAAACGCTTTACGTCCGCATCCCACCCATTGACATTGGTGCGCCACAAATTGATTTAAGCTCCGTCCAAATATATGGTGAAGGGGGCATTTTACGCACATTTACCAATGTGGATGAGTTATTGGATAGGGAAAATAATGAAAAGGCACAGGCCGAATTGGTCGCGCAGGCAAAATCACCCGTTTTAATGGATCTTGCCCGCGCATCGGCAAAAAAAGCGATAAGCGCCAATTTCACCGCGCCATTACAGGCCGCCGGATTGGACGCAAAGGTTGCGCCCTTTTTTGAAAGGGAAGAAGATAGAGCCAATAAAAGCAGATGGGATGTTTCCACACCGATAAAAGATGTGATGCGCGATAAGGAAAAATAGGGCTTTTTACTTGTCCTATGACCAAATTATCCTAAAATAGCCGAAACATCCGCTGTAAATAATATTGAAAGCAAAAAATATGAACGCGCCAAGCAACAACATCCCCCAAGGCAGCGATTTAATCGCTGAAATAGAGCGGTTAAAAAAAGAGCGCAATGCCATTATCCTTGGCCATTATTATCAAAAACCAGAAATTCAGGAATTATCCGATTTTGTCGGCGATAGTTTGGAATTATCGCGCAAGGCGGCGGAAACAAATGCCGATGTTATTGCATTTTGCGGGGTGAAATTCATGGCCGAAACCGCCAAAATTTTATCGCCCCAAAAAACCGTTATCCTGCCCGATATGAATGCAGGGTGCAGTTTGGAAGATGCCTGCCCCCCCCAAAAGTTTAAGGCATTTCGCGAAAAACATCCCGATCATATCGCGCTTACCTATATTAACTGTTCGGCCGAGGTAAAGGCATTGTCCGACATTATCGTCACATCATCCAGCGCGGAAACCATCATCGCGCAAATACCGCCCGAACAAAAAATCATCTTTGGGCCGGACCGCCATTTGGGCGGGTATATGAGCCGTAAATTTAACCGTGAAATGCTATTATGGCCGGGTGTGTGCATTGTGCATGAGGCATTTAGCGAAAGTGAATTGTTAAAGTTAAAGGCACAATATCCAACTGCCCCCGTGGCCGCGCATCCCGAATGCCCGCCGCATATTATTGACCATAGCGACATGGTGGGCAGCACCAGTGCGATTTTGAAATTTGCCAAAGAATTTGTAGGTGATACATTGATTGTGGCGACCGAACCGCACATCATCCACCAAATGGAAAAGGCCGTGCCGAATAAGAATTTCATCGGCGCACCGGGCGCAGATGGTAATTGTGCGTGCAATATTTGCCCCTATATGGCGCTGAACACATTGGAAAAGCTTTATATCGCGCTGCGTGATTTATCTCCGCAAATCCATATGGACGAAGAAATTAGGTTAGCCGCCAAAAAATCACTGGACCGCATGTTGGATATGAGCGCGGGCAAAGCCCAATATGGCGATTTAGGGCCAATGGATTTGGCGCATAAAATCAAATGAGCTTTACCATCGACCATTTCGACCTTAACGCCTTTGTTACCGCGACATTGGCGGAGGATATGAACGGGCCGTTATATGGGGCAGAGGATGTTCGCGGCCATGATATTACATCCGAAAGCGTTATCCCAACCGACATGCGCTTTTCCGGCGTGATGGACAGCAGGGAGGCGATTATTGTCGCCGGCCTGCCCCTTGCAGAGGCGTTTTTTCGCGCCCTTGACCCAGATTGTAGGATAGAAATTTTATTTAATGAAGGTGCATCCGCCCCCGACGGAGCGGACCTGATGCGGTTAATCGGCAATGGCCGTGCCATGTTAACCGCCGAACGTAGCGCGTTAAACATTGTCCAGCATTTATCCGGAATCGCCACCTTAACCCGCCAATATGTCGATGCCATTGATGGCACGGGATGCACATTACTCGACACGCGCAAAACCACCCCTGGCCTGCGCCATTTGGAAAAATATGCCACGCGCATGGGCGGGGCGCAAAATCACCGAATGGGCCTATGGGATGCAGCCATGATAAAGGATAATCATGTCGCCATTGCCGGCGGCGTGGGCGCGGCGGTAAAACGCGCCGTGGCACATGGCGTGAAAGATATTATATTGGAGGTTGACCGGCTGGACCAGATTGAGGAGGGAATTGCCGCAGGGGCGACGCATATCCTGCTCGACAATATGGCGCCCGCCATGCTACGCGATGCGGTGGCGTTGATAAATGGCCGCACCAAAACAGAGGCATCGGGCGGTGTAACATTGGAAAGCATCCGTGCAAAGGCCGAGAGCGGCGTTGATTTTATCAGCGTGGGCCGAATAACACAAAGCGCCCCTGCGATGGATATTGGCCTTGATTTTACGCAAATCTAAATTTGCCCTTTCTGCCATAATATTGGCGGCAATAATGTTGGCATCGCCATTAGAGCCGGCGGTTCAGGCACAGGCATGGCAATGCACCGCGCCCAATATTTTGCCGCGTCCAAGGGCAGAATATGCAAAGCCCGCCGACATACGCCGCACGCCCATATCAGGATATATTTTGGCGTTAAGCTGGTCACCCGAATATTGTCGAACACGGAAAAATGACTCCAAATCGGCGCTGCAATGTTCCGGTAGCATGGGTGATTTTGGCTTTGTGCTGCATGGTTTATGGCCCGAAGCATCAGGGCCAAATTATCCACAATGGTGCAAAAAAGCCCCCGTCATCAGCCGCGAAACCGTGCGTAAAAACATCTGTATGACCCCCGATGTTCAATTATTGCAACATGAATGGGCCAAACATGGCACATGTATGACGCAAAAGGCCGATTCATATTTTGATGCCGCGCGCACATTATATGGAGCAATAAATTTTCCCGATATGGCCCGCCTGTCCCATGATAAAAACCTTAACGCGCTAAAAATTGCTGATGCGTTTGAAATGGAAAATGACGATTTGCCCGCCAATGCAGTAAAGGTTCAAACCAACCGTAAATCATGGGTGGAGGAAGTGCGTATATGCATGGACACAAAATTCATGCCCACCAAATGCCCCAATTTTGTGCGCGGCGCGGCGCCAAATGAACGGGTTAAAATTTGGCGTACCCTGCCCTAAACTTCCTGCCCTGACCTATCCGATTATGCATCAATGATTTTGGTGTGCGGGTGATGTTTATCCAAATGTTTTTTGATGATGCGCAAATTTTTACTATTTGACCGCCATAATAAATCAAACGCATCGCCAATAAAGGGAATTGCGCCCAAAACCGTATCAATGCCCACATTTGCCGCCATGCGGGTTAATTGAAATTTTGACATGCCCAAATTGCGGGCCTCCCATACCATATATGCGCCCATGGCGGCGGTGATAAGGTCGCCCAATACTGGTATTAACCCGATGATGCTGTCCAATCCCACGGGAATTTTCGTGCCCGGAATGTGAAAACTGCGCTCCAATAATAATTCCATTGCCTCCACCCTTTGCCGCACGCTTTGCGGGTCATTGGCCATGGCGGGCATAGCCTCGGCAAATTGGCGAAATTTCTCATTCTGGTCCATTTTCATCCTATCTTGGCGGCACAAAATACGCCGCTTCCCCCTATATAGGGTCGCGATTGCCCAATGCCCAGAGGGGGTGCCAATATCTTGGCGAAGCATCAAATCCGATAAGGCCCGGCCTTACCAAATTCCATCTTAATGGCTGTGATATGGGGATAAAGCCATATTGCTGCTGTAAAATTGCCTCGGCCTCGGTCAATTTCGCGGCGCGTATATTCAAATCATCATTTGCCATTGCCTCATCCACCATTTGGTCGGCTTCTTTGCTACAGATGGCGGCATAGCGACAGGAAAGCATGCGTAAATACCAATATGAATTGCTAAGATAGCTAACCTCATCAACCAAAATTAAATCACCCGACATAGGTTTATCGGCCCGTGTCAATTGGATACCAATTTGCGCAAAATCCTCTTTCAACATGTTGAAAATATGGTCATTGCCCGGACCATTTGGCGCATATAGGCTGATTTTTTTATTGCCCGATACACCCGCAATTATTTCCCGCGCCTGTTGCTTTCTTGTTTCAATATTATCATTGGTCCATGATGGCCTGTCCAATTTTCCCCGTCCAGGCATAGCCTCTGGGACCAAAGTGACCGCTTCTTTCAATGTTAAAATATTATATGCGGTCAATAAACGGGGGCGGTCCACCGCCATGGCAATGGCCATACGCGCTTCTTTACTTTCCAATAAAGCACCCTGTGGATTGACCAATAATCCATATAAACCCGCCACCGGATCGGCAATAATTTCGGCCGATGAAATATCCGCCGCTTGTAATAAGGGCAGGGCATTAAAATCCCCGTTCAAAATCAAATCGCTATTACCCTCTCGATAATTGGCAATGGCAGTTTTCGCGTTGCTCATCCGGATGGATGTCGTGCGTTCATCCAGTAATGGCTGTCCCTTTGCATCTATGACACGCAATTTTAATTGCATGATTTTGCCGCTTTGTTTGGCCTGCATCGGGCCAGAACCAAATTGACCATTAGTCAGACCAAGTTCCGGCTGCGCCAATATCTCCAAAAATCCCGGTCGCGGGCTGGTCAACCTTATTTCAATAACACGGCCCGTCATCGGTTTAATTTGGGTGATATATTTCATCTCATCCGCCAATGGACCGGGGGGTAAGGCACGCCATCTTTGGCGCAGCGCATTTGCAATATCAACCGCCTCCACCTGCACGCCATTTTTCCACCAAATATGGTCAAGACGGAAGATAAAACTCAGCCCATCATCGCTGACCACCCAACGGGAGGCAAGACCGGGAACAATCCGCCCTTGTTTATCCAAATTGACAAGACCCTGCGCCGTGGATGCGCGCAACAGGGCCGATCCGACATTCAAATCGGCCTTTCCAACATTAAAATTCTCTCCGCCCTGGCTGATAATATCCACCATGGGATTTTCATTATCAACCGAAGGAGAACAGCCCGCAAAAAAAAGGAGCGTCAACAAAAGCGAGAGAAAAGATGTAATTTTCACTTCATCGCCTCTTTTGTTCGCCATATAAATTGGCTGGGGTGAATATTGGCCGGATTATCCTCATACCCTCTTATATAAGGTTGAACCAGTGCGCGCGATATATAAAAATATAATGGAATGACGATATTATCATCCATCATTATTTTTTCCGCATATTGCATTGCCGCCATTCTTTTCTTCTCATTTCCCTCTGCCACAGCCATTTCCAATGCATTGACAAAGGCGGGATTATTATATCCGGTGTAATTTTGGCTGCCCGACGTGGTTTGATGAATGGCAAGAAAATTTTCCGGCGCGGCATAATCGGCTATCCACCCTGAACGGGCAAGGGCAAAGTCACCCCGCCGCAACATATCAAAATGCAGGCTGGCCTCGCTGTTCAAATTTTTTGCATCAACCCCAATATCGCGCCACATTGTCGCCATGGCCACCGCCGCGCGCCGATGTTCTGACGAACTATTATATCTTATGTCAAAACTTAACGGATTATTTGGCCCATATCCTGCGGCGGACAATAATTTTCGTGCCTCTGTCCTACGCATTTCCATCGGCCAATTCGCCCAATAGGGGCGATATGCCGCCCCGTCATATAATGATGGCGGCACCACGCCATAGGCTGGTTGATTGGAAATATTTGCCCCATTCCCGCCCAGCATTTTTTCGCTCATCCATTGCCGGTTTACCGCCATGGACAATGCGCGGCGCACTCGCGCGTCATTAAATGGCGTTTTACGTAGGTTAAATACGAAATAATAACTGCCAATATAGGGCGAAATACGCACCAATTGCGGGTAATTTTTCTGAAGCCATTCTTGCCTGCTTTCAGGATAATCGCCCGAAATATCGGCCTGCCGCGCCAAAATACGCCGCATGGCGGTTTGTTTATTATCCGATGGCGTCCAATCCACGCCATTATTTTTTGGCCGCGAACCATGATATTGTGGATTTATCACCAATGATAATTTTTGGTTTAACTGCCATGATGATAAGATATATGGCCCGCTGCCCACCATGGGGCGATCTTGGGTCCATTTATCCCCCACTGCGTCAATACGATGAAATGGCAAAGCGGCCATGGCCGGATGCGCTAATAATTGGGGTAAGGCAGGAAATGGTTGATACAATTTTATGACAATTTGGTCCGCACCCTGCGGTTCAACCGATTTGATAATGCCAAATAATGCGCGATGTGGGGATGCGGATTTTTCATCCATGATACGGGCAAATCCGCGCGCAAAATGCGCCGCCATTATTTTTTGCCCATCGGAAAATTGCACTCCCTCCCTTAATGTAAAATGCCAAATCAATCCATCCGCGCTGACCTGCATTTTTTTGGCAAGACCCAATATAACATGTCCATTTTCATCATATCTGGTCAATCCTTCAAATTGATCCATCGCCACCCGAACAGAGGATAAATCCGACATTATTTGCGGATCAAGGCCGCGTGCATCGGCATCCATTAACCGAATGATAGGCGCGTCATCGGAAATTTTTCGATTGTCAGGCGCGTCATTTGCGCTGCAAGACATCAACATAAATGCCGCAATTATGGTGATGAAAATGGAAATATGGTGCCGCATCATGCCATGCTAAATGAAATAAAAAATAAACAAAGTGGCAATATATATTTTGACAATATTTTTACAGATATATTGCACATAATTTATTTAAAAATATATATAATTTAATTATTTACAAACCAATCCTTTTGGCTATTTTTGCCATCATCTTTATGAAGGGATTAAGTTTATGGGCTTTACCAAATCTGGCCTGCGTGGTGTAATATTATCCATATCGTTAATTATAGGCGCATCCATCACGGCAAGCAGCGCAACCGCGCAATTTGGCATTTTAAAGGATGTCGCCAAAAAAGTGGCCGCGCCAAAGGTAGCAAAAATCATCCCACAAAAACAACCTGTTTCCACCAATATTGCCGATGCAATATATGGCGTGCCGGAATATGACCGATTTGTTCCAGATATTGCGCAAAAATCGCTTACTTCATTGCCGCGCGATGAAAAAGGCGGCTTTATTTTGGCAGCTGGCTATTATAGTTTTAACGCGCAAAGCTATTGCCTGCATGCCGGAACGCATGGGCCGGGCGGCGGCGATGGATATTTATACGCCCCATTAAAAGGAACAGCGCAAAGGGCCGTGCAATCCATTTTGGAAAATAGCGTAGCCCATCCAGAAATTGAGCAAAAGGAAATTCAAACTTTGCTATGGGCGATTGTCGCGCGGGCAAAATTTGAAAATTTAAGCACAAGGACTAAATTTGTCGCATCACAGCTTTTAACGCCACAGGAAATTGCCGCGCTTAACCGCGATGCGCTTGGCATGTTAACCGACCCTGCCTTTGCCAAAATAACGGGTGGGCTTCCCCCCTTTGCGCGGCAGGTCCTGCGGGCGGAGGCCGATTTACGGGCCATGCTATCTTCGTCTTCATCTTCCTATGAAGAATTGGAACGTATCGCCGTTTTGACCGGCGCGGTGGAGCGCGGTGAAGGCAGCATAGACACACCGGCGACAAGATGGAGCCTGCATCCCGATGGTTATTATATCCGCTATGACCCCTTTGGATATAGCAAGACAAAGGTAGAAATTTGGGTGGAAGTGAACAGCCCAGCCATTGGAAAAACATATAATCCTGCGGTCCATATTGCCGTGCCGGGCAATACATCGCGGCAAAGATTGGCCCAGTCGGCCAGAGAGTATGGAAAATGAAGCGAATATGGAAAATGAAGTGAATATGAAAAATAGCATTATTATAAATAATTGCTGAATATCAAAAAATATGGGGCCAATTTCCGGCCCCATTTTTATATCAGAAAAACATTTTAAAAAATTGCCCGATTATCTTTCTTTGGTCGCGCCAAATATCAAATCGGGATTTTTTTCCTGTTGATAGCCGACATCCCATGACGAACGGGCCAAAAACACCGCATCACCATCGCGGTCTTTGGCCATATTTGCACGGTTTAGGGAGGCGAAATTTTCAATTTTCGCTTCTGCGCCCTTTAACCAGCGGGCAGTATCAAATGGCGCGGGTTCAAGCACCGCCTCCACCTTATATTCTGCCTCTAAACGAGAGATTAGCACTTCCAATTGCAATTGGCCCACCACACCAATGACCCATTGTGAGCCAATTTCGGGGTAGAAAACCTGAATCACACCTTCTTCGGATAAATCGTCCAGCGCTTTACGCAATTGTTTTGTTTTGGTCGGATCTTTTAACACCACACGGCGCAAAATTTCGGGCGCAAAATTGGGCAGGCCAATAAATTGCCGATTATTTTTCTCACTCAATGTGTCGCCAACACGCAATGTGCCATGATTGGGAATACCAATAATGTCGCCGGGCTGCGCTGTATCGGCAATTTCACGGTCCTGCGCGAAAAATAAAATGGGCGAATGAATGGCCACTGGTTTACCATGGCCCGAAGGCGTTAATTTCATCCCGCGTTTGAACGTACCAGAACATAGCCGCATAAAGGCAATGCGGTCGCGGTGGTTCGGGTCCATATTCGCCTGAACCTTGAAAATAAATCCTGTAACCTCGCTATCGCTTGGGTCAATAAACCCGCCCTCAATCGGCTGTGGTCGCGGCGGCGGCGCATGGGCCGCAATCGCATCAATCATCTCGACAATGCCAAATTCTTTTAACGCCGAACCAAAAAATACCGGTGTCAAATCCCCATTTTGATAGGCGGCAAGATCAAAATCAGGATAGGCTTCCTTGGCCAATCCGCCCTCTTCACGAAGCTTGCTTAACCCGCGTTCAGACAGGTTTTCGGCCAAAATATCATCGTCAATCCCGCCGGTGGCAATTATTTTGCCCTCAAATGCCTTTGACCCGCCGGTGGGCTGCATTAAATTTCCCGTAACGAAATCAAAAATACCCTCAAACTCGCCGCCCATGCCCACGGGCCAGCTCATCGGGCAAATATCCAGCGCCAACATATCGGCCACTTCGTCCAACAGTTCAAATGTGTCGCGCCCCTCGCGGTCCACCTTGTTCACAAAGGTGATAATCGGCACATTGCGCAGGCGGCATACCTCAAATAATTTGCGGGTTTGCGGCTCAATACCCTTTGCCGCGTCAATCACCATAATCGCGCTGTCCACGGCGGTTAGCGTGCGGTAAGTATCTTCGGAAAAATCCTCATGCCCCGGCGTGTCGAGCAGATTAAAAGTAATGCCGCCCCGTTCAAATGTCATCACCGAACTGGTCACAGAAATGCCGCGCTGTTGTTCAATTTTCATCCAATCGGACCGCGCGCGCCTTGCCTGTCCCCGCGCCTTTACCTCGCCCGCCAAATGGATTGCCCCACCCTGAAGCAATAATTTTTCGGTCAATGTCGTTTTACCCGCATCGGGGTGCGAAATAATGGCAAAGGTGCGCCTATTTTGTGCGTTCATATTGGTCATCTGCGCTGCTTATCCTAGCTTTAGGGTGACGTCCATGCGAAAGCTGCGCTCTTCGCCTTTGGCCAACATCATAATTCCCGGTTTTTCGGTAAAATCGCCTGTAAAGCCTTGTGGATCGGCCATGCCCGCCCATGGTTCAATACATAAATATGCAGCCCCTGGTTTTGTCCAAATGCCAAGCCATGGGGTGTCGGGAAAATCAATCGCCAAATGTGCGCCGCCTGCATCGCCATAAATTAACGAACGGCTGTTTAATTCACGCCACACCAATGCATCATTGGCAAACATATCATCATGGGGGGTAAAGCGATCTTTCTTTACCGGACCATCCTTCATTTCATGGGCAATGGTCGCCTCAGACGAAATAACGCAAAGCTGCGCTGGCTCATCATGTTCAAAAATAATCTCATGCACGTCCTTTGCCGCGCCAAATGGCAAAGGCCATGCAAAGGCGGGGTGGAAACCAAAACTAAATGGCATGTCCCCATCGCCCATATTTTTGACGGTAATTTTTTGATAAAGAGTTGCGCCGGCAACCTTAAAATATGCGTCCAATGCAAAGGCAAAGGGATATTGGGCAAGGCTTTTATCATTTTCCCGCAATTGCAGGGTGATTTCATCTTCCCCATGATGGACCACATCAAATTGTTGATGCCGCGCCAACCCATGTTGCGGCATATGATATTGCCCGCCATATATCCGCGCCACATCATCATGCAGCCGGCCAACAATGGGGAATAATAATGGCGCACGCCCCGCCCAAAATTTGGGATCGGCATTGGTCATCAACTCTGCCCCATTTCGGGTTTGTATAGAGCTTAACTCTGCACCCATCGGGTTAATTTGGGCGGTTAACTCACCCGATGAAATGCTTAACATCTTATGTCCTTAACAAACCGCCATTTTTGGCCGCCGCCGCGATAATCTTATCCGATAATGATTTTAACTCATCATCGGTAAAGCTTTTATCCTGTGGCTGCAACGTCACTTCTATCGCAATGCTGACCTGTCCTTCGGGCACGCCATTGCCGGTAAAGGCATCAAAAATGCGCGCATCTTTGACATGCTGCTTATCGCATCCCCTTATCGCGCGTTCCAATTGATATGCCTGTCCATCATTGGGGAAAAGAAACGCAAAATCACGCTTCACCGCTTGCAATGCGGGAGGCGCATAGGGCGCACGCATAAATGCACCCACGCCTTTTTTGGCGGGAATGGAATCTAAATAAATTTCTGCGGCAACCACCGGCCCGTCAAGGTCAAAAGCCTTGGCCGTCAGGGGATGCAATGTGCCGAAACTGGCCAAGATATTTTTGGGGCCCATACGCAATGTGCCCGATTGACCGGGGTGGAAATGCGCCCCCGCATCCCCCATTATCATCAAATTATCGGTGGCAACCCCTGCGGCAGATAATAATGCCATCGCCTCTGCCTTTGCGTCATAGGCATCAAATTTACCCGCCTTACCACTGGCCCAATGGCGTGCATTTTTATCGCCCGCCATCACCATGCCCAAGGTTAAACGTTCGTCACTCGATCCATCTTTCGCGCGGAAATATCGCCGCCCAATTTCAAATAAACGAACCGATAATGCCCCCCTGTCCATATTGCGGCGGGCCGCAGATAATAATCCGGGCAAGATTGAGGTGCGCATCACCTTCATATCTTCGCTTATTGGATTGGCCAATGTCCACGCACCGCCGCCAAAGGCATTTGCCTCTTTTTCTGGAAGGAATGACCAATTTATCGCCTCATTCATCCCGCGCGATGCCGCGCTGCGCCGCATTTTGCGTTCCAATTTTTGCAAAGGAGTTGCGGTGGGCCGCGCCACGCCATCGGCGCGGGGCAAGGGGGTGGAGGGCACTTTATCAAGGCCGACCATACGCACCACTTCCTCCACCAAATCGGCCGCGCCATCAATATCGCGGCGCCAGCTGGGAATGGTGACATTCCATTTTGCATCAATGTCAAAGCCCAATTTTTGCAAAATTTCCTTTTGCTGGGCCGATGTCACATTCACCCCGCCCAATATAAGGGTAAGGCCGGTGTCAAAATCTATCTGGCGCGGCTTTACTGGCGGCGTGCCCGCACGGACAATCTCGCTTGCCTCTCCGCCGCAAATTTGCAGCACCAAATCGGTCAACAGCATCATGCCATCATCTAAAAATGCGGGGTCAACACCGCGTTCAAAACGGGTGCGGGCATCGCTGGTCAGGGTTAATGCCTGTCCCGTTTTGGCAATATTTTCCGGCGTGAAATAGGCGATTTCCAATAAAATATCGGTGGTTTCGTCGCTGCATCCGCTATGTTCGCCGCCCATAATGCCGGCAATATCATGCACGCCCGCATCATCGGCAATCACCGTCATGGATGAATTTAACTTATATGTTTTTTCATTAAGGGCAAGGACCTCTTCGCCTTCATTCGCACGGCGAGCGGTGATTTTACCCGTCAATTTTGACAAATCATAAATATGCGCCGGACGGCCACAGGCGAACATTAAATAATTGGTAATATCAACCAATGCAGAAATGGGGCGCTGTCCCGCCGCCTTTAATCTATCCTGCAACCATTTGGGCGATGGGCCATTTTTAACGCCGCGTATCACCCGCCCATAAAATGCAGGGCAGCCATCTTTATCCGCAATCTCTATCTCAATCGGGCATGGATAATCGCCTGATATTTCAGGAACTATGACAGGTTTAAATTCGCCATATCCCGCCGCCGCCAAATCGCGGGCAATGCCCATCACGCCCATGCAATCTTGACGATTTGGGGTTATGGAGACATCAAAAATGGGGTCGTCCAATTTGGCATAATCGGCATAGCGATCGCCCACAGGCGCATCATCGGGCAGTTCGATAATACCATCATGGTCATCGCCCAATTCCAATTCGGCAATGGAACACATCATGCCATTGGATTCAACGCCCCTAATTTCGGCAACTTTCAACATCATGCCATTGCTGGGCACGGTTGCACCCGCCGGACCAAATACGCCCAGCATCCCCGCGCGTGCATTGGGTGCGCCGCAGACGACTTGCTTTGGGCCATCGCCCGCATCCACGCTTAAAATTTGTAATTTATCTGCCTGTGGATGGGGGGCAGCGGACAACACCTTGCCCACCCGAAAATCGGATAATTTATCGGCGGGATTTTCAACCCCCTCAACCTCTAAACCAATATTATTCAGGGCCGCAGCAATTTGATTGGCATCGGCATCGCTTTGTAAATAATATTTCAACCAGCTTAATGAAAATTTCATGCCGATACTCCTACACCGCCGCTTAATGTCGGGACATCCAATGCGTCAAAACCATAATGGCCAAGCCAGCGGCCATCGCCGTCAAAAAATGCCCGCAAATCATCCATCCCATATTTCAACATGGCAAGGCGGTCGACGCCCGTGCCAAATGCAAATCCTTGGTAAATTTCTGGGTCCAGCCCACAATTTTCAAGCACACGGGCATGCACCATGCCGCTGCCCAAAACCTCCATCCAGCCGCCATCGGCATCATCGCCGCTGCCACCAATGACGCGCTTTCCCTTTATATTGGTATAGCCAACATCCACCTCTACACCAGGTTCAGTAAAGGGGAAATAGGATGGACGCAGGCGCAATACCACATCATCACGTTCAAAAAATGCCCGTAAAAATGTTTCCAATGTCCATTTCAAATGGCCCAAATTTATGCCCTTATCAATCACCAACCCCTCAATTTGATGGAACATGGGCGTATGGGTCGCGTCGCTATCGCTGCGGTAAACACGGCCCGGCGCAATGATATGAATGGGCGGCTCTCCCCCCGCTGCAACCACCGATTGCATGGTGCGAATTTGCACGGGCGATGTGTGCGTGCGCAGCAACATATCGCGGCCCTGCGCGTCCTTTTCGGGAAAATAAAATGTATCATGCATGGCGCGCGCAGGGTGGGTTTCGGGAATGTTCAGCGCGGTAAAATTGCGCCAATCATCCTCAATCTCTGGCCCTTCGGCAACGGCAAAGCCCATATCGGCAAAAATTTCGGCCAATTCATCCATCACCTGGCTAACCGGATGGATGCTGCCCTTTGCTGCAATGGGCGCGGGCAATGTCATGTCCAATTTTTCATTGGCCAATCGCGCATTTAATAGGGCGGTTTCAAGCGCCGCTTTTTTATCCGATATGGCATTGGCCACAGCCTCGCGTGCGCCGTTAATTTTCGGCCCTTCTACTTGGCGTTCCTCTGGCGACATTTTGCCCAATGTTTTTAATAATGATGAAATGCTGCCCTGCTTACCCAAATAATCAAGCCGCAATTGTTCCAACTTATCTAAATCGGCCGCAGCTAATATCGCCGCTAGCGCTTGATCCATAATATTTTCAACATCACTCATAAGGATTTGCCATTTCGAAAAATTAAAATTTTGTCATTCCCGCGATATATATCAAAATCAACAAGAAAAAGGGCGCGAGTGACCAAAGTCGCCCACGCCCTTATTTAAATATCTGTTAATCAACGCGCGAGCAATGCCCACATTCGCAAATTAAGCAGCTTTATCCAAAGCGGCCTGAGCCTGTTTGATAATGCCGCTAAATATTGCTGCTTCGTTCATGGCAAGGTCAGCCAATACTTTACGATCCAGCTCAATATTTGCCAATTTCACGCCATGCATGAAACGACCATAGGTCAAACCCTCTGCACGAACGGCCGCGTTAATACGCTGAATCCAAATTGCGCGGAAGCTGCGTTTTTTAACCTTACGGTCACGATATGCATATTGACCAGCCTTCTCAACCGCTTGACGGGCGATACGGATGGTATTTTTGCGGCGGCCATAATAACCTTTGGCCTGTTCCAAAATTCTTTTATGTTTTGCGCGGGTGGTAACACCCCGTTTGACGCGTGCCATAATCTATTCCTTTAAATGCTTAAAAATGTTGCTTTAACGGGGTTATCAACCCAAACCGTAAGGCGCCCATTTTTTGATTGTTTTTGTATCTGCATCAGAAATGACGCTGGTACCGCGATTTTGACGGATATATTTGCCATTATGGCTCATCAAACGGTGACGTTTGCCGGCTACGCCGTGCTTAATTTTACCGGTAGCGGTGATTTTGAAGCGTTTCTTCACACCACTTTTGGTTTTCAACTTGGGCATTTCGGTCTCCTTTTACTTAGGTTCCATGTCAGACAAGCATGGCAGCCCTATCGGCCAGCCCATCTATTCGGAATGCGCGTCTATATCTAGATTCGCGGCAAATGCAAGCGATTCGCGCCTAAATGCACTGCTTTATTTTAAGCACCGCTTAATGGCCGCAGGCCAGCGCCTCCAACACATCGTCCAAACGTGCCGGATCGCCAAGGGCAATAACATCACCCTGTGACGCCGCGTGCAAAGGCTCACCCTTCCAATCGCACATCATGCCGCCCGCGCCCTCCACTATGGGGACAAGCGCCGCAATATCATGCAATTTCAACCCGCTTTCCACCACAATATCAATATGCCCGCTGGCCAAAAGCGCATAATTATAACAATCACCGCCCCACATCATATGTTTATGCGATGTTTTACCCGCCAGCGCCATAAAATGCTCCGCGCTATGATTATCAAAATATTGCGGCCCAGTAGAGGCCAAGGTGGCGTCCTTTAACTCACCGCAAATGCGGGTTTTAACGGGCAATCCGTTTAATGTTGTCCCCTTGCCCGACACACCAACCCATCGCTCACCCGATATGCATTGGTCAATCACACCCAAAACCGGCCACCCATCCTGCAACAAGGCGATTAACGTGCCAAAGGTGGGCCGCCCCGCCATAAAACTGACCGTGCCGTCAATGGGATCAAGCACCCAAGTGCGGCCCGAACTTCCGGATTTTTCGCCAAATTCCTCGCCAATAATTGCATCATTGGGAAATTCGGTATCAATAATTGCGCGAATCGCCGCCTCTGCCGCGCGGTCCGCCTCGGTCACGGGGGATGCATCGCCCTTTGCCTCATGCGCGAAATCGCTGCGGAAAAATGGCCGAATGGCATCGCCTGCCGCATCTGCCAATCGGTTGGCAAAAATAATATCAGATGGGGTCATGATAATATCAATCAAACAGGCTGGAAACACTGCTTTCATCGGCAATGCGGCGGATCGCCTCACCCAATAAAGGCGCGATAGGCAAATGGCGAATATTATGCGCTGCGGCCACTTCGTCGGTTGCCTGAATGGAATCAGTAATCACCAATTCTTTTAAGCTGGATTTGGAAATCCGATCTGCCGCCGCGCCGGACAAAACACCATGGGTGCAATATGCCACCACTTCGGTTGCACCATTGGCGCGCAGGGCATCGGCCGCATTACATAATGTGCCGCCCGAATCGACAATATCGTCAATTAAGATACAAAAACGGCCCGACACATCGCCAATAATGTTCATCACTTCGCTTTCGCCTGGTTTTTCGCGGCGTTTATCAACAATTGCCAAAGGCGCATTATTCAATCTTTTGGCCAATGCACGGGCGCGAACCACGCCGCCGACATCGGGGGACACGACCATCAATTCATGATCGCCAAAACGCGAATTTATATCCGCGCTCATCACCGGTGCGCCATATAAATTATCGGTTGGAATATCGAAAAAGCCCTGAATCTGTCCGGCATGTAAATCAACGCATAAAACGCGGTCTGCCCCCGCTTCAGTAATTAAGTTGGCCACCAATTTGGCGGAAATCGGTGTCCTTGGCCCGGGCTTTCTATCCTGACGGGCATAGCCGAAATAGGGCACAACCGCAGTAATCCGCTTTGCCGATGCACGGCGCAGCGCATCAATCATGATAAGCAATTCCATTAAATTATCATTGGCAGGATGATTGGTCGGTTGAATGACAAAAACATCCTCTCCGCGCACATTTTCATGAATTTCAACAAAAATCTCATCATCGGCAAATCGGCGCACACTGGCATCTGTTAATGGTAATTCCAAATAGCTGGCAACCGCGCGGGCAAGCGGAAGATTGCTGTTTCCCGACATAATTTTCATGAAAATTCCCCTGATGATATTTTGATATAGTGAATAACAAATATAATTTGATGTCCATAGCGCCGCGATTCAAATTTAACAACGCCCTTGCACTTAGATAATTTGTCATCAATTACATGATAAGGCCATTTAAGCGCCATGATATATTTTGGCATGATAAAGGAATTAAAATAATGCGGATTGCAATTGCGCAAATTAACCAGCTTGTCGGCAATTTAACGGGCAATGCCGACGCGATGTTGCAATGGCGGGAACAGGCCGCAAAGCAAAATGCCGATCTTATCATCTTTCCCGAATTACAGCTTATCGGATATCCGCCAGAAGATTTGGTTTTAAAACCCGCCTTTATTCGCGATACGGCGGCGCAACTCGGCAAATTGGCCAAGGCCACAAAAGATCATGGCCCGGCCATGTTGGTGGGCAGTATTTTTGCCGAAAATGACGCATTATATAATGGTGTTGCCTTATTACATGATGGCAAGGTTCAGGCGATAAGATATAAGCGAGAATTACCCAATTATGGCACATTTGATGAAAAGCGCCTATTTGCGGCGGGCCCATTGCCTGAACCAATAGAGTTTATGGGCTTTAAAATCGGCCTGCCCATTTGTGAGGATGGATGGCTGCAACCTGTTTGTGCCCATTTGGCGGAACAGGGCGCTCAATTACTGCTTTCGGTTAATGGCAGCCCCTATGAAATTGACAAGGATGATCGCCGCGCACAGGAGGTGTTTGCCGCGCGCGTTGCCGAAACCGGCCTGCCGTTAATTTTCCTAAACCGTGTGGGGGGACAGGATGAGCTGGTCTTTGACGGCTGTTCATTCATCCTCAATTCCAACGGAAAAATTACGCACCGTATGCCCGATTGGGAAGAAGAAATGATTATCACCGATTGGCAGTTACAAGATGGCAAGGCAGTGTGCACCGACACCTCGCCCATTTTGTCATCATGGGATGACCATCCCGCCGATATTTATAATGCGATGGTCATTGGTCTGCGTGATTATGTTGATACCAACCATTTTCCCGGTGTCGTTTTGGGTATGTCGGGCGGTATAGACAGCGCATTATGTGCGGCAATCGCCGCCGATGCTCTTGGACCAGAACGTGTTTGGTGCGTAATGTTGCCCAGCCGTTATACCAGCCAAAGCAGCCTAGATGATGCAGCGCAGTGCGCCGATATGATTGGCTGTCGTCATGACGTCATGCCCATTAACCCCGCCGTGGAGGCGTTTGACAGCATGCTATCGGACAGCTTTGCCGATAAACAAGTCGATATAACCGAGGAAAATGTGCAATCGCGTATTCGCTGTGTCACCTTAATGGCTTTATCCAATAAATTTGGCCATATGTTGCTGACCACCGGCAATAAAAGTGAGATGAGCGTGGGCTATGCCACCATATATGGCGATATGTCTGGCGGTTATAATCCGTTAAAAGACGCCTATAAAATGACTGTCTTTGCGCTGGCCGAATGGCGCAATAAAAATATGCCAAAAATGGGTTTGGGCAAGGCGGGACAGGTTATCCCCCAAAATATTATCACCAAGCCGCCCAGTGCAGAGCTGCGCCCTGATCAAAAAGATAGCGACTCCCTGCCCCCCTATGAACAATTGGACGCCATTTTATATGGGTTGATTGAAAAAGAATTATCGGTGGAAGATATTTGTGCAGAGGGTCATGACCGCGCGGTGGTGACACGGATTGAACGCCTGCTTTACATTGCCGAATATAAACGCCGCCAAGCACCCATTGGAGTGAAATTGGGCAGCCGCAATTTTGGCCGCGATCGCCGTTACCCCATCACCAATGCCTATCGCAGCGGGTGAAATGATAAAGGGGTTAATAGGAATAGGAGATACGCTGATAAGCTTTTAAGCCGATGATTATCCCCCAAAACATCGCATCACGGTTAAACCAGATTGCGTTGTTCCGGTGTTATAACATCTTTGTTCCGATGGTTTATTATTCCATAAAACCGATGGCTGCCGGTTTCGCGCCGAATTATATTCTATTTCGGCCTGCCTGCGGCGATCCTCTGCCTCTTTATATAGCCGCTCTTGCTCAATCCTTTTGGCTTGTTCATATTTTCGCGCCGCCAAATGCTGCATCCCGAAACTGCGCGGCACACGCTGACAAACGGCGACATATTCCGTAGCCTTGCTATGTATCATTGAAATTTCGACTGCCATATTCATTAAAAACCGTCTTTGTTCATTTTGTTCAAATGGATTGGCCGTCCAATATCCATTTAACCATAGGTAAAAATCATAACATTGGCTGTCGGGCAATTTTATCTGTGGGTCATTGCTGTTTTCATAATATTGCATGACCGTTGTAACATAATGCACCCAATTTCCATTTCTGGGTTTATTTTTGACAAAGGCGACAAAGGGGTCTTGGGCTGGTTCAAATTTATCCAATGGCTGTTTCAACACCCAATCGCTCAATGCTTTGGGCATGATGGGGCAGAATTGTTTGGCAAAGACGGCCTTTTCATAATCCAATGCCCATGAAATTGCCTCATCCGGAATCCGGCCCACGCTTTGGCCATTTATTCCATTAAAGACAAGCGAATAGGCAATTTGACATCCATTTAACCCTGCAGTTCTCTCCTCAATGGATCGATTGGCAAAGCGGTAATCAGCTTCTTTTTTCTCTTTCAATCGCGATAAACCGATTGAGGGAACATATTTGCCCGATAAACAGCCTTTTTCTGGCTTAAAATATCTATACCATGGGCTATAATTGGTGGTTAAATTCGTTAAATCTGTGCAATCCTTGCTGTCTAATTTTGCCTCCACAAATCCCAATTGTTCCATGCTGGGTTGCGCGGGATCATCGCCAAAACATTGGCCAAGCCCTGTTGAAGCATAGGCAATGGCAGATGCAGGCGGCTTTTGGGCAAAATATTTACGGATTTTTTTTATATCCCCTTTATTGGGGCCCCATGGCCGGGACAGCGCCTTTGCCATCCCATTATCCTTTGGTAAACCGCAAATATCATTGGCACGAAAACAATCGGCAAAGGCATAATTATTAAAGTCATCAGCCTCTATTATCGCTTCTGGACCGCTATAATACCATGTTAATATCATCGCGCTGTTCAGGCTATGCCCTACTGTTTTTGATTTTTGAAAAACAAGGGACAAACTATTATGATTAAATGCCTTCACCCAATCCGATTTTTCTATGGGACAGGTTTTGCTATTCTTAAATCCATTTTCCAGCGGGACAAAAACAGTATCAAGCGCAGCTGATATTTTGTTGAACAATGCATCATTGCCCTTTGGTTTATTGTCTTTTGCACTATTGCCCGATGTTTGTTGGTTTTGATTATTTTGATCCACGCCAGCGCTTAATGACCCCCCGCCATAGGCAAGGGATGATAAAATCAACAATCCACCGCCCAAAATGCTTAAAATCGCGCGCATCTTCATTCCCCATATCAACACCCATTCATCTATATAACGTCATTTTATCCCGCCAAAGTCAACGCCAACATTATGACAAATATTGTCATTTTTTCTCGCAATGCATCACAATATCTGCATGCCCTTGGCCCAATTGCCGCCTTCACCAAAGCAACCATCCTATTCAAAAGCTGCTAATGTCACATAAATCCGATATTTGACAAAATCTATGTAATGTTATAACATATTTATATTAGGAGAGCAGGCAAAGCATTATTCATAACTAAGAGAAATATTATTTGATGATGGCTTGGCGTCACTCCTAATCACAAAAGGAGAGAGAATATGAGCTATGCAACATATAATAATGGAACAAATTTCAAAGCGATGGGCCTTGCCCTTGGTATAAATGGCGCGATAATCGCCGCCGCCATTTTAATACCATCGGCCGTATATTTCATCAAAAAAGAACCGCGCACCACCGTTATAAATGTTGAAAATAAACCGGACCAGCCGCCACCGCCCGTGGAGGATTTTTCAAAGGAAAAGCCCGCAAAGGCCGACCCCATTTATATACAAAAACCGATAAATCCCGCGCCCAAAAATGATAATGACGTCACAACAACGCCCGAAAAGCCGACTGCCCAACCCTTGCCCACAGGCGGTGTCATTGATGGTTCGGCGCCCATAAAACCAACCGAAACCATAATAAAACCTGCCGACATTCCCTTGCCGTTAATTTCGGCGCGGCGTGACCCCAAATATGCTAGCCGCTTTCAACCCGAATATCCCGGCCGCCTTATCCGGTTGGGGATTGAGGGTTCGGCCACCATAAGCGTGTTAATTGGCACAGATGGCCGTGTAAAAATTGCCAATATTGTGTCGGCTACCCATGTTGAATTTGGCCGTGCGGCAAGGGAGCAAGCATTAAAATCATGGCGGTTTATTCCGGCACGGCGCGGTGATATAATCGTAGAGGAATGGATGATCCTGCCGGTCAATTTTATCCTTAATTAACCGCCATATTTTTAAGCATCTATATTATATGGGGCAGGTTATTCTTGCCGCGCCCCATATATACAAATTATATATCAAAATTGGCCAAAATATATAGGCGCATCGCCCATTTTCCATGGCGTATATTTGGTCATAATGGCCGCGAATAAATCACCATCCAAATATTGCGCCAACCATTTTTGCAAGGCAGGCCATGGCTGTGCATCGAACCACACCTTATCCGCATGGGCAAATTGACGGACAAAGGGAAAAATCGCAATATCGGCCATGCTTTCTTTATCACCTAGCAAGAAAGGATGCGCCGACAATATTTCATTCCAATTGGCCAAAATTTCACATGCCCTTGCGCGGTGCATCATCGAAAATTCCTCTGCATCAACATCCACATATCGCACCGCATATTTATATCGGTCCAAATGATGCTTAAACGGTCCATCACATTGCGCGATAAGCCCATCAATTTTCGCGCTATCCGCGCCCCTGCGCCACCCCATCGGGTCATTTTCACTCAGCGCCCATTTCATGACGTCAAGGCTTTCCTCAAGGATAAAATCCCTGCTTTTACAAAGCACTGGCACGGTTGCCTTTGGTGAAATAGCGATCATTTCATCGGGTTTGTTGCGCAGCGCGACTTCCCGCAGCTCTACCTGCATCCCCGATGCCCAAATACCCATTCGCGCGCGCATGGCATAGGGGCAGCGGCGAAAACTATATAAAATTGGGGTCGATAAATCCGTCATTTCATCCTTCGGCATCGCCCAAATGGGTCATGCCGCGCATTTTGGCCAATTGCATTTGATGTTGGCGTTCCTCATATCTTGCGCGGCGCATTTCATCGCGTTTATCAAAACAATGGGGGCAGCTTATCCCCTCAACATATTTATCCGACTGCACCTCTGTCGGAGACAGGGGCATACGACAGGCATGGCATTGCACATAATCGGATTGGGCCAAACCATGGCCGACCGCGACCCGTGCATCAAAAACAAAGCAATCCCCTTCATAACTGCTTTTTTCTTGGGGCACTTCTTCTAAATATTTTAATATCCCGCCCTGTAGATGATATACTTCATCATATCCCTGTGCCTTAACATAGGCGGTGGCCTTTTCACACCTTATCCCGCCGGTGCAAAACATGGCAATTTTGGGCTTTGGTCCGCCTTCATCAATATCCTTTGCCAATTCATCAAACCATTTGGGAAATTCGCGAAAGGTTTCGGTTTTGGGGTTTATTGCGCCCTTAAAAGTGCCAATGGCAACCTCATAATCATTGCGCGTGTCTATTAAAATGGTGTCCTGCGCCGAAATTAACGCATCCCAATTTTCGGGTGTTACATATTGGCCCTTATCATGCGCCCCATCAATTCCCGGCACACCCATGGTGACAATTTCTTTTTTCAACCTGACCTTCATCCGAAAAAATGGCTTTTCATCGGCGGTTGAAAATTTCGCGGTTAAATTTTCAAATCCGGCCCAACTGCGCAGTTCGGCCAAAATAATATCCAATCCCTGCCTTGTCCCCGCAATCGTGCCATTCACCCCTTCATCGGCCAATAATAATGTACCGCAAATGCCATTTTCTTTACATAATTTCAACAAAGCTGGTTGGCGCTGCGCGAAATCGGGCAAGGGAGCGAAATGATATAAAGCGGCCACAATATAGGCCGGCATAGATGAATCAATATGTGACATAGTCGCTGTTTAGTCTGTTGTGGCAAAATACTCAATATTATGCGTGCGCCATATTTCACCGCCTTAACATTGCGGCCTTTATTATCGCTTTTATGGGTCTATTTATATTCGTTCTATTTATATTGTGGTTTCGTGTCCAAATAGGCCATTTGGCGGTTCATATCAAATAACGCGCCCTTTTTTATGCCAAATGCGATGCTGCGATTGGGGAAATCCACCTCCACCTGATCAAAAATACGAAGCGCATCCATGCCCAATAATATGGTGGGTTTATTTTCCAAACCCAATGCTTGAAAAATATAGCTTTCGGCAAAAAATATAGGCAAATCCTGAATCTCCAACCGTCCAATATTGATTGATTTTAATTTGCCAATATTGCCGATCAATTGATCGCCGGTCACGCTGTTCACAGCCACCGGTAAATATTCCATTTTACGATGCCCGCGCGACAGGCGTTTAAACAAAGCGCTGTTCCCAATGCTCATTTGTGCGCCAGTATCAATGATTAAATTAACCCGCAAATCGCCAATTTTGGCATCGCTTAAAATTAACCGTCCCGCCTTGCGCCGCGCGGTCACCACAATCGCCCCATCAATGGATGATTTATTGCGCGATTTTACCAAGGATGGCCGCACAAACATCTCATTGGTTTTAAAATCCATCAAAATGCTATGATCTTCTAAACTATCAATCCCTAATAGGCCGGACGCGCCCAAATTTCGCGCCAATAGCGCGGGCGCCTCTATCCCCGACACTGAAATGCTATCCGTGCTAATATCATCCAACATAAAACTGGCCACATCTTCACGGCCCGTCACCGTAGCCAAAGTTAATTGTGGCCCATCTTCCAATGACAATGCCTTGCCCAATTCCTTGGCAATAACGGTGCGTTCTGAACCTGTATCAACAATGAAGGGAAAAGGGCCTTGTTCATTTATTTTGACCTGCACCGTCATTCGGTTGCTTTTATCCAACGAAAATGCCTGTTTCAGGCTTTCATTGGAAAATTCCTCCAATGCGCATTGGTCCGCAACCTTGCGGTCAAACAAATGTTCCAAACAATTTATCGGCGATGTCGGCCTATCGGGTGCATTATTTTGCACAATTACATCCCGCTTAACTATATTATCTGTCATGTGCGCGGATAAAATTGCAGGCATGATAAACATCCCCACTGCGCTTATTCTATATATGCTTTTAATATATTTATACATGCTCCTTACCTCTCCGCATATAGTATATACTAAAATACATCATTCCCAAATAGCACAGATAAAAGCACCTATGGCATCATGGCAATGTCACCAAGCGATTGAGATTCAATCAATAACGTATCTTCGGTATTTTTTTGCATCACATTTTCGCGGCCAATCATTGCCAATAATGGCACGGCAAGTGGGCTGATCCTATCCAAATCCACCTGCACCAATATGTTGGCGGCGCGGTCCATTAAATCACCCAATCGACCAATATCGGTCATCCTTAACCGCGCATCTGCCCATGCGGCCTGCATCAATAAATGATCGGGTTCATATTTTTTCAGCACATCATAAATTAAATCGGTCGAAAATGTCACCTGCCGCCCGCTTTTTCTTTTGCCAGGATGTTGCCGCTCCACAAGGCCGCTTATCACCGCAACCTCGCGAAAGGCACGTTTTAATAAATAGCTATTTTCAATCCAATCGGTAAATTCCTCATCCAAAATATCAGGTGAAAATAAAGGCTTTACATCGTCCACATGGCGCACCGACCAAATAAGCAAAGCATAATCATTGGCCAAAAACCCCATGGGCATATATCCCATATTTTCCATCCGGCGGGTCAATAACATCCCCAATGATTGATGCGCATTCCACCCTTCAAAGGGGTAAATTGCCAAATAATGAAGATTATTTAACGGAAAATTTTCCACCAATAACTCATCGGGCTGTGGCAATTTGCTGCGCTGTCCCTGCATTTTCAGCCATAGCCGCACATCATCAGGAAGTCTTGACCAGCCATTGCTATCAACCAACATTTCGCGCACCCGCGCCGCCAAATGGGTAGTCAGCGGCAGGCGTGCGCCCATGTAACTAGGTATTGATGCAGCCCTTGTCGCGGCCCTTACCAATAAATCCAAATCCTTTATCGAAATAACCTCCAACGCCAATCCAGCAAAAACAAAGCAATCACCAGGGCAAAGCGCGGCGGCAAAATTTTCCTCCACCTTGCCCAATGAACGGCCATTTTTGAACCGCACATTTAGCATTGGCAAATCAACAATTGTTCCGGCATTTAACCGATATGTCGCTGCATATTTGGGATGGGACAACCGCCAAAGCCCATCCTGCTGAACCAATTTACAATATTTATCATATGCCCGTAACGCATAGCCCCCCGTCGCCACATATTGCAGCACATTGGAAAATTGTTCGGCATCAATATTGCGATATGGCATGGCCGTGCACACCATTTGATGTGCCTGCTTCTCATCAAATGGGCCGGCGCTGGCCAATCCTAAAATAAATTGCGCCAATACATCCAACCCGCCGGGCCGAAATTCCTCGCTATCCTGCACCCCTTCATTCACCGCATCAAATGCCGCCAATGTTTCCAAATATTCAAAACGATTGCCCGGCACCAATATGGCGCGTGATGGTTCATCCATCCGGTGGTTTGATCGACCTATTCTCTGCAATAATCGACTGCTGCCCTTTGGTGCGCCCATTTGGATAACACAATCAACATCGCCCCAATCCACCCCTAAATCTAGGCTGGATGTGCAAACCAGCGCGCGCAATTTACCTTGTGCCATTGCGCCCTCCACCTTTTGCCTTGCCTCAAAAGACAATGACCCATGATGCAGGCCAATGGGCAAATTTTTATCATTATGCTCCCATAATTTCTGAAAGGTAAATTCCGCCAAAAAACGCGTGTTACAAAATATTAAACTGGTATTATTTTGTTCAATTTCCCTCAATATTTGTGGCACGGCATAATTGCCGCTATGCCCCGCCCATGGCATTTCATTTTCAGGCAACATAATCGACAATTGCGGCGCGGCGGCGCTTTCCCCCTGCACCAACATGACGTCGTCTGCCCGTGCATTGGGGGACAGCCATTGTTGATATTGAACCGGATTTTCTATTGTCGCGGAAAGGGCCACTCGCTGACATTTGGGGGCAATTTGGCTTAACCTTGCCAGCGAAAGCGCCAATAAATCGCCGCGTTTTGAATTGGCAAAGGCATGCACCTCATCAATGATAATCCGGCGCACATCGCACAACATATCCACGCTTTCGGGATAGGATAAAAGCAAAGATAGCGATTCCGGCGTGGTCAGCAATATATGCGGCGGCTTGACCCTTTGCCGTGCCTTTCGCGCGGATGACGTGTCGCCCGTGCGGGTTTCAACATATATGTCCAATCCCATTTCATTGATGGGGTGCAACAAATTACGTTCCACATCCACCGCCAATGCCTTTAATGGCGACACATAAATGCTATGCAATCCATCAAAAGGCGTGTCGATTAAATCAGCTAAAGTTGGCAAAAATCCGGCAAGCGTTTTGCCCGCCCCTGTTGATGCGACCAATAAAGCATGTTGACCCTGTTCAGCCGCCTTTGCCATTTCATATTGATGCCGCCTTATGCGCCATCCGCGCTGTCCAAACCATTGGTTGATAATCGGGGGGAAAATATATTTGTTCACCCCGCCAATATAGGCCGCGCAGTTAAATGTGAAAGGGAGCTATTTTTTATGGGCGAACCAAATAACATGTTTCGCACCCTTGCCATTGGTGCGCGCGGTGACCCGCACTTCATCCACATCAAAATGCGCCCGTTCCAAACGGCGTTTGAACACAGGGTCCGGTGCGGCCGACCATATGGCCAAAATCCCCCCTTCGTTCAGTGCCAAATGCGCGGCGTTCAGGCCAGTTTTGGAATAAAGCCCGTCATTTTCCTGTCTTGTTAAACCATCCGGGCCATTATCCACATCCAATAAAATGGCATCATATTTGCGGCCATCAAATGGCGCATCGTCAATAATATTGCCGACATCCCCCATGGACAGCTCAACACGGGGATCATCCAAACATCCATTGGTGATATGCGCCATTGGCCCTTTTGCCCATTTAATAATTTGCGGGACAAGCTCGGCCACACGTATTTTGGCATCGCTGCCCAATTTGGCCAATGCAGCGCGCAGGGTAAATCCCATGCCATAGCCGCCAATTAAAATTTTGGGATTATTGATGGCAAGCCGCTCTATCGTCATTTCGGCCAGCGCAATTTCCGACCCGTTCATCCGGCTGCTCATCAATTCATTGCGGTCCAGCACAATCATAAAATCATCGCCGCGCTGAAATAAACGAAGCTCATCCCCGCCGGGGATATTTGCTGTATCAATTAAAATGCGGGGAATCATAAGGCGGCCTTAAATAAAATGGGGTGTGTTAAATGCCGCCATAGCATCAACCCACCCCATTGTCAGCACATGCTGTTCATCAAAAATCAGTTAATGCCCCACAGTTTCGCCGCGTTGCAACCCGCTTTGCGCCAATTGATCGTCAATTTGTGCCAATAATCGCACCAATCCTTCCTCGCTGGACGCTTCGGCCCGCGCGACCAGCACATCTTGCGTATTGGATGCGCGAAGCAACCACCAACCATCGGGCGTATTAACCCGCGCACCATCTGTATTATTCACATCTGCGCCATCGGCGGATAATCGTGCCAGAACCTCATCAATCACCGCAAATTTGCGGGTTTCATCCACCTGAAACCGCATTTCTGGCGTGTTAATCATTTCCTTCATCTCGCCGCGCAATTTGGTGACATCCTTGCCCAAATTATGCGCCGCACGCATCAAACGGACCGCGGCATATAATGCATCGTCAAATCCATAATAATGATCGGCAAAAAAGATATGGCCGCTCATCTCTCCGGCAAGTGGTGAAGAAATTTGCTTCATTTTGGATTTAATCAAGCTATGCCCTGTTTTCCACATAATAGGAATTCCGCCAAGATCGCTGACCCGGTCAAATAATGCCTGTGATGCCTTAACATCGGCGATGACCGCCGCACCCGGCCGTTCTGCCAACATATCGGCGGCAAAAATTTGCAGCAATTGATCACCCCAAATAACACGGCCCTCGCCATCAATTGCGCCAATACGGTCGCCATCGCCATCAAAAGCTAATCCAAAGTCGAGATTTTTCGCCGCGACAAGCGCCTTTAAATCGGCCAGATTTTTTTCCTCAGTCGGATCGGGATGATGATTTGGAAAATCCCCGTCAATATTGGTGAAAAGAGTATGATGTTCCCCTGGAATAAGCTTAATCAATTTTTCAATAACCGGTCCGGCTGCGCCATTTCCGGCATCCCAGCCGATGCGGTATCCTCTGGTCGGGGCCGCATCGGCAATCCGCGCGACATATTGATCCATCATATCGACACGCTCAACACTGCCCGTGCCATCGTCCCACGCACCCTGCGCGGCCATTGCCCCCAATAATTGGATATCCTCACCAAAAAAGGGTCGGCCCATGAAAACCATTTTGAAACCATTATAATTGGCGGGATTATGGCTGCCGGTTATTTGAATGCCGCCATCGACATCATCAAATATTGCCTCAGCATAATATAACATGGGCGTAGGGCCAAGGCCGACCGATTTTGCATCGGCGCCCGCATCGTTAATTCCTTGTATCAACGCGGCCTCCAACATGGGGGAGCTGTGCCGGCCATCATATCCCACTGCAACACAAACCTTGCTATCCTTGCCCTTTTCACGGCGCAGCAAAGTGGCAAATCCTCGGCCAATGGCATAGGCATCTTCCTCGCCCAACGTCTCGCCAACTATGCCTCTTATATCATATTCTCTTAATGAACTTGGGTGAAAATCATGGGTCATGATTAAAATCCGCCTCTTCTCTTGAAATTTATAGGGGAATTAGTGCAATATGCTTAACAATTCCATACCAAGGGAATAAACGGTTAATTATCAAGTTTTTTTAGGCTGTTTTTATGAAACCAATATGGTGCGATTAAAGCGGCCGGTAAACCCAATATCCACATGCCTTTTAATAAGAGCAAGATGCTGAACAATCCCAATATAATGGGCGCAATTTGTTCTTTACGAATATATCCAAAATATACGCCCAATAATATGGATATAAGGATAATAATCGCAATGATAGGCATGTTTTAGTTCCATTTAATGATGGCTTTGGCCTGATTATGTGGCGACCTATGCCATTTTTTTCAGATTAAGCCCCGAAACCAATTCGCGCAACTCCTGCCGCGCAATAATATGGGTAGTGCCCAATTGGCCCAAATGCCCCTTATCCAATAAAGTCAGGCCAGATGGAAATAATTCACGGTAAATCACCCGCTCATTAAGCCCGGAAATGCTCCGAAAGCCGACCCTTTTGGACAATTCACTTATCGCGCCGGACATGCGATGTTGGTTGCGGGCATCCACGCTGGTCAAACGGTTACGCAGCACCACCCAATCAATGGTGACCCCGTCGCTTAATGCCCGTTTTTTGCGCGCTTCAAAAATCATTTCGGCATAAAAACTTAATCTTTTAACCTTGAAATTCTCGGCATCCACTTGGCCGATAAGGTCAAAATCAACAAAACTATCGTTCATCGGCGTGACCAAACTATGCGCCTGTGTTGCCACCATTCGCGCCAATGGATCATCGCGCCCCGGCGTGTCGATTAAGATAAAATCATATAAGGGCGTTTTTTCATCGATTAATTTTTGCAATTCCCCCTCATCAGTTGAACCAAAGACCGCAAAATCAGGAATGGGCAGATCAATCTCGCGCCGTTTAATTGTTTCCCCACGATTTTCCAAATATCGGCCCAAAGTCGCCTGTCGCGCATCAAGGTCGATACAAAAAACCTTTGCCCCTTGATAAGCCAGCGCCACCGCAACATGCACCGCCGTGGTTGATTTACCTGTCCCGCCCTTTTCATTGGCAAAAATGATTTTATGTGCGCCGCCGATATTATTGGCCATGATATAAATTTACCCCTGTTACATTTTATGATGCGGCATTAGCGCAGGAAGATGCTTGCAGCAATTGGGGATATGCTATTAAATCGCCAACAAATTGAAATTGACACAAAATAGGACGATATAATGCAGATTGTCGAGACATTGGATTTATTACGCAGCGCGGTTGGTGATTTAGAGCCGGATAATAAATTGGCCCTGCCGAAACTGGCTTTAGTCCCCACCATGGGCGCATTGCATGAGGGGCATTTAACATTGGTGCGAGAGGCAAAAAAAATGGCCCAAAATGTTGCTGTGTCAATTTTTGTTAACCCAACTCAATTTGGACCAAATGAGGATTTAGACGCCTATCCCCGCCCAAGGGACAATGACATCGCCCTGTTAAAAAAGGAAGGAGTTGATATTTTATGGGCGCCAAGGGTGGAGGAAGTATATCGAAAAGGTTGGGCCACGCGTGTTAAAATGACCGGCCTGTCCGATGAGCATGATGGCGCCGCACGGCCCGGCCATTTTGATGGCGTGGCCTTAATTGTTGCCAAATTATTTAATCAGGTGCAGCCCAATATCGCGCTGTTCGGGGAAAAGGATTTTCAACAATTGGCCGTCATAAGGCGAATGGCGATTGATTTGGATTTCAACATTGAAATTATCGGCGTGCCAACGGTGCGCGATGCCGATGGATTGGCATTATCATCCCGCAATACATATTTATCAAAGGATGAACGCGCCAATGCCCCGGCATTATATGCCGCATTGCAACAATTAAGGACGGATATATTATCAGGTGCAAATATTGCTAAAGCAATTGAAAAAGCGAAATTATCTGTAAAATCCTCTGGCTTTGGTGCTATCGATTATATCAGCGTCATTGACGCCATGACGCTTCATCATCTGAATATAAAACAAGATGCGCCCATGCGGATTATCGCCGCCGCCTTCATGGGCAAAACGCGGTTAATCGACAATATTGGCGTTTAATCGTTTAACCATCGACATGCTGTATTATTGGGTTGATACAGTATCTAATCTTGTTTAGATTATGATGATTAAATAAATATGGGAAGATTTTATGCTATTAGCGATTGTTGGAATTATTGGCATGCTTGTCGATTTGGTGGTTTTTATCATCATTGTGCAAATGGTCATCAGCCTGTTATTGGCATTTAATGTTATCAGCCAATCCAATGAATTTGTTCGCGGCCTATATCATGCGTTAAACGCCATATTGGACCCTGTATTACAACCCATAAGAAAAATCCTGCCCGATACGGGGATGATTGATTTATCACCCATTGTGCTTATCTTTGGTATGAAAGCAGTTCAAATGTTGCTAATCGGTGTTGCGACTTCAACGGGCGGCATATAAATCGCCCAAATAGGGTGATTATGAGTAATTTGAATCAAAATAATAATATGGGCGGCGCTATTATTGATAGCATAATTATTGATGGGAAGGCTTTTGCTGCAATTTTGCGTGAAAAAGTGGCCAGCCATGTGCCCGCATTCACATCCGCCACGGGCCGCGCGCCCGGTTTGGCGGTTATATTAGTGGGCGATGATCCGGCCAGCAATGTTTATGTCGCATCAAAGCATAAGGCGACAATCGCGGCGGGAATGCAAAGTTTCGAACATCGCCTGCCCGCCACGGCCACCCAAAATCAGTTAATTGATTTGGTCCAAAAATTAAACGCAGATGAAAATGTCGACGGCATATTGGTGCAGCTCCCCTTGCCTGGTGGAATGGATGATAAGGCGGTTATTGCCGCGATAAATCCCGAAAAGGATGTAGATGGTTTTCATGTTGTCAATGCAGGTAAATTGGCAGTGGGCGAGGATGCACTTGTCCCCTGCACCCCATTGGGTTGCCTGATGTTATTAAAAGATCGCATGGGTGATTTATCGGGGCAAGAGGCGGTGATTATTGGCCGATCCAATATTGTCGGCAAACCCATGGCGCAATTATTGTTAAATGAAAATTGCACCGTGACTTTGGCACATAGCCGCACCCGCGATTTGGAAAATGTGGTGCGCCGCGCCGATATTGTTGTCGCCGCCGTTGGCCGCGCCGAAATGGTAAAGGGCAGCTGGTTAAAACCCGGCGCTGTTGTCATTGATGTGGGGATTAACCGCCTTGCCCCCGCCGATGGCGAGGCAAAGGGCCGTTTGGTGGGTGATGTTGACTTTGCCGAGGCCGCGCCATTATCACGTGCCATCACCCCCGTTCCGGGCGGGGTTGGGCCAATGACCATTGCCTGTTTATTGCGAAATTGCTTGGTTGCGGCCTATCGCCGGGCCGGATTAACCC
Source organism: Sphingorhabdus lutea (assembly GCF_001889025.1). GTDB lineage: Bacteria > Pseudomonadota > Alphaproteobacteria > Sphingomonadales > Sphingomonadaceae > Sphingorhabdus_B > Sphingorhabdus_B lutea. Next base: position 453,519 of record NZ_CP018154.1, on the reverse strand, counting down.
AGCCAAAGGATATATAATGCGCATATTCACCATCGCCGCCTTATCATTGGCCCTTGCCGCTTGTGCAGGGCCAAATGCGCATAATGGGGGGCAACGCGCCCCAATTTTCAGCGTGAACCCCAGCGGCGTTTTGGCATTGGATATTGCGCAAAGCCGCAGAGCAAAAGAGGATGGCGCATGGGCGGCATTAAAAAAAGACGCCGATGATGACGCAATTTTATTCATTCCCGAACCGGTAAATGCAAAAAAATATTTATCCGAAATGGGCAAAGGCCCGCAAAATGTAAAATGGCAACCGCATCAAATTTTCATGTCATGCGATGGACGCAGCGCGGTCACCACGGGCGCGATTCAATGGGGTGAAAAACATGGTTATTATTCGACCATTTGGCAATATAAGGAACGAAGCCCCGGCAATGGTCAATGGTATTGGACATTAACGCACAGCGCCCCATTGGACACGCCGCGCCCCGCGCCCGAATTATTACAAACTAAAATCGCAAAATGCGCCGAAAAACCACCTGTGATGATAAATGCCCCTGCCGAGGGTGTCGAAATGAAACAGGGGTTGTCACGCGACCAAACATTAAGCTGGATTTGGCAATTTAACCCCGACAAATCGCATATTTTAATTGCGAATATATGGAATGGCGAAAGCTGGGAAAATATTTTGATGGATAATATAAGGGCAGACAAAAAATGATGGAGCTTTTCCTTTCGGCGTTCATCACATTTTTTGTGATAATCGACCCGCCAGGCTGCGCCCCCATTTATGCCAGCATCACCACCGATGCAAGCGCAGCACAGCGCAAATCAATGGCCATTCGCGCGGTTATTGTGGCAACCATTATCTTGGTTGTTTTTGGCCTTTTTGGCGAAGATTTGCTCCGCGCCTTGGGGATTAGCTTAGATGCTTTTCGCATTGCCGGCGGTATCATGCTGTTCTTAATTGCATTGGAAATGGTGTTTGAAAAACGCACCGAACGGCGCGAGGCACGGGCACAGGAAATAATCGAAACGCCAGAGGTGGAGGATGTCTCCGTCTTTCCCATGGCCATGCCGATGATTGCCGGACCTGGTTCAATTGCGACATTGATGTTGTTGATGAGTAAAAATCAGGGGCTGCAGGCTTCATTGGTGATTTTTGGTGCAATGGGGCTTGTCCTCATCATCACATTATTGGCTTTATTGGCCGCTGGACCGTTGATGCGGTTAATGGGTGCAAAAATAGAGGCTGTTATCACCCGCATATTGGGTGTGTTATTGGCCGCATTGGCAGCGCAAATTGTGGTCGATGGAATCAGGGAAAGTTTTATGGGATAGAGTGATAAACTACTCTATCCTTTTATCTTTATTGCAGGGTGACGATTTTCTCATCGCCATCATGCCGCCCGTAAAATTGCATTAATTGAACCAATAATTCGCATCTTTTGGCCATGCCGTCCACTTCCAACAATGCCTGTTTCGCCGCCATGTCAAATGGCGCAATTTGGGCAATGGCGTTGACCAATGTGTGATCATCCAATTTAATAACCGATTCCCAATCCACCTTATAACCTTGAGCTTCGGCGAATTTGCGTCCCTCCATCTCCAATGCGGCACGTTCGCCCAATGATAATAATTCACTGGCTTCTTTTTCGCTCCACAATGCCGCCTCTATTTGGCGAAATGCGGTGGTGACGTCCAATTCCTTTACCACAGTAAAACGCTGCACCCCTTCCAACACAATATTATATCGGCCATCCTCCATCGCCTCTACATCGGCAATGCGGCCCACCGTACCAATGGTGAATAATTGGGGCTGTTTTTTGCCATGGGCGTCGGCCTTGCTATGCTGATCAACGGTAATTTCCTGTGGTTGAATTAAACCGATTAACCTGTCCTTTGCCAATGCTTGGCCCACCATATCACGATATCGTGGTTCAAAAATATGCAACGGAATTTGCATAGAGGGAAATAATATCACCCCTGATAATGGAAATATGGGAAGCTTAATATGGGTCATCCAAATAATATCGCCGATAATGCGCGGCGGCGATGGGCAACCCATTCATCCTCCAAGCCAATAATTTCAAAACATTCCAGTAATTTTTTACGCGCTATACCGTCCTGCCATTCTCTATCTGTCGCTATCATGGATAATAAAATATCCGCCGCTTCGTCTCTTTGCGTGCCATTGGTTAATCCTGACGCCATTAAGGCTGTGGCCAAATTTAACTTCGCCTCCTGATCCTCTGGCTTATCCAATACCGCGCCACGCAGCGCGTTTAATTCAGTTGGGTCAACCTTATTTTTTGCCATTTCAATTGCCGAACCTGCCTTTGCAATGGCGGGATGCTTGGCCAAATCATCGGGCAAAGCAGATAACATTTCCGCCGCCTTGTCCACTTCTTCTTGCGCAACCATAGCGCGCAATAACAGCCCAATTGCGTCTGGATTTTCCCGCTCCTCACCCAATATTTCGGCCGATATTTGATATGCCGTCATGGCGTCCCCCGCCGATAGAGCGGCCTCCGCCTGCTCAGTCAATGCGCCAATATCCAATTTATGGGCATCCGCCCCGCCCTGAATAGAATATTTCTCCAATAATTGGTCCAACATGGCGGATAATTGCGCCTCCGTTCGGGCCTGGGTTAAATCGGCCACTGGCTGCCCTTGATACATGGCATAAACGGTGGGAATGGAGCGCACCTGAAATTGCGATGCGATAAATCCATCCTCGTCCACATTCACCTTGACCAAGACAACACCCTTATCGGCATAATCCGCCGCTACTTTTTCCAAAACAGGGATTAATTGCTTACATGGTCCGCACCATTCGGCCCAAAAATCAAGGATGACCAATTTTTCCATTGACGGCGCAACCACATTGTTGCGAAAATTGTCCACGGCCTTTTGCTCTTCGGTTGTTAACGCCTGGCTTGCCAAAATATCTCTCCGTTCAAAATGCTAAATAGGGCTGCTTTGACGCTATAACTATATATGTCATGGATATAAAGACCGCTATTTTTATATAAATTATGATTGGTTATTAAGTAGGAACTATTTTCAAAAAACCAAGTTTATGGAAGCTTTTCGATAAAAAATAAAAAGTTTTTATAAAAAGTCACTTTAAGGGCTTGCAGGGTTATGAATCCGGTGCTAACTGCCCCTTCACCCGATGTGAAGGAACAGAATCACATCCGCCAGAGCGGGCGTAGCTCAGGGGTAGAGCACAACCTTGCCAAGGTTGGGGTCGAGGGTTCGAATCCCTTCGCCCGCTCCAGTTTTCTTGTTTAATGACAAGTTTTCCTCTAAATTTCTCATCATAATTCACTTATCAAAGATTATTATATCCCCGCCCCGCATCCCCAATATATCGCCGCGCGGCCCATTGATATTATCATCATCATAAATGGATTGCAGGCGCGTGAAAAAAACGCCACATAAATCCAAATTCACATATTGGGTAATGGAGAGGATAGTAAGTGAGCCAATATATTTTAGTAATTGATGAGGGCACAACCTCTACCCGCGCAATATTATTTTCCCCCATGGGTGAAATGATTGCCAGCGCGCAAAAACCCTTAACCCAACATTATCCCGCCCCCGGTTTGGTGGAACATGATGCAGAGGAAATTTGGCAGCATAGCCTGTCCTGTGCCACCCAAATGGTGAATAAAGCGGGCGGCGCACAACATATTATTGCCATTGCCATCACCAACCAACGCGAAACAATTATTTTTTGGGACAGGCGCACTGGAAAACCCGTTGCCCCCGCCATTGTGTGGCAGGACCGCCGAACCGCCGATATTTGCGCCACATTAAAAGATGCGGGCCATGAAAAAATGGTGCAGGAAAAAAGCGGCCTGTTGCTTGACCCATATTTTAGCGGAAGTAAAATTGGCTGGGCATTGGAAAATTGGCCACAATTAAAACAATTGGGCGAAAATTTGGCGGTTGGCACGGTTGAAAGCTATTTAACATATCGATTAACCGGCGGATTGCACATCACCGACGCCAGCAACGCATCGCGCACCGCATTAATGTCCATTGGCCAAAATGGCGGATGGGATGATGATTTATTAAATATATTTAATGTGCCGCAACATATTTTGCCTGAAATTAGCGATTGTGCCGGTCAATTGGGCCATAGTTTGCCCGATATTTTCGGTGGCGCCATCCCCATTTGCGGCATGGCGGGAGATCAACAGGCTGCCACCATTGGACAGGGATGTTTGGCCAAGGGACAGACAAAGGCCACATTTGGCACGGGGGCATTCATCTTAACCCAAAGCGGAACGGAACGGCCATATTCGGACAATAAATTGCTATCCACCATTGCATGGCAATTAAATGGAGAGCGTCATTATGCGTTGGAAGGGTCGGTTTTCGTTGCTGGATCATTAATGCAATGGATGCGCGATGATATGCAAATTATCGCCCATGCGGGGGATAGCGAGGCATTGGCCAAAAGCGTGCCCGACAATGGCGGCGTGTTTTTGGTCCCCGCCCTTTCCGGATTGGGCGCACCATATTGGAACCCCCATGCGCGCGGCATAATATCAGGATTAAGTTTTGCCGCAACAAAGGCGCATATTGTGCGCGCCGGGTTGGAGGCAATGGCGCATCAGGCGCATGATTTGAAAACTGCCTATGCCGCCGATGGATGTGATTGGGGCGAATTACGCATTGATGGCGGCATGGTTTCCAATGATTGGATGGCACAGGATTTAGCCGATATTTTGAACATTGGCGTGGAACGCCCCTATTTTATTGAAACAACCGCATTGGGCGCGGCCATGTTGGCGGCGGTGGGCGCGAATTTATATCAAAACCTGAACGAAGCGGCCATTATGCGCGGCAAAATTCACCAATTCACCCCCAATATGACCGAACAAAGCCGCCAAAACCGTCTGGATGGATGGACCAAGGCCGTGGCATTGGCAATGAAATAGGCGGTAAATATAAAGGCAAAGATGCGTTTGATGGAAAAAGCTGCTTAAAAATTCTTGCAATATATTCTTAATCGTTCAATTAATATTGTGAGGAGATTGAGAATGGCAGAAAATCAACGCCCGGAATCCGCCTATGCCGCAGGTGCCTCTGGCCCCAGCAAAAGCGAAATTGACGATTTTACCCAGCAATGCGACGCATGGTTTCGGGAAAATACCGTCAACGAACCTGGTTTTATGTTGCCGCTTACCTTTATGGAGGTCAGCACCGATCAACAATTTGATTTCCTGCGCAATTGGCAGCGCAAAGTATATGAGGCGGGATATTTGGGCATGAGCTGGCCCGCAATATATGGCGGCGGCGGAATGCATGACGAATATCAACGAATCGCCACGCGCATCATGCGTAAATATGACGCGCCCATCATGATAAACGCCATTGGCAATGGTTGGGCCGGACCGTTAATTTTGGATATGGGGGATGAGGCGATGAAACGCCGGTTCATTAAACCCATGTTGGCCGCCGAAGAAATTTGGTGTCAGGGATTTTCCGAACCCGAACATGGCAGCGACCTTGGCAGTGCACAGACAAAGGCGGTGCGCGATGGCGATGACTATATTATCAACGGGTCGAAAATCTGGACATCGCTTGGCGACCGTGCGGATCAAATGATATTGCTTGCCCGCACATCAAATGATGGACCCAGCAAATATGCCGGATTGTCATTCTTCCTTGCCCCAATGAAAATTCCCGGCGTGGAAACCCGCCGCATTAAAAAATTAACCGGTGAATATGGCTTTGTGCAATGTTTCTTTACCGATGCGCGTATTCCGGCCAACGGCATCATGGGCGAAGAGGGCCAGGGCTGGTCAATGGCCATGAAAACATTGGAATATGAACGCGGAGCAAAGGTAAAGCCTGTGGGCGGATATTTTGTCAAAGAAATGGACGTCATGTCCGTGGTCGATATGGCCAAAACGGCGCGGCGCGGCGGACGTCCCGTGTTGGACGATCCCATTATATGCGACAAATTGGTCGAACATATAATCGATATTCAAGCATTAAATTTAAATAATCAACGCCGCCGAATGGCGCCATTAAATATGGATCGCCCCATGGGTTTGGCCCTGCTTAACAAATTGGGCCGGACCGAGTTAATCCGTGAATTAACCGAATTTTCGTTAAATTTCCTAGGCAGCAGGGCGGGATATTATGTCGATGAACCAAATGCTGCCGATAATGGTTATTGGCATCGCAGCTATTTAAACAGTTTTTCGGCCACCATTGGCGGGGGAACATCGGAAATACAGCGTAATATTGTGGCGGAACATGTCCTTGGCCTTCCCAAGGGGCGGTAAGATATAAATTATTAAACGGAGAAACATATATGGCAGACACATTAGTCAAGGTGGAAGATGGCATCATGGTCATCACCATCAACAGGCCAGAGGCAAAAAATGCCATGAACCGCGCGGCGGCGGAAATAATTGCCGATGCGATGGAGCGATTGGATAATGATGCGGACATTCGCGTTGCCATTATCACCGGCGCGGGCGGCACATTTTGTTCGGGCATGGACTTAAAAGGATATTTGCGCGGCGAATTACCATCGGTCAAGGGCAAGGGATTTGCCGGATTTGTTGAAGCGCCGCCTCAAAAACCGTTAATTGCGGCGGTTGATGGCTATGCTTTAGCAGGCGGCCTTGAAACCGCCATTGCATGCGATATGATAATCGCCAATAAAGACGCGAAATTTGGTATACCAGAGACAAAGCGCGGATTGGTTGCAGCGGCGGGTGGGTTGATGCGCCTGCCCCGCCTTATCCCCCAAAAAATCGCAATGGAGCTTGCCCTGACGGGTGAATTTATTGATGCACAGCGCGGTTATGAATTGGGGCTTGTCAATCAATTAACCGATGGCGCGGCATTGGATGCCGCCATGATATTGGCACGAAAAATTACTGCCAATGGCCCGCTTGCCGTGCGCATATCCAAATCGGTAATTGCCAAATCGGGCATGTGGGATGAAGATATAATGTGGGATAAGCAAATAGAGATTATCAAACCCATTTTCACATCATCCGACGCAAGGGAAGGCGCCGCCGCCTTTGCCGAAAAACGCAGCCCCAATTGGACCGGTAAATAAAGGAAATATACCAATATGCATCCCCATATTCATGCGAAAACCAATGCCGATAAAGCTGCCATCATCATGGGCAATAGCGGTGAAATTATAACCTATGGGCAGCTTGACCGACGCAGCAATCGCGCCGCCCATCTATACCGATCTATTGGGCTGAATATTGGGGACATTATTGCCATTTGCATGGAAAATGTGGCCGAATTTTTTGACCTTGTTTGGGGCGCGCAGCGAGCAGGCATTATATTCGTGGTGGTCAGCAACCGATTAACCGCCAGCGAAATCAACTATATATTGAAAGATAGCGGGGCAAAGGCGGTATTTTGTGGGGCGTCGCTGGGTGATAAATTGTTAAATCAAATTTCCCAATGCGAACATCAATATATTTTAGGTGCAGACAAATCAGGATGGGAAAATTTACATCGCGCCATGCAGGCCCAGCCCATAACCCCCATAAAGGATGAGCGCGCGGGCACGGATATGTTATATAGTTCAGGCACAACCGGAAAGCCCAAGGGGGTGCGTTTCCCCCTGCCAGAGGATGAAAATATTGCTGCTGGAAACGCACTTGTCATGTTGGCAGGCGGTGTCTTTGGATTAAATGCTGATTCCATTTACCTATCCCCCGCCCCTTTATATCATGCTGCGCCGCTTCGTTGGTGCATGACCGTCCACCGGCTTGGCGGCACGGTGGTGGTGATGAATAAATTTGATCCGGAAAAGGCATTGGAGCTTATCCAAAAATATCACATCAATGCCAGCCAATGGGTGCCCACTCATTTTGTTCGTATGTCAAAATTACCACCCGAAACACGGGCAAAATATGATGTGTCATCGTTAAAATGCGCCATTCATGCCGCCGCACCATGCCCTATGCCGATTAAGGAAATGATGATAAATTGGTTCGGGCCGGTGTTGATGGAATATTATGCCGGAACAGAGGGTAATGGATTTACATATATAAATTCGGCCGATTGGATGACACATAAAGGATCGGTTGGCCGTGCATTGCTGGGCATTATCCGCATTTGTGATGATGAAGGAAATGAGCTTCCCGCCGGCGAAATTGGGCATATATATTTTGAGGGCGGCCCGCAATTCACCTATCATAATGACAAAGAAAAAACCGCCGATTCCCATAATCAACAGGGCTGGTCCACATTGGGCGATGTGGGATATGTTGATGAAGATGGATTTTTATATTTAACCGACCGAAAATCATTTATGATTATTTCCGGTGGGGTCAATGTCTATCCTCAGGAAATTGAAAATCTGCTTATCACCCATCCCAAAATTGCCGATGCTGCGGTTATTGGTGCGCCCGATGATGATTTGGGTGAAAAGGTGGTCGCGGTGGTCCAGCCCATGAATATGGCCGATGCAAATGAAGCATTTACCGCTGAAGTTTATGCATTTTTGCGTCAAACGCTTTCGGGTGTTAAAATACCAAAATCAATTGATTATCGTGCAGAATTGCCGCGCCATCCCACCGGAAAATTATATAAACGGCTTTTAAGGGATGAATATTGGGCGGCGCGTTCCTAAATTACATAATATAAGTTTATATAAAGAAAGTAGGCACAAAATGGCAACGCAATATAAAAATCTAATCAACGGAAAAATGGTTGATAATGGCAAATGGTTGGATGTTATCAACCCTGCCAATGAACAAATTATTGGTCAAGTGCCCGATTGTGGTCAGGCCGAATTGGACGCAGCCGTTGCCGCCGCACGCGCCGCCTTTCCCAAATGGCGCGCCACCCCCATTGATGAACGCCGCGCCGCCATTTTGAAAATATCCGCCGCGATAAAGGAAAATCATGATGAGCTATTTCGCCTATTAACCAGTGAGCAGGGCAAACCCCATGCACAGGCCGCAGGCGAAATTTCAGGCGCAGCGGCCATTGCCGCCGCGCAATCCACCCTATCCCTTGATGATGAAATTAACGAAGATAGCGACAAAAGGTTAAGCCGCACCCGCCGCGTCCCCGTGGGCGTGGTCGGCGGCATTGTGCCGTGGAATTTCCCCGTGATGATGGCATTGCAAAAAATTGTGCCGGCCATGTTGTCGGGTTGCACCATCGTGTTGAAACCATCGCCCTACACCCCTTTAGCCACTTTACGGATAATGGAGTTAATTGCCGACATTGTTCCCGCCGGCGTGGTCAATGTGATTACCGGCGGTGATGATTTGGGGCCGATGATTACCGCGCATCCCGACATTGACAAAATAACCTTTACCGGTTCAACCGCCACCGGAAAACGGATTATGGAGACCGCATCAAAGGATTTAAAACGCATTACTCTGGAATTGGGCGGCAATGACGCATCCATTGTCCTGCCCGATGCGGATGTGAAATCGGTGGCGGAAAAATTATTCTGGGCCAGTTTCACCAATGCAGGTCAAATTTGTGTCGCCGCCAAGCGTATTTATATTCACGAAGATATTTATGATGAACTATCCGCCGCCATTGCCGAATTTGCCAAATCGGTAAAGGTTGGCGATGGCGCAGAGCAGGGCACAGCCGTTGGCCCGATTCAAAATAAAGCACAATATGACCGTGTGATAGAATTGGTCCAAGATGCAAAGGATAATGGGTATAAATTCCTTGTCGGCGGTGACCATGACCCCAATATTCCAGGTTATTTCATGCCCATTACCATTTTGGACAATCCGCCAGAAGATGCCCGTATCGTGGCCGAAGAACAATTTGGCCCCGTTATGCCATTGATGAAATTTTCCACGACGCAAGAGGCGATTTCACGCGCCAATAACAGTATATATGGTCTTGCCGGATCAGTATGGACCAGTGACGCTGAACAGGGCGTGGCCGTGGCCGAACAATTGGAAACGGGCACTGTATGGGTCAATGAATTTTTGCACCTTTCCCCATTTGCGCCATTTGGCGGGCATAAACAATCCGGCTTTGGCGTTGAATATGGCAAGGAAGGTCTGTCCGAATTTACCTATCCACAGGTGATTACCGTCGCAAAATAAACCGCGCCACCGCAATGGAATAATGTCGTTTCTTATGGGCTCGCGCGAATAATTGCGGGCCCATTTTCTTAATTGGCTTAATGGAGATAAAAATGATTTGGTTCCGAATTCTGTTAGTCTCAATGTTCGCTGCGCTGCTATATTATACTATCGTTACAATCGGTATTAGTCAGAATGGTGTGAACCTTTTCCCCGATTTTTTTGGCGACATGGCTGCGATGGAATGGCCCGGCCAATTCAATTTTGATTTCATGTTAATGCTCATGCTTTCGGCTTTATGGACGGCATGGCGCAACAATTTTTCGGTGTCTGGCTTGCTGCTAGCAGTTATTGCTTTTTTCGGTGGAGCGTCCTTCTTATCAATGTATCTACTCTATCTGACTTTTTCTGAAAAAAGAAATGTCAAAGCTATGTTGGTTGGTCGAACGCGCTTATAGTTACCGCATTATTTATTTCAGCCATTGACAAAGTTCAGCACTTATTTAATCATATGATTAAATTTTTGGAGGAGGATGTTAATGGCCGAGGCATTTATTGTTGATGCGGTTCGCACAGCGGGCGGGCGCAGGGGTGGTAAATTGGCAGGGGTGCACCCCGTTGATTTGGGCGCGGCAGTGTTTGATGCGATTGCCAATCGTAATGATTTTGACCCCGCCCAAATTGAGGATGTTATCACCGGATGTGTGATGCAGGGCGGCGAGCAAACAATGGATGTGGGCCGTAATGCGGTATTGGCTTCCAATTTGCCCAATTCAATTCCCGCCGTGTCGATTGACCGGCAATGTGGTTCATCGCAGCAGGCAATCCAATTTGCGGCGCAGGGTGTAATGTCTGGCACACAGGATATTGTGTTGGCCAGCGGTATTGAAAGCATGACCCGTGTGCCCATGGGGTCAACCGCGCAGCTATATATGAAAGAAGGATTGGGTAATTATAAAAGCCCGCGTTTGGAAGAGGCATATCCGGGCATTATGTTCAGCCAATTTATGGGCGCAGAAATGCTGGTCAAAAAATATGGCTTTACCCGCGATGATTTGGATTTGCTAGCTTTGGAATCACATCAAAAGGCGATTGCCGCAACCCAAAATGGCGCGTTTAAAAATGAAATCGTACCGATTAATGTGGACAGCCCCGAAGGCATAATCAGCCATGAAATTGACGAGGGGATAAGATTTGACGCCACGATGCAAACAATTCAAGCGGTTAAATTATTGAGCGAGGGCGGCACAATAACCGCCGCGAATAGCAGCCAAATTTGCGATGGCGCATCGGCGGTCTTAATTATGTCGGAACGCGCATTAAAGGATCATGGCCTTACCCCGCGTGCGCGCATTCACAATTTAACCGTGACGGCGGGCGATCCGGTTATCATGTTGGAAGAACCATTATTTGCCACCGAGCGCGCATTGAAACGGGCCGGATTGTCGATTAATGACATTGACTTATATGAAGTGAATGAGGCATTTGCCCCCGTCCCCCTCGCATGGTTGAAACATATTGGCGGTGATAGGGCAAAATTAAATGTGCATGGCGGGGCAATGTCGTTGGGCCATCCATTGGGCGCATCGGGCACAAAGTTAATGGCCACCATGTTAAACGCATTGGAACAGCGCGGCGGTCGTTATGCCTTGCAAACCATGTGCGAGGGCGGCGGTCAGGCCAATGTCACCATTATCGAAAAATTATAATATATTTAAAGGATATATCCCATGGAATTAAGCGCAGATATTTCAGCTATCGTCACCGGCGGTGCATCCGGCCTTGGCGCGGCAACCGCCATGGCATTGGCCGAAAAGGGGGTTAAAGTAGCCATTTTTGACCTGCAAAAGGAAAAGGGCGAGGAAATGGCCGCGAAAATTGGCGGTATTTTCTGCGAAGTTAATGTGACCAGCGACGAAAGCGTGGATGCAGGATTTGCCAAGGCCCGGGCCGCCCATGGGCAAGAACGCATTTTGGTCAATTGTGCAGGAACGGGCAATGCGATTAAAACCGCCAGCCGGTCAAAAGAAGATGGCAGCATCAAACATTTCCCATTGGACGCATTTGATAAAATCATCCAAATCAACCTTGTGGGCACATTTCGTTGTATTGCAAAATCGGCGGCGGGCATGATGACGCTTGAACCCCTATCCTGCGGTGATCGCGGGGCAATGGTCAATACCGCCTCCGTCGCAGCGGAAGACGGCCAAATTGGCCAAGCAGCATATAGTGCATCAAAGGGCGGCGTTGTTGGCATGACCCTGCCCATAGCGCGTGATTTAATGCGGGAGGGCATACGCATAAACACCATATTGCCGGGTATATTTGACACCCCCTTATTGGCCGGTGCACCGCAGCCGGTGCGCGATGCATTGGCCGCAATGGTGCCACATCCACCGCGTTTGGGCGTGCCAAATGAATATGCAAAATTGGCCCTATGTATGATTGAAACGGGATATTTTAATGGCGAGGATGTGCGCCTTGATGGGGCAATTCGTATGGCGCCGAGATAATATTATGCAAAATTTTTCACAAATTATTGTCCATCATGAAGGACCAATTGCGTTTATCACGTTGAACCGTCCTGAAAAAATGAACGCATTTACCGTCATCATGATGCACGAAATTTGTGATGCAATGGACATATTGGACCATGATGACAATGTGCGCGCCATTATCTTTACCGGTAATGGCCGCGCATTTTGCGCAGGCGCGGATTTAACCCCGCAGGATGATGGGCAAATATTCGCCAGCGGTAGTGAGGTCGCCAGCCTGTCCGATGAGCGCGTGCGCGATAGCGGCGGCAAATTGACTCTGCGATTATTTCAAAGCAAAAAGCCGTTAATCGCCGCAATAAACGGCGCGGCGGTGGGCATTGGCGCGACAATGACTTTGGCAATGGATATTCGATTGGCCAGCGATAATGCCAAATTTGGATTTGTCTTTGCACGGCGCGGTATTGTGCCTGAGGCGGCATCCTCTTGGTTCTTGCCCCGTCTGGTCGGCATGCAGCAGGCATTAACTTGGTGCATGACAGGGCGCGTGTTTAATGCGGATGAGGCATATAAAGGCAGGTTGGTTCAAGATATATATCCCGCCGATAATTTATTGGACGAGGCGCGAGAAATTGCATTGGAGATTGCGGATAATTGCGCGCCCGTTTCTGTGGCGATGACACGGGCCATGCTATGGCGGCTTTCATCACAGGAACACCCAATGGAGGCGCATAAAATGGACAGCCGCGCCATTTACCGCCGTTCACGCAGCAATGATGCCAAAGAAGGCATAGCCAGTTTTCTGGAAAAACGCGAGGCCAATTATCCAGATAAGGTAAGCGAAGATTTACCCGATTTCTTCCCATGGTGGAAAGAACCAAATTATGAATAAACATGTATATTAAATGCTGTCTTTGATTGACCTTGATAAAAATTACGTTAGGGAAAGTTAGGGGAGTGTTATGAAATGTCCAAAGATAATTTGATGAACAATGCAGACGAAAATGCAACCGCACGCGAACAGTTAATTGACGCGGCAAGCCAAATTATGCGCGAAGGCGATACTATTGACCTATCGCTAAGTGAGCTGTCGCTGCGTGCTGGGTTAAACAGCGCCTTGGTTAAATATTATTTTGGCAATAAAAATGGCCTGATGCTTGCCTTATTGGAACGCGACATGACCAAAATTGTGCGCAGTTTAGACAGCCTGATTGCAAAATCCATGACGGCGGAGGAAAAATTGCGCCTGCATATTGGGGCGGTTATCGACACCTATTATCAATATCCCTATCTTAACCGTTTGTTGATGCGCATGGTGCGCGACAACGCCCCCGCCGATGCCCAAAAAATTGCCGACCAATATTTGAAACCAATTTCGGCGGCATATGCAACATTGGTCAATGATGGGGTGAAAGATGGCACATTACGCCCGATTGACCCACAGCTTTTCTATTTTACCGTAACGGGTGCGTCCGACCGTTTCTTTACCGCGCGTCAGGTATTGCAACATTGTTTTGACCAACCCGATATTAGCGAGGAAATGCGCGATAAATATCGTGAACATACGATTGAACTTATCATGCGCGGTATTTTAGCATAATTATTCATGCCTATTTTTTGACATTTTCTCCCAATCCCAATGCGGTTTTAATTTCATCGCCATCGCGGTCCAATTGCGGAGGATTGGCATATATATTGGCCGGTGTTTTGGAATAATGCACCGGATGTTTCATGCTTCGATATGTACCAATATCTGCGCCGCTACGCTGCTCAAAAAAACCAATTTCAGATAAATGCGGGTCGGATAACATATCCTCCATCCGGTTATAACGCATCGCCGGAATGTCATTTTTATCTAATAAATTAAGCCATTCCTCGCTGCTTTTCGTTGCAGAAATTTGCTCAATCAAGGCATAAAGTTCCGAAATATGTTTCGTGCGTTCGCCATAGGTGGAAAAACGCGGATCATCGAAAATGCCCGGCATGCCGCCAAGCTCAAAAAATCTGGCCCATTGTTTATCATTATAGGGAACAATGCCAATAAATCCGTCCTTTGTCGGATAGGGACGGCGATTGGGGTTGATGGAGCGAGTATAGGCATATTTACCATTGCCCGGCACAAATGTTTCGCCCCATAAATTTTCAACCATGTTGAAAAAGGTAAATGTTTCAAACATGGGCACTTGCACAAATTGCCCCTCGCCCGTGCGTTCACGGTGAAATAATGCCGCCATTGTGGCATTGGAGGCAAATAAGCCCACGGTTTTATCGGCGATTAAGGATGGCATATAAACTGGCCGCCCACCGTCACGCATTTCAAATAAAGAGGCAAAGCCTGATGCGCATTGGATTAAATCATCATATGCCTGCCGCGATGCATATTGCCCCTCCATCCCATAACCCGCGCAATGGACATAAATGATATTGGGGTTAATCGCCTTCACGCTTTCATAATCAAGGCCAAGCCGCGCCATTCCGGCAAGCCGCACATTGTGAAAAAACACATCGGCATCTTCCAACAATGCATATATAATATCGCGATCTTCGGATATTTTGGCGTTCAGGTTAATCGCCTTTTTATTGCGGTTTAAGGCGGTAAAAATCGGGCCTAAATCTCCCGTGGGGGATTGTCCGGCATGGCGCATTAAATCGCCCGGCGTATTGCCCTGGCTATTTTCAATTTTAATCACCTCTGCGCCCAAATCAGCAAAATGCATGGTGGCAAATGGGCCAAGGACAACCGTTGCCATATCAACAATTTTCACACCCTTTAACGGGCCGGTTGGCTCTTTATCCCATTTCAGCTTTGGCCATTTTGCCATTTTCCATCCCCTCTTTAATTAACGAGGATGTTAATCATATAGTTAAGCGCTGGCAATATATTGTTCAAAAATGGTTCAATTTGTTAAATCCTGTGGCAGGGTCGGCTGGGTCAATATTGCCTCCATGCGCTGCCATTTTATATCCGCGCTCGCCGCGCTGCCATCGGCATTATTTGCCTCTATATGGCGGCGCACCATATCCAATCCCAAACCATAATTTAACACATAGCTGCGATATATATCGGTAAACCCAATGGATTGTTCGGCGCGCTTTCGTGATAATAAAAGATATTTCTGGCTTAAAATAATGGCCTGTTCACGGTCAATTTCGCCATCCAAATATTGCTGTGCAATCGTTAAACGCGCACCAGAAAGCGCCCCCATGGCCGATTGCAATTGATAAAATATATCCGCATTTTTCGATGCAAGACCCGCCATGGGGAATAAGATATTCACTTCATAATCGCGCTTTTCTTGCCCAGGAAAGGCCAGCTCAATGCCATAATTGGCCGAACCCTCGGCGATTAAGCTTTGCGGGCTATATAATGGATAAACCATATATTCAGGCCATCCGCGCGCCTTTGCCAATCGGTCTTCCAATAATGCATTAAACACATGATGCCCGGGATATCCCTCATGACAACCAAGATCGACCGCGCGGCTTATCCGAATGGGCAGGTCGGTATTTATTTGGATTAAGCTGTGATATTTTCCCTGATACCAATTATATCCGCTCCACGGTTTTTCTGTCACATATTCCATGTCGAATTTTTCATCCGCTGGTATTGCCATATTCATCATGGTGCGGTTGCGGCATTCGGTTATTGCCTCATCAAAAACGGGTTTTAACTTATCTGGCGCAACAATAAATTGTTCCAAAATATTATCCGCCCTTATGGATAAATCACCCTTTCCAGGAAGTAGTTTTTGCACATTTTCCAGCGCCGCGTCATAACTGGCCAATGGCTTAACCTGTGGCCGAACACCGAATAAACGCTCTGCCTCCTCGGCAAAGGAAAATTTCACCCCTTCCATCATCATCAATCGGGTTTCGGCGGCCAATAATTGCGCATCAAGCCATTTTGCCCGTTGGTTCAGCAAATTATCATTTTTGGCCGCTGGAATAATATCCAATTGCGCACGCAAAGACCGCACCGCAGCAATTAAGGCGCGTTTGCCGCGTGGATTGGCCTCTGCCTCTTTTTTCCACTCCGCTGGTCCATAATATGCATCAATATAGCCATTTTCATGCGTGCCAATTTCAAGGCTTAATTTCACATAGTCGGCGGCCAAGGCGGATAAAGCCGCATCTACCTTATCGCTGTCTTCCTCTTCCATATAAATTACACGATCGCTTTGCCTAAATTCGCTGCCCTTACCCCCCATTGTGGCACATGATGCCAAAGAACTGGCTGATAAAATGGCGAAAAAAAGCGATGTCTTTTTCATCTTATCAACCCCGTTCACTTAAGGATGCAACATCGCCATCGCCGGAAATTTCCTGCTGCGCTTCTTGCTCTATTTCTTCTTGACGCGCATGTTGCGGGGCAAAACGTAATAATAAAAAGCCTGCCAATGCCGAAATGACCGAACCCATTAAAATGCCGATTTTGGCCTCCTCACGAAGCAGGGCGGCAGCTTCATCTTTTCCAGTAAAGGCAAGCTCGCCGATAAATAAACTCATGGTAAAACCAATGCCGCAAAGCATGGCCACTCCATATATTTGCAACCATGTCGCCCCGCGCAATTTGCCCGCAAATCCAGTTTTCACCGATACCCATACCGCACCAAAAATGCCGATTTGTTTGCCAAGGAAAAGCCCCGCCGCAATGCCCAAGGGAACAGGCGCAAAAATTTGTTCCATGGTCAACCCGCCAATTTCAACCCCAGCATTGGCAAAACCAAATATCGGAATGATGAAATATGCGCTCCACGGATGAATGGCATGTTCCAATTTATGCAGCGGGCTGTCGGGACTATCTGGTGCGCCGGGGGTGACGATAATGGGTATCATCAACGCCGCCAACACGCCCGCAATGGTCGCATGAACACCAGATTGCAGCACCGCATACCATAAAATGACCGATAAAATCAGATAAATTGGTATATTCCGATTGCCCGATTTATTCAGCAAATACATCGCGCCCAAAACAATGCCAGAGCCAAGCAACCAAATGGTTTTTAACGATGGCGTATAAACCAAAGCGATAATCGCCACTGCGCCCATATCATCCACAATTGCCACGGTGACGAGGAATAATTTCAACGATGTCGGCGCGCGGCTTCCCAATAGGGCAAGCACGCCAATGGCAAAGGCAATATCGGTTGCAGCGGGAATTGCCCAACCATTTTGCAACACAGGATCACCCCCCGCAATCACCAAATATATAATTGCAGGAAAAACCATGCCGGCCGCCGCCGCCACAATGGGCAGGCGTCTTTTTTCCCATGATGATAGCCGCCCGTCGATAAATTCGCGTTTAATTTCCAACCCAACAAGGAAAAAGAAGATGGCCATTAACCCATCATTTATCCATAAATGGATGGTCATTGGCCCTAATTTATCGGTCAATGTCGGGCCAATGGGGTCATGCAATATATCATGATAATAATGCGACCAACTGCTATTTGCGACAATCATTGCCAATGCCGCGGCCAACATCAATAATATGCCGCCTGCTGCCTCACTTTGTAAAAAATCACGAAGTGCCGAGACATTTTTGCGTTCATTATTATTTTGTGCGCCCATTTTATATAACCTATTTCATCTTTTATTTTACAATTGCCCCTTGATAGCGCGAAGTCGCGCAAAACCCAATATCAATATAAAAATAAATCATGCCCTTTTTGCAATTGCGGAATAATATTTTTAACACTAATCAGGCAATGAAAGGGACAGTAATCCTTTTGTGTCAAATAGTTATTGGGGGCAATTTGATATGGCCGAAAATATATTCGGTGCTTTGACGATCATATTATATGAATTAATGCTTTTTTGCGGCTTTTGGATTTTAATTCTGGCCCTAGATGATGTCGCGGTCGATATTTATTGGTTTTATAAACGGCGGCAACGCAAAAAATTATATTATCATTCCGCACCGCCCATGCGGTCAAATCAGCTTCCTCTGCCGCAATCAATTGCTCCGAAAAGCCTCTTTGCTTTCTTTATCCCAACATGGAATGAAGGAAGCATCATTGCCCAAATGCTGAATAATTTAACCAGCACCTTATCCCACACACCCTTTGCCTATAAAATATATGTTGGTGCCTATCCCAATGATCCTGATGGGATAAAGCAGATTAAATTGGCGGCGCGTATAAACCCCAAAATTACATTGGTGATTTGCGACAAAAATGGCCCGACGACCAAGGCTAATTGTCTAAATATGATTTGGAAAGCGCTTCAAACAGATGAGTTAAATTCTGGGTTTAAGGCGCAGGCGATTATCCTGCACGATGCCGAAGATATGGTCCATGCCGATTCATTGGCCATTTATGCACATTTATTGCGCCGACATGCCTTTGTTCAATTGCCGGTCATTCCGCAACCCGTTGCGAAGTCCCCCTTTATCAGCGGGCATTATTGTGATGAATTTGCTGAGTCACATGCCAAACAAATGATGGTGCGTGAATGGTTATCCACGGGCATGCCCATGGCGGGTGTGGGCTGCGCCATTAACCGCGAGTGGATTGCACGGCTTGCTCTGCAACATCATAATCTGCCATTTGATGAAGACAGCCTGACCGAGGATTATGAGCTTGGCATAAAATTATCCCAAATGGGCGCAAGCGGCGCCATCGCCGATATGTTGGACGCCCATGGAGAAAGGGTCGGCACCAAATCATGTTTCCCCGACAAAATGGAAAATGCGGTAAAACAAAAAAGCCGCTGGTTATTGGGCATTGCCCTAAACGGATGGGACAGGCTGGGGTGGGGCGCATCGCCCATGGATAATTGGATGCGAATGCAAGACCGCAAAGGGCCTTTTGTCGCCATCATCCTATTCGCATGTTATATATTGATAATATTATCGGGCATAATCTGGACCGCACAGGCATTTGGGCTGACACAGCAAAAACCATTGCCCCATTCGGCGATTATTTTATTAACATTAAATGCTATTTTTATGCTGTGGCGCGTCATCATGCGGGCCAGCTTTACCTATCGCCTATATGGCTTGAAACAATCCTTATATTCCGTTCCGCGCATTTTTATTTCCAATCTTATCGCCATATTAGCCGTACGGCGGGCCATTTGGGCATATGTCAAATGGTTAAAGGGGCAGCGGCTTATTTGGGAAAAAACCAGCCATTTACACTTTCCTGCCACCGCGCAGATGCATGTTAACCCAGCACATTTTGGCCATGATAACGCTCTTAATATTGCCCATGAAAAAGAGCAAAATATATGAAACAATATGTAAAAAAGGGAAAGCCCATTTCGGCATTGGCAATGATAATCGGCGGATGGATATTTTGCCGGGCCATTATCATTGCATCACAAAGCCCTGCACCCGAAATTCATCATGCCCCTGCATTGATGAAATTGGGCAAAAAAACTGTTGAGAAAAATGCAGTTGAGAAAAATGCTGATTTTACCCTGACCCATTTTATTTATAATCAGCATAAAAACACACAATATATTTCAGCGCCCCGCACCTTCCGCCCTATACCCTTCGCCATGAATATGGCAGAAAAAGCGGCTGGCGAACAAAGGGCGCAGGCAATTTTATATCCACATTTATACCCCAAATTTCCAAATGCAGCTGCCCAGAATGAACCCTTATTTTCCGCCAATCAAACGACCAAGCCATTAAATGGAAAAAATGCAACAACTATTGTTACAAAACAATTATCATCATCCCATAATGACAAAAAATTCTCACTTTATGCCTATGCCTATATTCGGCCTGATCAATTTGAAAGAAACAGCTCGCTTGGCATATTATCCCCCTCTTATGGTGGGTCACAGGCCGCGATTTTGGTGAAATATCGGATTATTTCTGGGCCATCTGGCCAGTCATTATCCATATATTCCCGCATCAGCAGTGCCATTGGCCCATTTCAAGATAATATCGCCAATGACAAGGATGCCTCCCTAGGCATCAGCTATATACCCTCCCCCGCTTTGCCCCTGTCAATAAATGCCGAATATCGCGCCCGAAATAATGGCGCACATGGCCCGATTTTGTTCGCCGCAGGGGGCAAGGATAATATTAAATTGACCCAAAATATTCGTGCATCGGGATATGCACAGGCGGGATATTATTTTGGCACCCGGCAAGGTGCATTTGGCGACGCAAATTTTAAAATTACAAGGCAGGTTTTTACCAAGAATAAATTAGGTGTAAATTTGGGCGGCGGCATATGGGCGGCGGGGCAATATGAACGCGCACCACAGGATAAAATAGCCCGAATTGACATTGGCCCGACAATAAATTTTCACCTAAAACCCAATAATAGCAATATTCAGCTGTCGGCGGATTGGCGCATGCGCATTGCCGGAAATGCCGCCAATAAATCAGGTCCGGCCATCACCATCAGCGCAGGATTTTAATCCCAATATTTAACCCGCATTTATTATGATGGAATTGGCCCAGTTTAACGGGCAAAATATGTTGGGAGAAAAAATCCTATGCCAATTGACGCTTTATGGAAATAAAGCGGTTGGACCTTGGCGCGAAAGCAGCTATTCGATAAAAAAAGAGGTATATCATAAAATATGGAAATTTATCTGCCCATTGCCAATTTATCGGTCAACGCCCTGTTGATTATATTATTGGGTGGATTGGTCGGTATTTTATCCGGATTATTTGGCGTGGGCGGCGGATTTTTGACCACCCCCTTGTTGATTTTCTATGGCATTCCGCCAACGGTTGCCGCCGCCTCTGCCTCCACCCAAGTAACAGGAACCAGCGTGTCGGGCATTGCGGCGCATATGCGGCGCGGCGGTGTGGATGTGCATATGGGCTTGGTGATGGTTGTCGGCGGATTAGTGGGCACTTTGGCAGGCGCATTTTTATTCAGCTGGTTGGAAAGTTTGGGCCAAATTGATACGGTGATTAACATTATTTATGTCATCATGCTGGGATGGATTGGCGGGATGATGGCAAAGGAAAGCTGGCTTGCGATAAAGGCGGAAAGATTAGGAACTAGAGTAAGCGCGGCGAAACGGCGTCATCACCCCCTTGTGGCCAGCCTGCCCTTTAGATGGCGTTTTTACCGTTCAAATTTATATATTTCGCCAATCGCCCCATTATTTTTGGGTTTTATAACCGGTATATTAACAATGTTATTGGGCGTTGGCGGCGGTTTCATCATGGTGCCGGCCATGTTATATATTTTGGGCATGGGCGCACAGGTAGTGGTGGGGACGTCGTTATTCCAAATATTATTTGTCACCATTGCGGCCACCATGACACATAGTTTGACGACCAAGGCGGTGGATATTGTATTGGTGGTGTTATTGTTGGTGGGCAGTGTGACCGGCGCGCAAATTGGTGCGCGATTGGCATATAAATTCCGCCCCACCTATTTACGATTTGCATTGGCGGTTATTGTGTTGTTGGTGGCAATTCGAATGGCATTGGGGCTTGGCTATCAACCTGATGAAATTTATTCGGTGCATTTATTATGATGCTGCGCATTTCTTTCATCCTGACGGCGTTTTGTTGCTTAATCACGGCAAATATGCTGCATGCAGAGCCGAAATTAGTGCCCGATATTTCTCAAAGCAAGGTGGAGATAAGGTCCAGCTTCAGCGGGACCGAGCTGTTATTATTTGGCGCTATCATCAATAAAGATATTGAACGGCATGATAAAATTGATGTTGTTGTCATATTACGCGGGCCTGACCAATCCATTATCATACGCGAAAAACAAAAAGTGGGCGGTATATGGATTAACGCAGCGTCACAGGAATATCTTTCTGTGCCAAGCTATTATTCCATTGCATCTTCTGCGCCGCTTGAAAAAATAGTCGATCGTAAAACCGCGTTAATTTACGAATTGGGGATAAACCGCCTGCAACTATCCCCCGGCGGTATTATTGACCAAAATGCCAATCAACGCTTTGTCGATGGCCTTGCCGATTTGTTACAGCGTAAATCCATTTATGCCGAGCGTCAGTCAGAGGTTCAAATCACCGACAATGTGCTATATCGCGCCCGATTATATCTACCCTCCAATGTTCCCGTTGGCACATATATTGCCGAGACATTATTATTAAGCAACGGGGAGGTTATCGCCGCCAATGACAAGGTGCGCGTGGAAATTAAAAAAGTGGGTTTTGAGGCGCTGATTACAAAATTGGCCGAACAATATTCGCTGTTTTATGGCTTGCTTGCAGTATTTATTTCGCTTTTTCTGGGATGGATTGCCGGACGCATATTTCAAAAATAACATTTTTGGCTTTGGGATTTAGACATAATAATCACGCCCCTTCGCTTTTCCTAACCATATATTTACCAAATCTTCCTAATTTGCCTTCGACTATATTATTAAAGGCAATAAAATGGATAATTACCAACATTCGGATTTTCAACATGGCGCATCTGATGCCGATACAGGCAGAATATCCATGCCTGTGGGAGAGGGCACAGCCCCCAAAATATTGCATCATATTGGTTTTGTGATGGAAATTTCCGGTTCGGGGTCACAGGTGACATTGGATGCATCCTTAATCAATAAATTATCCACCCATCATGACGTCAGCATTGCCATGGCGGGCCAAGTGGGCAGCCAGATTAAGATTAAAATTGGCAGCACATGGCTGTTGGCCAGTATCAGAAGCCAAAAATTACATGAACGGGAAAATGGCGTCATCATGGCGGCGGTTGATTTTTTAGGTGAGGGTGATGAAGAAAAATTAACCGGAAAAGTATATAATTTCCGCCGTGGTGTTACCAGATATCCCGTCCCGGGCGCAGAGGTTTATGCCGTGTCCAGCCAAGATATGAAGCAGGTTTATACCGCCGATGGCCGCGCCACCGTGCAAATTGGCACGGTGTTCCCCACAAAGGATATTCGCGGTTCATTATATGTTGATGCCATGTTGGGTAAGCATTTCGCGCTTTTGGGTTCAACCGGTACGGGTAAATCAACCTCCGCAGCATTGATATTACATAAAATTTGCGATCTTGCCCCCGAAGGGCATATTGTAATGATTGACCCGCATGGCGAATATAGCGCGGCGTTCAAAAATAATGGCGCATTATATGATGTAAACAACCTTGCCATGCCATATTGGTTGATGAATTTTAATGAACATTGCGAGGTGTTCATTAAATCATCGGGCGATGACCGGCAAACTGATTGCGATATTTTGGCCCGTTGTTTACTGGCCGCCCGCGCCAAAAACCGCGCGGCGGAGGGCATTAGTAAATTGACGGTCGATTCGCCCATCCCATATTTATTATCTGACCTGACCAATATTTTGCAGACCGAAATGGGTAAATTGGATAAAGCCACTTCCTCTGCGCCATTTATGCGGATTAAGGGTAAAATTGATGAGATTAAGGCCGATCCGCGCTATAATTTCATGTTCTCTGGCATGTTGGTTGGCGATACGATGAGCGAATTTCTGTCAAAGATTTTCCGTCTCCCCGCCGAGGGTAAACCGATTTCCATTATCGATGTGTCCTCCATGCCATCTGACATCACCTCCACCGTTGTCGCGGTTTTATCGCGCATGGTATTTGACTATGCCATTTGGTCGCGCAACGAACCGCAACGCCCAATTTTATTGGTGTGCGAAGAGGCACATAGATATATTCCATCCGACCGCAAAGCAGGAGAAAGCGTTGTGCGCTCTATCCTTGAACGAATCGCCAAAGAAGGACGTAAATATGGCGTTTCATTGGGACTGATTACACAAAGGCCATCCGATTTGGCCGAAGGCGTATTGTCGCAGTGCGGCACCATAATCTCCATGCGTTTGAACAATGACCGCGACCAAGCATTTGTTCGCGCCGCCATGCCAGAGGGCGCGCGCGGATTTTTGGATGCTATCCCTGCGCTACGTAACCGTGAATGCATTGTTTGTGGTGAGGGCGTGTCCATTCCCATCCGAGTTGCGCTGGACAATTTGGCCGAGGAGAAACGTCCCGCATCGGAAGATCCGGTCTTCTCAGAATTGTGGAATCAAACTGGCGGCGAAGGCGATAGCATTGAGCGAATTGTTAAACGCTGGCGTAGTCAGGGTCGTTAAACCGTCCCTGAACATTTGTCTGAGAATTTGGGCCGTTAAATCGCCCCTGAACATTTATCTGAAATTTTGGGGGCGGCGTTATAACTGCCCCTTTTATATTAGTTAATTTTTGCGGCGTTAAACCCGCAATATTCGGCATTATCCGCATATAAATAAACATATGGCTTGGCATCATCGCCGCGCTATGGCATCGATTGGCTTTGGAATTTAATTCCGCAGTTAAATTTTTGGAGGAGCCAAGCCATGAAAGCATTATTATCGTCAATCGTCGGCGGACCAGAAACATTAAGCATAGGCGAATTGCCCGAACCGGTGGCAATGGCGGGGCATATTGTCATTGCGGTAAAGGCATGTTCCATCAATTTTCCCGATACATTGATTATAGAAGACCGTTATCAATTTAAGCCGCCCCGTCCCTTTGCGCCGGGCGGTGAAGTTGCCGGTGTGGTAGAGGCAGTGGGCGACGGCGTGACCGGATTTGCCGTGGGGGATAAGATTATTGCGCTTACCGGTCATAATGGCCTTGCCGAAAAGGTCGCGGCCATGGCCTTTAACTGTTTCAAAATGCCCGAAGATATGGATTTTGCCACGGGATCGGCATTGTTAATGACATATGGCACATCGGTTCATGCATTAAAAGATCGCGGCCATATGAAGACGGGCGATAAGGTCCTTGTCCTTGGCGGGGCGGGCGGCATTGGAATATCCGCAATTGAACTGGCCAAGGCATATGGCGGATATGTTGTTGCCGGTGTTTCCAGCGAGGAAAAAGCCGCCATTGCGCGAGAGGCAGGCGCGGATGATGTGGTAATTTACCCCTATCAACCATTCGATAAAGACGCATCAAAGGATTTAGCCAATAAATTTAAGGCTGCAGCAGGCGGCGATGGATTTAACATTGTTTATGACACGGTTGGCGGTGATTATAGCGAACCTGCCGTTCGTGCAATTGCGTGGGAGGGTCGTTTATTGGTGGTTGGTTTCCCCGCAGGTATCGCCAAATTGCCCCTTAACCTTACCCTGTTGAAAAGTTGTGATATTTGCGGCGTATTTTGGGGTGCATTTGCCGCGCGTGATCCCAAAACCAATATGGACAATATTAACAGCCTGTTTGATTTGCATAAGGCAGGCAAAATCGCACCGCGCATTTCACAGCGTTATAATTTAGAAAATGCCGCCACCGCCATTGCTGCACTGGGCGACCGCAAGGCTGTTGGAAAATTGGTGGTTGAAATTTAATCATATATAATCTTGTCTATTTAACGCCTTCCCCCTTGTTTCGTGGTGCATTGCGCATTAGGTGAAGGGGTATGGAAATTTAAATAGCAAGGTGAGAATATGACTGCATTTGAAGATCGCGAACGCGCATTTGAGAATAAATTTGCCCGTGATGAGGAAGTGCAATTCCGCATCACGGCGCGGCGCAACAAATTATTGGGCCATTGGGCGGCGGATAAAATGGGCCTTACCGCCGAAGAAAAAGACGCCTATGGCAAATCTGTGGTTCAGGCCGATTTTGAAGAGGCGGGCGATGAAGATGTGCTGCGCAAGGTTTTGGGCGACCTGACCTCTGCGGGGATTGAATGCGATGCCGACACCGTGCGCGCCGCCATGGATGATTTAATGGTAGAGGCCCGCCGTCAATTGATGGATGAGGCGTAAATCATATGCCCATGGCATCAGATGATATTAAAAATATGATTATCGCAGCAATTCCCGATGCGGACGTCACAATTACCGACCTTGCCGGTGATGGCGATCATTATGCCGCCCATGTGGTCAGCGCATCTTTTGCCGGTATGAACCGTATTAAACAACATCAGGCAGTATATGCCGCATTGGGTGGCCGCATGGGCGGTGAATTGCACGCATTACAACTCACCACTGCTGCTGCATAAAATTAAAGGAATTATTTATGACAAATCCGGCACATGAACGTATTGAAAAATTGGTAAATGCCAATGATGTCGTTTTATTTATGAAGGGCACAGCATTGTTCCCACAATGCGGTTTTTCCAGCCGCGCCATCGCCATATTGGATCATCTTGGCCTTGCCTATGAAACGGTGGATGTGTTGCAAGACATGGAAATTCGCCAAGGGATAAAGGAATTTTCCGATTGGCCCACCATTCCCCAGCTTTATATAAAAGGCGAATTTTTGGGCGGCAGCGACATTATGATGGAAATGTTTGAAGCAGGCGAATTGCAAAGCATGGCCGATGAAAAATCATTGAAAAAAGCCGAAGCATAATTTTTTAATATTATTTTAAATTGAAAAAGGCCGGCCATGCATATTTGCAGGGCCAGCCTTTTTTTATGGGCGCAGCGCAATTAAGCCAACTGCGCCGCTATTTTTACATTCCTATTCGCGCCTTTTTATTCAGCAATTGCCGGAACATGCCGCGTTTTCCAAAGCGACCAAAATATCCCCCCAGCAATAAGACCAAATGTCACCGCAAGGCTTGCCAATGGTGGGAATTTACCCCCATCCAATAGGAAATCAGCCACGAAAATCTTTGACCCGATAAATATTAAAACCAAAGCCAGCGCATATTTAAGATAATGGAAACGATGGATCATCGCCGATAAGGCAAAATATAACGCGCGAAGGCCCAATATCGCCATGATGTTCGATGAATAAACAATGAAAGTGTCGGTGGTTATCGCAAAAATTGCAGGCACACTGTCCACCGCGAACACCAAATCAGCAATATTTATTAACACCAAGGCAAGGAATAATGGCGTCGCCGCGCGGACCAATTTTCCTGTTTTCTCATCGGTTATTTTTACCAAAAATTTCTCACCATGTAATTGCTTGGTCACCCGCATTTTTGATGAGATAAAGCGCACAACGGGATTGGCCGAAATATCGACCTCCGATTCCTTTGCGAACAACATTTTCACACCGGTAAACACCAAAAACAGGGCGAATATATATAATAGCCAGTAAAATTCCTGAACCAATGCAGCCCCGGCAGCAATCATGATACCACGCAATATAATCACCGCGATAATGCCCCATAAAAGCGCGCGATATTGATATTTACGTGGGATAGAGAAATAGCTGAAAATCAATGATATGACAAAAATATTGTCAATGGACAGCGCCTTTTCAATGAAAAATCCGGTATAATATTTCAATCCCAAATCCGCACCCTTTGCATACCAAACCCATATGCCAAATAATAAGGCGATGCTGATATAAAATGCAGAAAGCTTCAGGCTTTCCGCTATGCCCATTTCCTTATCCTCTTTATGCAATATACCAAGGTCAAATGCGGTAAGCACAATGACCAACCCCAAAAAGCTGAGCCAAAACCAGATTGGTGTACCCAGCCAATCCATCAATAAAAAATCCATGTATTTAATCCTCTTGAACATTATGTATCAATCGGATGCACAGATTCAGACATGCCATGAGAAATAGACCTGACTGCACCGGATAACATCCGATGCGGCCGACATCACGAGGGGGAAATTCCGCCATCGCCAGAGGGGCCCGGTCCGCGAAGAAGCATATGACAAAAAAATGGGGAAAAAGCAAGCCATAACAGGCCGCCCTTTCCCCAATTTATATGTTTATGTTTCAAAAGGTTTAATCGCGAAGCAATTCGTTAATGCCCGTTTTGCTGCGCGTTTGTGCATCCACAGTTTTCACAATCACCGCGCAATATAAAGACGGCCCTGCACTGCCATCGGGCAATGGCTTTCCAGGTAACGCGCCCGGCACAACAACCGCATAGGGCGGCACTTTACCAATATGCACCTCGCCAGTTGCGCGGTCCACAATTTTGGTCGATGCGCCCAAATATACGCCCATGGAAAGAACCGCACCTTCGCCCACTATCACGCCCTCTGCCACTTCGCTACGCGCGCCAATAAATGCGCCATCCTCAATAATTACAGGGCCGGCTTGCAATGGTTCTAACACGCCGCCAATGCCTGCACCGCCGCTGATATGCACATTTTTACCAATTTGGGCACAGCTGCCCACCGTGGCCCATGTATCGACCATTGTGCCTTCATCAACCCGCGCACCAATATTTACAAAGCTGGGCATTAAAACGACATTTTTGGCGATGTGCGAACCATGCCGCGCGACAGCGCCAGGAACAACACGGAAACCTGCATCGCGAAATTTACCTTCATCCCATCCTGCAAATTTCGAAGGCACTTTGTCAAATCCCGGTGCGCCCGCCGCGCCGCCATCTATAATGACATTATCATTTAATCGGAAAGACAGTAGAACCGCCTTTTTCAACCATTGATGCACCACCCATTCGCCATCAATTTTTTCGGCAACCCTTGCGCTGCCATCATCCAACATACAAAGCGCCGCCATCACATTATCACGCACTTCGCCGATGGTGGTGGTTGATATATTGGCGCGATCTTCCCATGCGGCCTCAATTGATGTGATTAGATTCTGATTCATTTTACTTCCTTTAAGCCGAAATTTTTTACGCATAGGCAATTAAACAAATATTATTTTGCCGTTATTAAAACTTATACATCCAATGCCCATAGTAAAAAGCAATTACAAGATTTTATTATTTGCCAAATCCAACTTAATATCTAACATCAGAATAATAAAATAACCGCGTGAAACAATATTTTGGAGAGAGAATGTCAAACGGTCGGAAAATCGCAATCGGAACTTCCATCATTTTTGCCCTTGCCACATCAGCATGTGGCGGCAGTGGTGGAGGCGGCGGCGGCGGCGTAGTTACCTCCCCCCCTGCGGCTCCCGTTACGCCTCCTGCCTCACCTACACCCCCGCCCCCTCCGCCGCCACCGCCCACCAATTTCGTTACCAGCGAATATAATCGTTCCGATGGGCCATCCTATCATAATGCTCTGCCCGCCTATCAATTGGGCGCAAGTGGCCAAGGGGTGATTGCGGCAATTATTGATTCGGGCATTGATCCTGATAGCCATGAATTTACGGGCCGTATCTCCCCCCTTTCGGGCGATGTTACCAATGGTGGCCGCGGGATTAGCTTTGATAGCGACCATGGCACGCGCGTTGCACGGGTTCTGGCCGCGGCGCGCGATGACCGCGACACAATGGGTATTGCGTTTAATGCAACAATTTTGGCGCTGCGTGCCGACACACCGGGCAGCTGCACCACGCCCGAACCCGGCGAAGATGAGGCGACATGCTCATTCAGCGACACATCAATTGCCGAGGGGATAAACCGCGCCATTACCGCAGGCGCACGGGTTATCAACATTTCACTGGGCGGCGCAGGAACGGCAAATTCCGCCCTCCGAAATGCGGTGCAACGCGCCACGCAGGCGGGCATTGTCATTGTGGTATCCGCGGGTAATGAATATGATGAAGATGAGCCTGATTATGATATAAATAACCCCAGCCCCTTTGCTCAAGCATTGGTAGCACAGGGCAATGGGTTGGTCATTATCTCCACATCGGTCAATGATGAACGCACCATTTCAGATTTCAGCAATCGTGCGGGAACTTCACAAAATGTCACACTTTCCGCCTTGGGCGATCGGATTTGCTGTGTTTATGAAAATGATGCGATAAAACGCACCACCGAAAATGGGCAAAGCTTTGTATTTGTATATAATGGCACATCATTTTCTGCGCCCCAAATTTCCGGTGCAGTTGCTTTATTGGCGCAATATTTCCCCAATCTTACGGGCGCGCAAATTGTCCAATTATTGCTGAACAATGCCGATGATGTGGGGGCAGCGGGCACCGACAATATTTATGGCCGGGGCATATTAAATATTGGCCGCGCATTTGCGCCCACCGGCACCACCAGCATTGCCGACACCAAAATCGCACTGCCCCTTGATCAAGGGGCGGGCAGCACATCCGGCCCAATGGGCGATGCATCAAGCCGCGATCAATCCGCAGAATCGGTAGTGCTAGATGCCTATGGCCGCGCATATAATGTCAATATTGCCCATGGGCTGCGCGCCGATATCAACCAGTTAAAATTAACCCATGCGCTGAATATTTCTTCAAAAAATATTACTGCCTCTGCTGGCCCTATAAATATTGGTTTTGCCATTGCCCGTGATGAAATTGGCGCGGCCGCGCTGAACCCATTAAAATTAAGTCAGGATGATGCAAAAATATCGCGTATCTTGGCCGGTCGGATAAGCGCGAAAATCGCAAAGGATAGCCGCTTCACCCTTGCCATAAGGCAGGAGGCATCAACATTGGCACTGGATCTAAAATCCAATGAGGCCTTGGGCAGCTTTCTTGTCGCGCCCAGCATTTTGCGCGACAGCGGCTTTTTCAAACAACCGCTGACCGCCACATCCATCAGCCATGATTGGCGCGGGATCAGCTTTACCGGATTTGCCGAAAATGGCTATGTCGCACCAACACGCAATGCCGAAATATTGCGCCGGATAAGCGAAATCGCCCCATTTTCCGATGGATATAATATTGCCGGATTGGATATTGCAGGCAGCGTGGCCGGATTTGATTGGCACGCAAGGGCCAGCATTTTGAATGAGGAAAAAAGCCTATTGGGTGCGCGATTGTCTGAATCCTTGGTCAATGGCGGCGCGCAAAGCATGTTTGCCGATGCACAGCTTGGCCGACAATTTGCCGGTGGCTGGTCGGTTTCCGCATCCTCCCGTTTTGGCTGGACACGGCCCAATGCAGGCACCACCACATTGGGTAGCAGCATGTTGAAAAGCAATGCATTTTCATTGGATGTGAATAAATCAGGATTTATCACTGGGGGTGATTTGCTTTCGCTTCGCTTTGCACAACCATTGCGTATTTCAAGCGGCACTTTATCGTTAAATCTGCCGCTTTCTTATGATTATAGCACGCGCTCGGCGGTATTTGGCCTGCGCGACATCAACCTTGCCCCACAGGGGCGTGAGTTAATTTCTGAACTTAGCTGGCAAAGCCTGTTCGGTCCAGTTTATATTGGCAGCAATATTTATTGGCGCCAACAACCTGGCCATTTCAAAAATGCTCCCGATGATTTGGGCGTGGCGGTCCGCATGAACATGGATTTTTAAGCTAAACCATTGATGAAATCATTTGCCCTATCAAAGAAAATTTGGCTGTTGCTTGGCCTGATTTTCTTGGGGCTATGCCTGATTGGTTATATGTATTTTATCGCCATTTCCGATCCCATTATTCGCCGCGCCAATATTATCATTTCCAATGATAGCGGCGTTAAAAATGGCACAAAAATTTTATTGGTTTCCGATATTCATGTGGCCGGTCCAGACATGCCGCCCCATCGGCTTGCCAAGATAGTGAGCCAAATAAATGCCCAAAATGCCGATATGGTCGTTTTTGCGGGCGATTTCGTCAGCGATAAATTAGTTTCAACGCGATATTATGAAACGGCGCAGGCTGTTGCTCCATTGGAAAAATTAACCGCCCCCATGGGTGTTATTGCCGTCATGGGAAATCATGACCATTGGCGCGATGCAAATGAAATGCGGCAAGAATTACGCCGCCAAAATATCCGCATTTTGGATAATGAGGCAGCCCAAATAGGCCCATTTAATATTGGCGGGGTTGATGATTTATTCACGCAACATATGGACCTGTCCAAAACATTGGCCGCGATGAACGAACAAAATGGTTTTCCCATCATCATCAGCCATAGTCCGGATTTAACAGCGCAATTACCCGACAAAAAATTATTGATTTTGGCGGGGCATACCCATTGTGGACAGATAAGCCTGCCCTTTTTTGGGCCGATATTTACCGCATCCAAATATGGCAATCGTTACGCATGCGGTCTGATGAAAGAAGGTAAAAAAACCATCATCGTCGGCGCGGGCCTTGGCACATCTATATTGCCATTGCGTTTGGGGGCGCGGCCCGACATGTGGTTAATCACTCTAAAGACGCAAACGCCTTAAACTATACCATGAAACTTTCACCGCACCCACATGCACCCTTTGCATTGGGGTTGGTAAAGGTAAATCCGGCGGTAAAATCATCCTCCACCCAATCCATGGTTGAACCGATAAGATAAAGAACAGACGCGCCATCAATATATAAAATACCTCCATCGGTGGTGATTTTTTCATCCATTGCCACTTCTTCGCTGACATAATCAACGCTATAGGCAAGGCCGCTGCACCCTCGGCGCGGCGTGGATAATTTCACCCCAATGGCATCATCGGGCGCATTGGCCATTAATTCTGCTATACGTGCCTTTGCTGCATCGGTTAAATTAACCGCCGCCGGAATTTCGCGTTTTTTGGTTATTTCTGTCATCATATTGCTTTCTGCCAAAATAATGCACGACCCATTTTCGGGTCCAACACATAATCACCATAACCAAGCGAGGCATATAAACCCTTGGCGGCTTCATTACCCTCCAACACCTCCAAAGTCACCTTAGATGCGCCAGATTGCTTAGCCATAAGTTCAATTTCATCAAACATCATTTTGCCAAGTCCCTGTCCGCGATAATCGGGATGCACGACCATATCATGAATATTGATGATTTTTTTCGCGGCAAAGGTTGAAAATCCATAAATGCAATTGGCCAGTGCCACCGCCCTATCCCCATCAAAAATCAGAATGGAAAATGCATGGGGCGTTTGCTGCAATCCGGCGATTAAATTCGCCTTTGCCGCTTCGCTTAAATCCTCACCCCCGCCCATTGGATCACGCGCATAAATGGACAACATCTCAACCAATGCTGCGCCATGCGCCGGATCATGATAATCTGCGTGGACAAGGCGAAATGCCATTATAACATACCCAATTCTAAACGTGCTTCATCGCTCATCTTTGCAGGGTCCCATGGCGGATCCCAGACCAAATTCACCTCTGCATGGCCCACACCCGGCACGCTGCCCACTTGCAATTCAACCTCTCCGGGCATAGATTCGGCCACGGGACAATGCGGCGTGGTTAAAGTCATTGACACCACGGCATGGCCATCCTCGGTAACCTCCACATTGTAAATCAGGCCAAGATCATAAATATTGACCGGAATTTCCGGATCATAAATGGATTTTAATGTGTCGATAATCGCTTCATACACATCGCCGCCCACCTGTGTCGGGGCAATATCCTTTGGCTTTTCCGCCAAAAATCCGGCCAGATAATCGCGTTTACGTTCCATTGTTTCACGCGCGGTTTCAACGGATATTGTATCATTATTTTCCAAATTCATCGCGTCCAAATCCACCCGCGCCTTTGGCGGTTTTTCGACACTATCCACGGTTTCAATTTTAATTTCTTCGTTGCTCATTTTTTTCACCCAAAAATCTTTTGCACACGGTGCAAACCGGCGACCAATGCCTCTACATCGCTTTCATCGCTGTAAATTCCAAAACTTGCGCGCGCGGTGGCCGGCACGTCCAAATATTCCATCAATGGCTGCGCACAATGATGCCCCGCGCGTATGGCGACATTGCTTTCATCCAATATAGTGCCAATATCATGCGGATGCACCCCTTCCATCGTAAAGGACAGGATTCCGGCGGAATTTTCCGGACCATATAGGGTGATGGAGTTGAATTTTGCCAATGCCTCCTGCGCGGAAGTGACCAAGGCATTTTCATGCGCAAATATCGCATCAACACCCGCCGCATCCACATAATCAATGGCCGAATGCAGGGCGATAACTTCTGTTATCATCGGCGTTCCAGCCTCAAATCGTTGCGGGGCATCGGCAAAGCTTGTGCCGTCAAAGCTAACCCTATCTATCATTGCGCCGCCGCCCTGATAAGGGGGCATGGATTGCAAAATGTCATGCCGCGCCCACAACACACCTATGCCCGTTGGGCCGTAAAGTTTATGCCCAGAAAATACGTAAAAATCACAGTCCATTTCCACCATGTTTAATCGTAATCGCGGGGCGGCCTGACACCCATCAAGCAATAATTTCGCGCCAACTTTATGCGCCGCCTTTGCCGCGCGTTTCGCATCCAATACCGAACCCAAAACATTGGAAATATGGGCCAATGCCACCAATTTATGTTGGGGCGTAATATTCGCCTCCAACCAATTTAGGTCAATTTGACCATCATCGGTCAATGGGCAAATATCAATATGTGCGCCCATTTTCTGTGCCAACATCTGCCATGGCACAATATTGCTATGATGTTCCAATTGGGACAGGATAATGCGGTCGCCCGCACCAATATTCGCGCCGCCCCAACATTGCGCGACAAGGTTGATGCCCTCCGTCGCGCCGCGCACAAAAACAATTTCATTTTCCGACGCCGCGCCAATAAATTGGGCAGTGCGCCTTCGTGCTGCCTCAAACGCCATTGTCATATTGGCGGATCGCGCATAAACGCCGCGATGCACGGTGGCATAATCACGCCCCATGGCATTTACCATCGCGTCAATCACGCATTGCGGTTTTTGCGCGGTGGCGGCGGTATCCAAATAATGCCAATCATGCCCATTGGCATTTTTTAATCCGGGAAATTGGTCTTTATATTTTATCACAATAAATCATCCAAAATGGCAATGGCGGTGGCGGTTGCATCATCGCGTTTTGCCGCGTCCATTTCGGCAAAGACATCGCCCATAAATGCTTGTAACATTAATTTCTTGGCCAAAATCGGCGGAATACCGCGCGATGCCAGATAAAATAACCCCATTTTGTCCAATTCACCCACGGTTGCACCATGGGCGCATTTCACATCATCGGCAAAAATTTCAAGCTCGGGCTTTGCATTGGCGGTTGCCCCACGGTCCAACAACATCGCCTTTACCGATTGCGCCGCATCGGTTTTTTGCGCGTGACGCGCCACATCAATTTTACCCAAAAAGCTGCCCGTGCTGCGTCCAGCCAATATTTTACGCACCACTTGATTGCTGGTCGCATTTGGCTGTGCATGGATGATATGGGTGACGATTTCTATATTCTGGCTATCTTTGGCCAAAATCGCGCCGCCCATTTCAAAATGTGCGCCATCATCCAATGTCACCATTATCTTGGCCCGCGCATAATCGGCATGGGCCAAAATAATATGCAGGGCAAAAGTGCCGCCCGCGCCAATATGTATATGATAATTGGTTACCGACACGCCATTTTTTGCAAGAGGCAGGATAATCTGGCGCGCATCTTTTCCGCCCGCTGGCACATTTATTTGTTCAATTATTTGTGCGTCATCATCCCAAATGCGGGCCAGCGCATCCAAATCAGAATAACGAAATTCTTCGTCACGGCGTGTGGGAAGGGGTAAGGCAGCGCCCATTATGCGGCCACCTCTTCATAACCATATTCTTCCAATTCCAATGCCAATTCCGCCCCGCCGGAACGCACAATTTTACCGCCCGCAAGTACATGGACAAAATCTGGCTTCACCAAATCAAGCAATCGTTGATAATGGGTGATAAGCAAAACCGCTTTGTCCGGACGGCGCATAATATTATTAATGCCTTCACCCACAATGCGCAGCGCATCAATGTCAAGGCCGCTATCGGTTTCATCCAAAATGGCAATTTTCGGGTCAATAATGCCCATTTGCACCATTTCATTGCGTTTTTTCTCACCACCGGAAAAGCCAACATTGACTGGCCGCTTCAACATTTCCATGTCCATTTTCAACATGGCGGCCTTTTCCTTGGCAAGGCGGATAAATTCCGCGCCGGATAATTCGTCCTCGCCGCGTGCGCGTTTTTGCGCGTTTAAACTTTCACGCAAAAATTGTAAATTGGACACGCCGGGAATTTCCACCGGATATTGAAAGCCAAGGAATAACCCCGCCGCCGCGCGTTCATGCGGGTCAAGTGAGAGTAAATCTTCGCCGTCAAAATCAACCGCGCCGCCGGTTACATCATATCCATCACGCCCGCCAATTGTGTAGGCAAGGGTCGATTTACCTGCGCCATTGGGGCCCATAATTGCGTGAATTTCCCCTGCATTAATGTTCAGGTTCAATCCTTTTAATATGGGCTTGTCACCAACATTGGCGTGCAGATTTTCAATTTTTAACATATTGCTCTTCTTCTGATATGAAATTTCAATAATAATATGGCTATGGATGTGCGTTTATCCCACACTGCCTTCCAAGCTAATCGCCAGTAATTTTTGCGCCTCAACCGCAAATTCCATTGGCAATTGTTTCATCACATCCTTGGCAAAACCATTGACGATTAACGATACCGCTTCTTCGGGGTCTAAACCACGTTGCTGTGCATAAAACATTTGATCATCGCTGATTTTGCTGGTCGTTGCCTCATGCTCAATTGTTGCTGTTGGGTTTCGCACCTCAATATATGGCACAGTATGCGCCCCGCATTGATCGCCCAATAACAAACTGTCACATTGGGTGAAATTACGCACATTATCGGCATTTGGCCCAACACGGACAAGGCCGCGATATGTGCCATTGCTTTTGCCCGCGCTTATCCCCTTGGAAATAATGGTGCTGCGTGATCCCTTGCCATTATGGATCATTTTGGTGCCGGTATCGGCCTGTTGATAATTATTGGTCAGCGCGACCGAGTAAAATTCGCCAATGCTATCTTCGCCATTTAACACACAGCTGGGATATTTCCATGTCACTGCGCTGCCCGTTTCCACTTGGGTCCAGCTGATTTTGGATCGTGCGCCCTGACATAGGCCGCGTTTGGTGACGAAATTATAAATGCCGCCCTTGCCCTCTGCATCGCCGGGATACCAATTTTGCACCGTGCTATATTTAATTTCCGCATCATCATGCGCAACCAATTCCACCACGGCGGCATGCAATTGATTTTCATCGCGCATGGGCGCGGTGCATCCTTCTAAATAGGAAACATAGCTGCCTTCATCCGCGATGATAAGCGTACGTTCAAATTGCCCGGTATTTTCTGCGTTAATCCGAAAATAGGTGGAAAGCTCCATCGGGCATCGCACGCCCTTTGGAATATAAACAAATGTTCCATCGGAAAAGACCGCACAATTTAATGTGGCGAAATAATTATCGCGCATGGGCACAATTTTGCCCAAATATTTTTTCACTAAATCGGGATATTCGCGAATGGCCTCTGAAATGGACAGGAAAATCACCCCTGCGCGTAATAATTCCTCCCGAAATGTGGTGGCAACCGACACGCTGTCAAACACGGCGTCCACCGCCACTTTGCGTGCACCCTCCACACCGGCCAGAACCTTTTGCTCCTCAATCGGTATGCCCAGTTTTTCGTAAACACGCAAAATTTCTGGGTCCACCTCGTCAAGGCTGCCCAATTTTTCCTTTTGCTTTGGCTCTGCAAAATAATAGGCGTCCTGATAATCTATGGGCGGAATATTCAGCTTTGCCCAATTGGGCGTTTCCAT
Organism: Sphingorhabdus lutea; assembly: GCF_001889025.1. Classification (GTDB taxonomy): domain Bacteria; phylum Pseudomonadota; class Alphaproteobacteria; order Sphingomonadales; family Sphingomonadaceae; genus Sphingorhabdus_B; species Sphingorhabdus_B lutea. Next base: position 415,686 of record NZ_CP018154.1, on the reverse strand, counting down.
TTTTTGCCACATGGCAAATGCCTTTAACCGCCAATCCAGCATCCATTCAGGTTCATTCTTCTTTGCCGAAATATAACGCACCGTATCTTCGGTTAAACCCTTTGGCGCCATTTCCTGCTCAATGTCGGATGAAAATCCCCATTCATAGGTGCTGGCCTTATCCGCCGCATCACGTGCTGCCTGATCCTTAATCGGCGCATTGCTTTGTTCAATTTCACTCATATTGACATGCTTTCATTTTCATTCATTTTGACCATTTTATAAGGAGTAGCAGAGATTGCTTCGCCTCCATTGGCCAATATAGACAGGCTAACCGCGCCCAATGTTTCGCGTAATTTGGCATTAACAATTGGCCAATGCGGTTTCACCTCGCAATTAGTTTCCAATGCACAGGCCGCTCTATGGTCATCGCAACAAATGGTCATGCCAATCGGCCCTTCGACCGCCTCAATTATATCGGCAAGGCTGATGGCCGCAGCGGGCCGCGACAATAATATACCGCCGCCAATGCCGCGCGTTGATTTTATCAGCCCCGCCTTTGCCAAAATGCTGACCAATTTTTGGGTGGTGGGCAGGTTTAATCCCGTTTCGTCCGACAAATCGGTGGCCGACACACGCACACCGCCGCAATGGCGCGCCGCCGCGCACATCAACACCACTGCATAATCTGCCATATTTGATAAACGCATATAAAACCTGGAAAATTGGCGAAATTCTGTCGAATCGTTAAATCAGACTATATTAGTCATATTATATCTGCGCCTTTTAAAGCCAAAAATCAACCCTCATCGTTCAGCTTTTCTTTCTTCTCCAACAGATTTTGTATGGAAAGCTCGCGCACATTTCCAGGTTCCAACCATACTGAAAGCACCGAATTATCCCCTTCCAACCGTGCAGGTGTTGGGCCAACAAAATGCCGAACCTCCTTAATCAAATGGGGCTGATCGTAAAAATGGTCCAACACAGCCTGACATTCATCGGAGGATGAAAGCGGATTATTCAACACCATTGCAGCGCGCACGGCCCGAAATCGCCGCGCCAAATATTTGGGCGGGCTGCCGAAATATTTTGTCGCAAGCCGCTGCACCTGCCGTGGGCTAAGGTTAAATTGCGCGTATAAATCATCTAAATCTGGCGACAGGGAATATTCTAACCATGCGCTAATCTTGGCAATTTGTTCCGCCATCCGGGGTTTTAATGCTTTTTGATTATCCTCAAACCATGTGGAGGCAAGCTGCGCCATTTTTTGCGCGGTCTTATCAATATCATCGTCCATATTTGCATCATTATCAATCGCGCAAATATCATCATAAACCTGCCGGATATTGCCGGGCAATATATCCTCTCCATTGACCAACATATCATGATAAGCCTTGCCGCTTTTTTTCAAAATTGCCTGCCAACCAAGGGGGCTTAACGCCATACCAAATGAATGAAATGGCCCTTGAACTTCATATTTCATGGCCGCCGTGCCTGAACCGATTAAAGAAATGGGGTGGCTATTATATTGTTTGTCATTGATGAAATTTGCAACGCCATATCCCTTTAAAAACATCATAATATGGCCAATGCTGGCGGGTTGATAATCCTTTATAAATTCTTCGGAACTTCGAAACCAATAAAATGTCGTGATATAGGGCAGCAAATTTTCGGGCGGCTCTATATAATAAATCATATGATTGGGCGCAGGGGCGTTGTCATCCCCCCTTTTTTCTGCCACTATATCGCCATCATATCTATTCATATCCAATGCCCCCATTGATTATTAAATTATCGCGGAACTGGCTCATTTTGTTTGGCCTTGGGCACTTGTTTTGCCGGCGGCGCTTTTGATGTTGTTTTTGCGGGCGGCGCAGATGATGACCGCCCCAACGCCCGATCAATAAATCCAGGGTCAACATCCACCGTGCCGCCATCATCGATGATGACCGCGCCATCGGGATCGGCCATTCCTTCTATAGGTGCGCCATTTTCGTCAATCATATCGGGGCCAAGGCCTTCCTCGAAAAATTCAATGCCTTCTTCATCCAATCGTTCGGGATAGGTCACATTTACGGCAAATTTTTCAACTGGCCGCTTGGCCACCGCCTGTTTCATAAATGCAGCAAATGCCTGTGCCGGTGCGCGGCCACCTTCCAACCCGCCAACGGCTTTTGCGTCATCACGGCCCATCCACACACCGGTGGTAAGCCCGCTTGAAAAACCAAGGAACCAGCCATCTTTATTGCTGCTGGTTGTGCCGGTTTTACCCGCCACAGGCCTACCAATTTGCGCAGCGCGGCCCGTGCCAATATTCACCGCAGACAACATTAAATCCACAATGCCCGCCGCCACATGGGGTTCGACCAATTGCACGGATTTGGGCGGTTTATGTTGATATAAAACGCCGCCATCAATGGTGGTAATTTTGCTAATGCCATATGGCGTGACACTTTTCCCCATAGCCGCGATGGATGCAAAGGCGCGGGTCATATCCACCACCCGTGCTTCCGAAGTGCCAAGCACCATGGAAGGCTGGGTATTTATGGGCGTGGTAATGCCATATTGACGGGCCAATCCGGCAATGGTTGATGTGCCGACCTGATTGCCAATTTGTGCCGCCACAGTGTTTTTGGAATAGGCAAAGGCGGTGCGTAAATCAATTTCACCAGCATATCGGCCGCCGCTATTTTTCGGTGCCCATCCGTCAATTTCGACAGGTTCATCCACCACCTTATCCTCTGGCCGAATGTCCGCCTGTAACGCGGCCATATAAACAAAAACCTTCCATGCAGAGCCGGGCTGGCGAACGGCGGTAACCGCGCGGTTATAATTGCTTGTGCGATAATCGGTCCCGCCCACCATTGCGCGAACCGCTCCATCACGGTCAATCGCCACCAATGCGCCCTGCGCCCCGCGCGGGGCATAGGTTTGAATGGCGGCGGTTGCGCTGCGCTGCATCGATAAATCCAATGTCGTCCATACATCAATTGGCTTCATTGTTTCGTCAATCATACCGGGCAGGCCCTCCAACGCCCAATCGGTAAAATAACGCACACTATTTTGCGGCGGCGTGGGGGCAAGTTTCACAGCCTTCAGCTTAACATTGCTGGCCTCTTGCGCGGTTATAACGCCGGCATCTTGCATCACACCAACCACAACCTTTGCACGGCCCAATGCCGCCTCTGCATCCGCCGTGGGAGAATAATTTGACGGTGCCTTGACCAATCCGGCAATAATTGCAGCCTCGGGCAAGGTTATTTGCTGTGCACTATGGTCAAAAAATAAACGAGAGGCAGAATCAATGCCATATGCGCCGCCGCCAAAATAAACTTTATTCAAATATAATTCTAAAATTTCTTCTTTGGAAAATTTTGTTTCCAACGCAAGCGCCAACACCATTTCACGTAATTTACGACCAACTGTATATTTATTATTTAAAAAAACCGTTCGCGCCAATTGCTGCGTGATGGTTGATGCGCCCTGCAATCTTTTATCCGTGCCGCGATTGGCAATGGCCAAATATGCCGCGCGGCCCATGCCAATGGGGTCCAGCCCGATATGATAGTAAAATCGGCGATCCTCCACCGCGACCATCGCCTCGCGCATAATTTCCGGCGTATCTTCATAACTTGTCCACTCGCCAAAGCTGGGCCCCAATGTTTGGATGACACTGCCATCGGCGGCACGCACCCTTATCATCTGTCCATTGGGCGATTCTTTTAAATCTTCAAATCCGGGAAGTTCGGAACGGGCAACCATGACAAAAGCAGCCAAAGTAATAAAACCAAGCAAGCCCAATATAAGGCCCGTTTTAAACAATCGGCCAAACCAAAGCCGAAATTTACTTCCCTTTGACATAAATATGCCCCCAAAATTAACCGTATCGCGCAATTAAACTACGCATCAACTTTGTTTTTACCCCTTTATACCCAATGTCACAAGCCTAACTATTGACCAAAATATCATTGCATTTGACAAGCAGCATTTTTAATATAAATATGATATCATAATTATATGGAGTTTATCATGACTGATTCTAAATTAAATGTGAATGGATTAACCGTATCTGAAGAATATCAAGCACGCACACAAAGCGGATATGGTATGTTGGCCCTATTATTTTTATCTTGTATTCTTATCGTGATAAGCGCGCCGCAAATTGGTGTATATGGTCTCTTGCCGGTTATATTGACCGCGTTGGGCATTGTTATAGCTTTATTCATTTCCTGCGGCTTTTATCTGTTAAACCCCAATCAGGGCGCGGCCATTCAATTATTTGGCGCATATCAGGGCACGGACCGCAATACCGGTCTGCGCTGGCGGATGCCGTGGCTGACCCGCACCAAAATTTCGGTACGTGTGCACAATGTTACCTCTGAAAAGGTAAAGGTAAATGATCTTCGCGGTAATCCAGTGGAAATCGCCACCAATGTGGTATGGCGGGTAACCGACACGTCCAAGGCATTATTTGATGTCGAGGATTATCAAGAATTTGTCGATATTCAAATTGAAAGCGCGGTGCGCGTAATTGGCGCGCGCTACCCCTATGATGATATTGAACATGATGAGGTCACATTGCGCGGCGATGCCGATGAAGTATCGGAACAATTGGAAAAACAATTGCAAGAACGTGTGATGAGCGCGGGCGTTACCATTGACGAATGCCGCCTAACCCATTTGGCCTATGCCCCCGAAATTGCACAGGCCATGCTGCGCCGTCAACAGGCACAGGCGGTGGTGGCCGCCCGCCAAACATTGGTGGAAGGTGCAGTTGGCATGGTAGAAACCGCGCTTGATATGTTAAGCGCAAAGGATGTGGTGGAGCTTGACGATGAACGGCGTGCTGCCATGGTTTCTAATCTGATGGTGGTATTATGTGGCGAGCGTGATACACAGCCCGTGGTTAATGCCGGTTCGCTTTATTGATATAAATAATTCAGGAGGGCTGCATGCCTGCTGATAAGAAAAAATCTTTTCCGCTTCGGATTGAACCTGCACTTTATGATATGTTGGAACGAACCGCAGCGGATGAGTTTCGCAGCGTCAACGCCCAAATAGAGGTGTTGTTAAGAGAGGCATTGGCAAGGCGCGGGATTAAAATATCGCCGCCCAAAAAACGCCAAAGAGGAAGACCACCGTCAAAAAATATCAAGGAGGATTAAGTGCTGCATTTATTTTTGGATAAAAAACCATGGTTTGCACCCAAAAAAATGGGTTATGGCGCGGGATTGCCGATTGCATGGCAGGGTTGGGTGTTTTTACTTTTGCATATCATGCTGATTATCGGTGTGGTGATTGCAATTAAAAACCCCATTGTTCAAGTGATATTGGTTTTTGTGGTGGCTTTGGCGCCGCTACCCATTTATAAAGCGCGCACCGATGGTGGATGGAAATGGCGTAGTTAAATCAATAATTTACATAAAATAATGCCAAAAAAATTATGGCAAATTTGTCACAAGATATCGTTAACAATCAATAAAAAATCAGTTTGCTGTCAATATTGGTTGCAATGGTAACTCATTCTCCTATGTGGGCGGCGCAACATGTCCGAATTCTGCCATTTATCGTGGAATTTAACCGGACAATTGCACATAAAATTAGGAGTAAATATGAAAAGAAAATTTATGATGTCGGCCGCTATTTTGGCCGTGTCGGTCGCAACTCTCTCCCCCGTATATGCACAAGAAACACGTGAAAACGCCATTGATGCGTTAAATGGTGAAATTGTCGTAACGGCGAATAAAAAAGCAAATGTAGAGAATGTTCAGGACGTCGCTTTATCTGTCACTGCGTTTAACGCCGACACGCTTGATACTTTGCAAGTTCGCGACCTAGGGTCATTAAGTTTCAGTGCACCAAATGTTTCCTTGGACCAAATTGGTACGAATAAAGGCACCGCAAATTTCGCCATTCGTGGTCTTGGCATTAACAGCTCCATTCCGTCCATTGACCCCACAGTGGGCGTTTTTGTTGACGGTGTTTATATGGGCGTGAATAATGGCGTTTCATTCGATTTGTTCGATTTGGACAGCATTGAATTATTGCGCGGCCCACAGGGTATTTTATTTGGCCGTAACACCACTGGCGGCGCGGTATTGGTTAATACTGGCAACCCAACCGATACTTTTCAGGGCAAGGCAAAAATTTCCGTCGATGGTCCAGTGGACAGCGGCCGTGGCGGCGGACAAATTGGCATTCAAGGGTCAATTTCCGGCCCCATAATTGCCGATAAATTAAATTTCAAATTGGGCGCATATCATAATTATGATCGTGGATATTTCCGCAATTTATATGATGGCAAAGATTTTGGCAAAACCAATACGGTTATTTTACGTGGTGGTTTAGAATTTAAACCGCATGAACGTGTCACCATGTTGGCCAAGGGTGAATTTTTCAAATCACAAGGCGATGGCCCAGCAGCCCAAAATCATGGTATTTTCGACCGTAACAGCTTTGATTTTTCAGTCGACAATCGCGGCAGTTATGACAGCAAGTCTGTTTTTGCAACTTTGCGCACCGATATTGATGTTGACTTTGGCGACGGTAAAATCACCAATATTTTCGGATATCGTGATTATAAAGGCACCACCAATGCCGATATTGATTCCACACCAGCAACAATTTTTAACTCACCCACCGAAATCCATCAAAAACAATATTCAAATGAACTTCGCTATGCTGGTACATTTGGACAATTGGACCTGACCTTTGGCGGATATATTTTCACCCAAGATATTGGTTATGATGAAATTCGCTTCATCGGCACAAATCGTTTTTACGGCGGTGGTAAGCAAAATCACGATGTATATGGCGTGTTCGGCAATGTGGATTTCCGCGCGACCGATGCGTTGACCGTAACCGCAGGACTTCGTTGGTCACAAGAGGATAAAGCCGTATTGATCAGCTATGTTCGCCCGCGTATTGCGGCGTGCAGCGTGATTGACGGCACATGCCCTTATACAGGCGTAAATCCCGCAATTCCAAGCGAAAATAACGGCTTCTTAAACGACCGTAGCTGGAAAAATTGGACCCCTAAATTGGGCTTGCAATATGTTATCAATGATGATGCGCAAACCTATGCCAGCTGGACCCGCGCATATCGTTCGGGCGGGTATAATTTCCGCATCACCGCGCCCAATGCTTTTGAAGCAATTGTTGCGGCCAATGGCGGTGAATTTGCCTTTGATGAAGAACGGGTGGACAGCTATGAAGCCGGTTTCAAATATCAAACCGCCGATCGCAAGGGCACTTTCAACACTGCATTTTTCTTAACCGACATTAAAAATATGCAGCGTGAGGTAAACCAGTCCAGTTTAACCGCTGGCGTGGCGCAGTCCATTTTCAACACCGCCGATGCCCGCATTTATGGTGTGGAAGTAGAGGGCCGTTATTCATTGACCAATAATCTGTTATTATCGGCAAATATTGGTGTGATTGATTCCGATTATAAACGTATTTTGTTCGATATTTCGGGTGATGGCGTTATTAATGATGCGGATTTATCATTGGCATTGCCGCGCGTTCCGAAATTAACATGGGGTCTTGGCCTGGTTCATGACCTATATTTGGGTAAAAATGGATCATTGGTTACCAATGTGAATTTCCAACATCGTGACCGCAGCGCATATACCGACAATAATTATGGTTGGTTAAATGCAAGCGATCAATTGAGCGCGACATTGACATGGAATACCCCTGCTGAATGGCTTAGCATTTCTATCTATGGCAAAAATTTGCTTGATGAAGTTGGCCATGGCGGCGACACGCAAATTCCATTTGGCGGCGCATTGTCCGATGGCACAAATGTGGCATTTGATGCACGTCCTGCGGCGGGGACATTCTCCCCATTAAATAAAGGCCGTGTTGTCGGTGTTGAGGCGTTGATTAACTTTTAATCAAATCCGATAATCATTTAAAACAGGGCTGGGCGCTTTGGCACCCGGCCCTTTTTTGTGCCATTTTTGGACAGCAAATCAATGCTAACCACATAATGTATGGACATTTTGCGTGCATATGCCATGCTTACGTAAAGGGAAGATGATAATTATATGCAGCAGGCACAGGATTTTTTTATAGAAAATGAAAAGATTTCCACTCTCATAAGGGGGTTGGACGATGCCGCATTATCCATGCCGACAAAATTCAAAAATTGGACCATCATTGAAATTATCCGCCATTTGCATATGTGGAATGTTGCGGCGCATTATTCCTTAATTGATGAGGCGGTATTTGATAGCTTCTTTGACGATTTATCCGATTTTTTGTCCAAGGGTGAATTGCGCGAATTTGAAAAAATATTTGTCGATGGACAAAACGGCCAATCTATGGTGGCCATATGGCAGGATTTTTACCCCAGATTATTTGGCGCCTTTACCCAAATAGACCCAAAAAAACGGGTTAAATGGGCCGGCCCCAGCATGAGCGCGAAAAGCTCCATCACCGCGCGGTTAATGGAAACATGGGCGCATGGGCAGGCAATTTTCGATATTTTGGGCGTCTTAAGACCCGAAAGGGACAGCACATTGCGCAATATCACCATATTGGGGATTAACAGCTTAGGTTTTAATCATAAAATCCGCAAATTGCACGCGCCGGAAATATTGCCGCGCCTTACCCTAACCGCGCCATCAGGCGAAATTTGGGAATTTGGCGAAGATGAGAACAACAGTATAAAAGGCAGCGCAGTTGGTTTTTGCCAAACCATCACCCAATGCCGCAATGTTGCCGATACCGACATCATCGCCACAGGACCAATAGCCCAAAATTGGATGGCCATTGCCCAATGCTTTGCCGGCCGCCCGCATGACCCACCAAAAATTGGGACTAGAATTTAATCATTCTAAAACAATGTGAGCTGCGGACTATTTGCAAGAGATAGATGATTACGTCTGTAATGCAGTTTACCCCGATTTATAGCATTATCCGCAAGGTAGCGATGAGAAACAATATTCCGGACAATTTGTTCCCACATTTCTTCTCTTGGCCGGGTCTTAGAACGACGCCGTTCAGCGGGAGTAAGCTCAATATAATGAGGTAAATTCCTGATTATCTGTCTCATCCTTGCATCGCCTCCTGCATCAAAAAGATAACGCTCTACTGCTTCAGCAAATTGTCTTTCACGACTTAAATTCATATTTTTACTCCGTTTCGGGGATATAGAAGGGGCAGTTTATGAGCTGCCCCTCCATTATTTAGGCATACTGGACCAATTTCCAATTTACAGCGGCACCGCGATATGGGGGCATAATATTGCCCTTTGCGATTGGTGCTGTTGTAGTTGGTGTTGATTGAGCTTGCCAAACACCTGATTCGGGACAAGGCGAACCCGTCCGTGCGAGTGTGCCGATAGGAGCACGGGCCTTACTATTGTAATTCATAATTGAATTAACTTTCTTCATTTATCGAACCTGGATATGCGATTCGACTTGTGAAAATACGAAAGACCACTATAATGCTATATGCTAGTAGCATGATCGTGGTATATCCACTTTCGATTAAGGCTGTCGTTCGTAGCGACAGCCTTAATTTCTTTATTGACTATCAAGGTCTAAAGATCTGATAAGCCTGTAAACTCCTTTTTTCTTTGGCACGCTTTCAATTTTCCCTGCCCTCGACATTCTATATAGCTTATTAGAAACCAATTTTCTTTTCAAAATTTGGCCGTCACGTCTAAACACCGCAACCATAATCTCATCTATATTACCTATGCCGTCTAAACTTCGCAATGCCGCGAACAACATCTCCTCTTCACGGTCAGGCTTCCCAATGTTTAATTCAGAAAGTAAATCGTCAGGCAAATCATTGATATTGCCGATTCGCTGCCCTAGGTTATCTGGTATATTATTCATAATAGATATTTACGCCTCATTTCCTACAGACGCAAGTCAAATTTAAGTTTTTCCACAGTTTATTTTCTAATACTCGCACTATGGCTCGCAGACTCCACCGCCAAACATGCGAAATACTCGAAGCAAACACAGTGACGTGTGTTCGCCAACAAAAAAAGTCGCAGAATTACCTGCGACTTTTTTCTGGCTCAATTTAGATTGCGTCCGTGCTTTGTGTAGACTTATAATTTTCCGGTTAATTCCGGCACCGCGTTGAACAAATCGGCGACAAGGCCAATGTCTGCAACTTGGAAAATGGGCGCATCTTCATCCTTGTTTATCGCAACGATGACTTTGCTGTCCTTCATACCGGCCAAATGTTGGATCGCGCCGGAAATGCCGATGGCGACATATACTTCAGGAGCAACGATTTTGCCCGTTTGGCCAACCTGATAATCATTGGGAACATATCCCGCATCCACCGCCGCGCGTGATGCGCCAATGCCTGCGCCCAATTTATCGGCCAAGGGGGTGATGACTTCTTCGAATTTTTCCGATGAACCAAGCGCACGGCCACCCGATACGATAATTTTCGCACTGGTCAATTCGGGACGTTCCGATTTTGCAATCTCATCCGACACGAATGAAGAAATGCCCGCATCGCCTGTGCCGGAAACGGCCTCAACTGACGCGCTGCCGCCTTCGGCTGCGGCCTTGTCAAATGCTGTACCGCGCACGGTGATGACCAATTTGGCATCGCTTGATTGAACGGTGGCAATGGCATTGCCCGCATAAATGGGGCGGGTAAATGTCTTGTCACCTTCGACCGACAAAATATCGGAAATTTGCATGACATCCAACAATGCGGCAACGCGCGGGGCAATATTTTTACCCGTGGTGGTTGCCGGTGCCAAAAATGCGTCATGGCTTTCCATTAAAGAAGCAACCAATGGCGCAACATTTTCCGCCAATGCATTGGCATAGGCCGCATCATCGGCGACATGCACGGTGGTGACGCCCGATATTTTCGCGGCCTGATCTGCCACGGCGGCGCAAGCTGACCCTGCGACCAATGCATGAACTTCGCCCAATTGTGCAGCGGCGGTCACCACTGCCAAAGTGGCTTCGTTCATATTTTCATTATTATGTTCAACCCAGATAAGTGTTTTCATGATTATTCCCCTATCCCTTAAACCGCGCCAACGGCTTTTAATTTTTCAATAAGCGCGTCGACATCGGCGACCTTTTCACCGGCTTGACGCACGGGCGGCTCGACCACTTTTAATGTGGTAAGGCGCGGCGCAATATCCACGCCATAATCGGCGGGGGTTTTATTTGCCATTGGCTTTGATTTTGCCTTCATAATATTGGGCAGCGCAGGATAGCGCGGCTCATTCAAACGAAGGTCGGTGGTGATAATGGCAGGCAATGTCAATTTAACCGTTTGCAGACCGCCATCAATTTCGCGTTTCACGGTCACGCTATCGCCATCAACATTAACTTCATTGGCAAATGTGCCCTGTGGACGGCCCGTCATTGCGGCCAACATTTGGCCGGTTTGGTTGCTGTCATCATCAATGGCTTGCTTACCCAAAAGGACAAGGCCGGGGGTTTCTTCTTCCATGATTTTGGTGAGAATTTTGGCAACTGCCAATGGCTCAACCTCTTCATCGGTTTGAACCAAAATGGCGCGGTCTGCACCCATGGCAAGCGCGGTGCGTAAAGTTTCCTGCGCCTTTTGCGGACCAACGGAAACGACAATAATTTCTTCTGCTTTACCGGCGGTTTTAATGCGAATCGCTTCTTCGACGGCAATTTCATCAAATGGGTTCATGCTCATTTTGACATTTGCCAAATCAACACCGCTGCCATCGGCCTTTACCCGTGGTTTTACATTATAGTCGATTACCCGTTTAACGGGGACAAGGATTTTCATAAACTTTCCTTCCGCTGATATTTTACCGCATTATTTACGGCCCTCGAATCAGGGTGGATTGAGGCAAATGCACCAACCCATCCTGCTTTACGGCATGTTATGCTTGACGTTCACGTAAACGTCAAGCATTTTCATCATTTACTTAAGCGGCTTGTTTTACTTCGGCGACAATTTTCTTTGCCGCATCGCCCAAATCATTGGCCGAAACAATGGGAAGCCCGCTATTGGCAAGGATTTCTTTACCCTGCTCCACATTTGTTCCTTCCAACCGAACAACCAATGGCACGGACAGGTTCACATCCTTTGCTGCGGCAACAATGCCATCGGCAATAATGTCACAACGCATAATGCCGCCGAAAATATTGACCAAAATGCCCTTTACCGCAGGATCAGAAAGAATCAATTTGAACGCTGCGGTCACTTTTTCTTTGGTCGCGCCGCCGCCCACATCAAGGAAGTTTGCAGGAAATGCGCCATTTAATTTAATGATATCCATTGTCGCCATGGCAAGGCCCGCACCATTGACCATGCATCCAATGTCGCCGTCCAATTTAATATAGGCAAGATCATATTTTGACGCCTCAACCTCTGCAGGGTCTTCCTCGGTTTCATCACGCAAAGGTAATAATTCTGGATGACGGAATAATGCATTGCCATCAAAGCTCATTTTGGTGTCCAGCACCAATAATTTGCCGTCGGCGCTTTCCACCAATGGGTTGATTTCCAACATCTCACAATCAAGCGATGTGAACGCTTTATAAAGATTCGCAGTCAATTTTTCGCATTCAGCTGCCAAATCACCCGACAGGTTCAGCGCAGCTGCTGCCTTTTTACCGTCCGCGTCGGTAAAGCCAGTTGCCGGATCGATGGTGATGGTGGTGATAAGGTGCGGCGTGTCATGCGCCACGGTTTCAATATCCATACCGCCTTCGGTGGAAATAATCATGGCAATACGGCCCGTGGCACGGTCCACCAACATGGATAAATAATATTCATTGGCAATGTCCACACCATCGGTGACATATAAACGATTTACCTGTTTACCAGCATCGCCGGTTTGAATGGTAACCAAAGTATTGCCCAACATTTCGGTGGCATCGGCGCGCACATCATCAATTGATTTGGCAAGACGAACACCGCCCTTTGCATCCGCGCCCAATTCCTTAAACTTACCCTTGCCGCGCCCGCCAGCGTGGATTTGCGCCTTTACGACATATAGTGGCCCGGGCAATTTTTCTGCGCCAGCAACTGCTTCTTCCACGCTTAACGCGGCAAAGCCCGCCGGAATTGCGATGTCAAATTTTGCAAGAAGTTCTTTGGCTTGATATTCGTGAATGTTCATTGGTTATCCTGTCTTAGTTTTTGGCAGAAAGCCGCAGAAGAATAGCAGCCATCACCATGGAGAAACGCGTATCAAAGCGTAAAGCATAGCTATGTCATTAAATCCACCCAAAAAGTGAAGTTTTAATGCATCGATATCGCTCAAAACAATGTCGTTAAAAAAAAGATGTTATAATAAACCAATAGCGTGTAATTTTTGTTCCAACGTGCCAGCATCGGTAAATATATGTCCCGCCATGCCCAATTTTTTGGCGGCAGCCACATTTGCGGGCAAATCATCAATAAAAATGCATTGCGGCGCATTTAGTTTAAATCGCGATAGCGCCAATTGATAAATTGCAGGGTCGGGTTTTAACAATTTTTCCGCGCCAGACACAATAATCCCGCCAAAATGGTCAAATATTGGTTGGGTCACAACAAAGCCATCCCAGAATTCCGCGCCAAAATTGGTGATGGCATATAAGGGCACATTATTTTGTACCAATTTTGCCACCAATTCGGGCATATGTTCAACTGGCCCTGGGATGGTTTCATTAAAATGGGTGGAATAAAGCCGAATCAAGTCGGCATATTCGGGAAATTCTGCGATTCGCTCCACCACCATATCGGCCAAGGGGCGGCCCGCATCATGTTGAAAATGCCACTCTGGGGTCACAACATGAGTGACAAAGAATTCCAATTCCTCCGTATCCATAATATGTTTGCGGAATAAATGGCGTAAATCCCAATTAAATAACACTTTGCCCACATCAAATATGACATTTTTAATTGGCATGACAGAATCGGATTCGCGCAATTGCGGCATAAAACCCCCTTTTTTAAGGCATATTTGCATATGATAAATATGCATATGAAAAAACCGCCCACGACATATATCGGGACGGTAACTTCACTATATTATGGCCAAAGGCCAAATATGATTAGCCCTGACGCGCCTTGAAACGGCGATTCGTCTTGTTAATCACATAAATGCGACCACGACGGCGAATGACGCGGTTATCGCGGTGACGGCCTTTAAGCGATTTCAAAGAGTTGACGATCTTCATCGTGATAATCCCAAATAATTGTGTAAGTTCTTTATGAGGGGCGTCACTATGAGGGCGGCGGCGCAAAGTCAAGTAAGATAAGCATCTTCGCCGAAAATTTAATATATGGCCATGGATATAGTTGGGTCTTTACCAATTTAACCAAGCCGCCTAAACTATTCCAAATATCATATTAAGGATATAGCATGACGCAGCGATTTAATGGTAAAAATATATTTCAAAAAGCACGCATTTTGGGCGTCATCGCCATTTTACCAATGGGGCTTTCGGCATGTATGGTGCCGACCGGGCCGGTTGAGGTAACCCGTTTTCACAATAATGCCCCCGCGCTGGAGACTGTTAATTTGGGCACTATCATGGTCGTGCCATTTGATGGTTCGGGGAAAAATATTTTATCACAATCCCCCTATAAGGCCGCGATTGAGCGTGAATTGACCAATATTGGATATGCTGTGTTTCCCGTGGGTAAGGATGTAGTGACGCAATATAAGGTGAAATATAGTGTGGAGCGTGTTGAAATTGATTCATCGGGTTCACGTTCCCCCATATCCGTTGGCGTTGGCGGCGGCACGGGCGGCTATCGTTCCGGCTTTGGGGTTGGCGTTGGCATAAATTTGGGCGGCAGCGGCGGCCCTTCGGTTGAAACCACTTTGCGTATCAGCATGGTGAATATTGATGATAATATAGTATTTTGGGAGGGCACAGCGCGTCAGCGTGCGGGGGCAAAATCACCCGCTGCACAGCCGGGAATAGCTGCATCCAAACTGGCAAGCGCCATTTTTATGAATTTTCCAGGTAAGAGTGGCGAGACAATTACCGTTAAATAATATAATAACAAAATATAATATAATTATTGAGGGACATTATAATAATGCCAATACATGACATAAATGCTGCATTTGATAGCGGCAATATCATCACTCATTCGATCAATGGCACAGAGGCAAAATTATCGATTCGTAAAGATAAAAACAGCGAATTTTTCCAATGGTTTCATTTTCGTGTGGCCGGCACGCCTGGTGAAGAAGTCACATTAAAAATCACCGGATTAAATAAAAGCGCCTATCCCGATGGTTGGCCCAATTATAATGCCTGTGTAAGCGAAGATAGGGTCGAATGGCTGCGCGCACCGTCCACATTTGATGCAGATGAAGATGATGGCACATTGACCATCACCTATACCCCGACAAGCCCGCTTAGTTGGTTTGCATATTTTGCGCCATATAGCATGGAACGCCACCATGATTTAATCGCCGATATTTGCGAATATGATGGTGTTTCGCACCGCGTTTTGGGCCATAGCATAGAGGGGCAACCCATTGATTGCCTGACCATGGGGCAAGGCGACACGCAATTATGGTTATATGGCCGCCAGCATCCCGGCGAATCAATGGCCGAATGGTGGATGGAGGGCGCATTATATGCGCTGACCGATCCGGCCAATCCTCATGCGCGTAAATTATTGGAAAAATGCACCGTCAATATTGTGCCAAATTGCAACCCTGATGGATCATGCCGTGGGCATTTACGTACCAATGCCGTGGGTACGAACCTGAACCGCGAATGGGACAATCCAACTTTGGAAAAAAGCCCCGAAGTGCTGGCCATCCGCAATGCGATGGATGAAAAAGGCGTGCATTGGGCATTGGATGTTCATGGGGATGAGGCGATTCCCGCCGTCTTCATTGCCGGTTTTGAGGGTATCCCATCCTTAACCGATGAACAAAGCCGCAAATATCACGCCTATCGTGATTTATTGGCCACCCGCACCGCCGATTTCCAAACCAAAATTGGCTATCCATTGGATGCCAAACGTAAAGCGAATTTATCCCTTTCCACCAATCAATTGGCAGAGCGATATAATGATGCGAAAATGGGCACAAATATGGGCTGTATTGCCATGACATTGGAAATGCCATTTAAGGATAATGACGATTTGCCCGATGTTGATCGCGGCTGGTCGCCCGATCGCTGTATCCATTTGGCCGAACAATGTATTGCTACCTTGGCGGAGCTTGTTTAGGAAATAAATATGCGCATCATCGCTGATGATTTATCGGGCGTAGAGATAAGGGCTTTATTGGAATTGCATTTTGCATCCATGTTGGCCAATTCGCCCAAGGGCAGCTGTCATTTTTTGGATTTTGACGGGTTAAATGGCGATGATGTGACATTTTGGTCAATTTGGGATGATAGCCAAAATGAACCAAAGCTTGCCGGTTGCGGCGCATTAAAAGAAATTGCGCCACATCATGGCGAGGTTAAATCCATGCGCACCCATCCCGATTATCTGCGCCGGGGTGCATCTCAGGCAATGCTAAGCCATATATTTATCGAAGCACAGCGGCGCGGTTATGAAAGATTAAGCCTGGAAACCGGATCAGGCGAGGCATTTGAACCCGCAATCCAATTATATCAAAAAAATGGGTTTATATTTTGTCCACCCTTTGCACAATATGTTGACGATCCGTTCAGCCGCTTTATGAGTAAAAAAATATAATTATTACTCAACATCTCTGCTAAATATAGAAAGCCAGATTATGCCTAAACTTATCCTAATCCGTCACGGCCAATCCCAATGGAATTTGGAAAATCGTTTTACCGGTTGGTGGGATGTGGATGTTACCGAAAAAGGCGCAAAAGAGGCATGGGACGCGGGTATTTTAATGAAGGAAAAGGGCCTTGCCCCCGATATTGGTTTTACCAGCGTACAGACAAGGGCGGTTAAAACCATGAATTTAGCATTGGAGGCAATGGGCCGTTTATGGATGCCCGTTACCAAAAATTGGCAATTAAACGAACGCCATTATGGCGGCCTAACCGGATTGGACAAGGCGGAAACCGCCGCAAAACATGGCGAGGAACAGGTACATATCTGGCGCCGTTCCTTTGACATTCCGCCGCCGCCAATGGATGGTGACTCCCCCTTTGCCATGGAAAATGACCCGCGCTATGCCGGCATTAACATTCCCAATACGGAAAGTTTAAAGGACACGATTATTCGCGTATTGCCATATTGGGAAAATGTCATTGTTCCTGAAATTAAATCGGGCAAGCAAGTTATGATTTCTGCACATGGCAACAGTCTGCGCGCATTGGTCAAACATTTATCCAATATAAGCGATGATGATATTACCGGTTTGGAAATCCCCACCGGACAGCCGATTATTTATGAATTAAACGATGATGCACAGGGCGGCGAATATTATTATTTAAAAGATTAACGGCCAGTGATGGTCCGGCAATCACGTCATATTATTTGATTATTTGTCGGTCCTATCCCTATTCCAATGGGGATTTTACAATGCCCTTGGCGCGTTTATGATTATACATTGCCTCATCCGCAAGGGTCATAATCTGTAACGCGCTTTGCCCCCTTACCATCGGCACAATGCCAATGGATGCAGAGATATGAATGACTTGGCCCTCATATTCCACAGGCTCGCTCGATATTGCATCGCCCAAATTTCTTGCCTTATGCTGAATGAATTGCGGATCAATTGTGTCCAGCAATATGCCAAATTCATCCCCGCCCAATCTCCCGACAAAATCGGACTTTCTAATGGCATGGCTTAATATTTGGGCGACATGCACCAACACGGCGTCGCCCGCGCTATGACCATATTGGTCATTTATTTGTTTCAAATTATCAACATCAATAAAGGCAAGAGCATATTGCCCCGAATAACGTTTTAACCGCCAACACCACCGCTCCAGCGCCTCTAAAAATGAGCGGCGGTTTAAAATAGCGGTTAATTCATCGACGCTATTGGCAAGTTGTAAATGTTCAACTTGGTTTTTTAAGGCAAGATTTTCGGCGCGCAGTTGCACAACCAAATTTTCCAATTTTTGGCGATTTTCATCATCATTCATCATATCAACCGTCATAATTATTATTATATAACGCGACCGGTTTATTATTATTTGTTTAGAATCTAGCAATTAATCATTTAAATCAAGTAAATTATATGCTGCAAATATATGCGCGGTCATTCTGCAATAAAAATCATATTTCTGGCTTTGTCATTATTGCGCATTGGCGCGATGATGTTTAGAGACAATAGCAATATTTTTGAAACAGCATTGCATGTGCCATGTGGCGCATGGCATTATTTTCATATTATTCCGCAGGGGCCATTATATGGGTGATACAGGATCGGTAAAAATAGGCATTATTATGGGCAGCCAATCCGATTGGGAAACCATGGTGGGCGCGTCCGATATATTACGCGAATTGGATGTGGAGCATGAATGCCGAATCATTTCCGCGCACCGCACCCCTGAAAGATTATATGATTATGCGAAAAGCGCGGCCGATCGCGGCCTGCACGTCATTATCGCAGGCGCAGGCGGCGCGGCGCATTTACCCGGAATGACCGCATCCATGACCCGTATTCCGGTTTTAGGTGTTCCGGTGCAATCGCGCGCATTGGACGGAATGGACAGCTTGCTATCCATCGTGCAAATGCCCGCCGGTATTCCCGTGGGCACTTTGGCCATTGGACAGGCAGGGGCCAAAAATGCTGCCCTGTTGGCGGCGGCCATATTGGCCAATAATGACAGCGTCCTTGCCCAAAAATTGGATGCATGGCGCGCGGCACAAAGCGCAAGCATTGCCGAACATCCATTGGGGCCAAAGAACGCATAATGTCGCCACATAATCCGCCACAAAATTCCAATAATGCGCATCATTACCTGCCCATGGGGTCAACCATCGGCATTATTGGCGGCGGGCAATTGGGCCGCATGATGGCAATATCGGCGGGGCAAATGGGATATCACACCCATATTTATGCCCCCGAACAAGATAGCATCGCGGCGATTAGCGCGGATTATTTCACCTGTGCGCCATATGATGATGAACAGGCATTGGTACATTTTGCCAGCCAATGCGATGTCATTACCATCGAATTTGAAAATATTCCGGTTGCCCCGTTACGGGCGTTGGAAAAGAATAAAAATATTTATCCGCCCTTATCATTATTACAAATTGCACAGCACCGGTTAAGCGAAAAGGAATATGCCATCGCCATGGGCGGGATAACCGCGCCCTATGCTGCATTAAATAACATGGCCGATTGCACGCCGGCGGCACAACAAACCGGTTTTCCGGCAATCGTTAAAACCGTGCGCATGGGATATGATGGCAAGGGGCAATTTCGCGTTGCCAATATGGATGAATTACATGCAGCAATGGCTTCATTAAATGGAGAGCCTGCGATTTTAGAAGGTCTTGTCGAATTTTCCGCCGAATTTTCGGTTATCATGGCGCGCAATGTGCATGGCGAGATTATTTTTTATAATAGCCCGCATAATATCCATAAAAATGGCATATTATCGACCAGCAGCCTGCCCGCGCCATCGATAATAAAGGATCAACAACCCGTTGCCAGAAAATTGATGCAGAAAATTGCTGAACAATCCAATTATGTTGGCATCTTAACCGGTGAATTTTTCGCCAGCAGCGAAGGACCAATTTTCAATGAAATGGCCCCGCGCGTTCATAATAGCGGGCATTGGACGATTGAGGGTGCGGTAAGCAGCCAATTTGAAAATCATATTCGCGCAATTTGCGGCCTGCCCCTGGGCAGCACCAAAATATGCGGCGATGACATTATCATGACCAATATTATTGGCGATGATATTGATGAATTTAAGGCTATTTTGGATGACCCCCTTGCAAAGCTGCACCTTTATGGCAAAGCAGAGGCAAGGCCCGGACGAAAAATGGGCCACATCACAAAAATATCTTATGAAAAATGACATAAGCGTCATTTTAACAAAAAGGCTGAGTATATAAAGCGATGAAGCATCCCGAAATCACCTTGGTCCTGGCCCGCGCGAGCAATAATATTATCGGCAATAAGGATCGTTTGCCTTGGCACATTCCCGCAGATATGCGGCATTTTAAGCAAATAACAAAGGGTCGCCCAATGATTATGGGCCGCAAAACCTTTGACAGCCTGCCCGGTTTGTTGGAGGGCCGCCGCCATATTGTAATGACCCGCGACACTGAATGGGAAGAAGATGGCGCAGAAACGGCATATAATGTGCAGCAAGCGTTAAAAATCGCCACAAGCCCCCATGTTTATATTATTGGTGGCGCAGAAATATACGCCATGTTCCTGCCTATGGCAGATCGTATAGAATTGACCGAAATTCACATGGACGCCATGGGTGATGTCAGCTTTGATGCCGATTTATATGATGGTTTTGAAGAACAAAAACGCGAAAGCTTTCCCGCCACGGATAAAATACCCGCATATGATTTTGTGACCTTAATCCGCAAAGAAAAGCCAAATAATGGCTAAATTTTCCAGCCATGATATATTGGCAGGTGACAATCGCGGCGCGATTATCGCCATGGGTAATTTTGATGGATTTCATCTGGGCCATCAGGCGGTGGCCGGCGCGGCAAAAAAATGGGCAATGGAGGAAGGCCGCCCTTTTTACATTGCAACATTTGACCCGCATCCGGTGCGATATTTCATGCCCCATGCCGAACCCTTTCGATTGACCAGTTTGAACCAAAGGGAAAAGATTTTTTCCCAATTTGGCGCCGATGCCATGTTGGTTTTTGATTTTAATGAGACATTGGCCAATATGAGCGCGGCCGATTTTGTCACAAAATTATTGGCTGAGCAATTGGGCGTGGCGGGCGTGGTGACCGGACAGGATTTCACCTTTGGCAAGGGGCGCAGCGGCAATGCCCAAAATCTATCCGATTATGGCGCACCGGTTAATTTGCGTTCGCGCGCTTTATCCCCCATTACCAATGGGGATGAAGTCATCTCCTCTAGCAGGATTCGCGCCGCATTGAAAAATGGCGATATTGCCACGGCGCAAAATTTGCTCACCCGCCCCTTTGCCATTGAGGGTGAAGTGCAGCATGGCGATAAAAATGGCCGTAAATTCGGCTATCCCACCGCTAATATCGACATGGGATCATATTTGCGTCCGAAATTTGGCATATATGCGGTGCGCGGCAAATTACCCGATGGCGGCATATTTGACGGGGTTGCCAATTTGGGCATCCGGCCCAGCTTTACCCCTCCTAAATTATTGTTAGAGCCGTATTTTTTTGACTTTCAGGGTGATTTATATCATCAAATGATAGAAGTTGAATTGCTGCATTTCATCCGTGAAGAGGCAAAATTTGATGATATGGACGCGTTAATTACGCAAATGGATCAGGACAGCATGGTGGCCAAAAATTGGTTGGTCGCCAATCTACCAATAATTTAAGGGGGCAGGCATGGCGAACAATAAATTAAGATGGGCGATTGTTATAATCTGCTTAATCATTGGAGGCATTTCATTATTAAATGCAAGCTGGCTTGCCGATGCACCAAAGGGCGGACCACAATTGGTCGCGGTCAAGGGGACAAGCCTTCCGGTTGATGAAAATGGATGTTTTATTCAACAAAATATCGGCTACGCAGCAAGTGTCACGCCGCCTGATGTTCAATCATTACAGGCTGTTGCCGGCGCAAGGGGCAGCAGCTTGCTTGTTAATATTGAAACCACAAAGGATGGTAATTTCGTCATTGATAAGGCGGCAAATGGTAATTGCGCGCGCGATAATGCCGCCCCGCGCACCCCAATTTCGGTCGCTCTCCCTAATTTATCAGCCATAAATTTAATCATAAAGGCCGAGAATATTGATGCGGCGCATTACCCCAAATTGGTGGAGACTTTACGCGCCAATGGCCGTGATTTTGACAATAAAACCATGTTTTTGGGTTCTTCAAAATCCATAGACGCGTTGCGCCCTCTTGCGGGCAAGGCGGGATTAATTGACTATGAAAAATCAAAAACATGCCTTTCCGATCATAAATTAAAAGGATGGATGGGTGCTTTGCCGCAAAGCTGTCATAATAGCGTTATTTTGGCCACAATAGATGATTTAGGCTTCACCCTATGGGGTTGGCCCAATAAATTTTTGGCCAATGTCGCGGCGGCAAACAGCAAGATGATTGTCGCAGATAAGATTGAGGGCGATAAAATTATCGGCATTACATCGCCCGAACAATTTGGTGACATCGCCAATAGCTATAATGGCATGATATTGATTGAGGATATTGCCAAAATCGGCCCTACATTAAAAAGATAATTTATATAAACCGCAAAATCGTTAAAATAAGCCGCCATATCCGCAATATACTTGCGGGGCGCGGCTGGACAGCTTAAAGCCCTCATTATGTCTGACACAAATAATAATATTCCCGATTATAAGGACACGGTATTCCTTCCCAAAACCGACTTTCCAATGAAGGCCGGATTGCCACAAAAAGAACCAAAGATTTTGGCAAAATGGCAGGAACAGGACCTATATGGCAAATTGCGCGAGGCGCGCAAAGGCGCGGAAAAATTCATCCTGCATGATGGCCCGCCCTATGCCAATGGCGATATGCATATTGGCCATGCGCTGAACCATATTTTAAAGGATATGGTGGTGCGCACACAAAGCCTGCTTGGCAAAGACGCGCCCTATATTCCCGGTTGGGATTGCCACGGCCTGCCCATTGAATGGAAGGTTGAGGAACAATATCGCAAGAAAAAACTGAACAAGGATGAAGTTCCGGTAAAGGAATTTCGCGCCGAATGCCGCGCCTATGCCCAGCAATGGGTGAATGTTCAGCGTGAACAGTTAAAACGCCTTGGCATCAATGGCAATTGGGACAAACCATATTTAACCATGGATTTTGACAGCGAAGCCACCATTGTGACCGAATTGTTGAAATTTGCCGAAAGCGGACAGCTTTATCGTGGGGCAAAGCCCGTTATGTGGTCGCCGGTGGAAAAAACCGCGCTGGCCGAGGCTGAGGTGGAATATGAAAATATCACCTCCACCCAAATTGATGTGGCATTTGAGATTACCGACAGCCCGATTAAAGAATTAATCGGCGCATATGCCGTGATTTGGACCACGACGCCTTGGACGATTCCCGTAAACCAAGCGCTCGCCTATGGGCCGGATGTTGAATATGGCCTATATGAAGCGGCCAATGTTGATGCGCTAGCGGGTAAGAAATTTATTATTGCCCGCGCTCTTTTGTCACAATTTAATGACCGATTAAATATAGGCAATGATGCAGAAGTGACTTTGACTGAAATTATTAATTTCAAAGGCTCTGACCTTGCCGGAACTGTCGCCAAGCATCCCATGGCGGATAGCTTCCCGGACAGCGACTTTTTCACAAAGGCCCGCCCGTTCCTGCCCGGTGATTTTGTCACCACCGATGCGGGTACCGGCCTTGTCCATATGGCGCCGGACCATGGCGAGGATGATTTTGATCTATGTAAAGCCCATGGCATCAACCCCGTATTTGCGGTGGATGCGGACGGTGTTTACCGCGAAGATTGGCCATGGTTGCCGCGCGGCGATGAACGTGCGGGCAGCGTGATTAACAATAAATTCACCGCGCCCGATGGCCCAATTTGCAGCGACCTTCGCGATGTTGGCGCATTATTATCCGCGCGAAATGATTCAAGCACCAGCCACAGCTATCCACATAGCTGGCGGTCAAAGGCCAAGGTGATTTATCGTTGCACCCCGCAATGGTTTGTTCCCATGGACCGCGTGGCGGCGGGCAAGGACAAAAGCCTGCGCGAAACCGCGTTGCAGGCAATTGCCGACACGCGCTGGATACCCGAAAAAGGGCGCAATCGCATAAACTCTATGGTGGAGGGTCGCCCCGATTGGGTGCTTAGCCGTCAACGCGCATGGGGCGTGCCTATCACGCTGTTTGTGGACCGTAAAACGGGCGAATATCTGGTTGATAAAGATGTGAATGCCCGCATTATTGCGGCCATGCGTGAACAGGGCGTCGATGCATGGTGTGATGAACGCGCACAGGAATTTTTGGGCGATGCTTATGACGCGGCCAATTATGAACGCATTGTCGATATTTTGGACGTTTGGTTTGATAGCGGCTGCACCCATGCCTTTGTCTTAGAAAGCGGAAAATGGCCCGAATTGGTGCGCGAGGATAAAAGCATCCCGCCCGCCAACCTATATTTAGAAGGCAGCGATCAGCATAGAGGCTGGTTTCAAAGCTCCCTCTTACAAAGCTGTGGCACGCGGGGACGCGCCCCCTATCAGGCGGTGTTAACCCACGGTTTCACCATGGATCAAAAGGGTATGAAAATGTCCAAATCATTGGGCAATACAATCAGCCCATTGAAAATAATGGACCAAACAGGCGCGGATATTATCCGTTTATGGGCTTTATCGGTTGATTTTACCGAAGATCACCGCATTGGCGATGAAATTTTGCGCGGTGTGGGCGATACTTATCGCAAATTGCGCAACAGTTTCCGCTATATGCTTGGCGGATTGTCCGATTTTGAGGAATCAGAGCGCGTTAATGTGGCCGATATGCCGGAATTGGAGCGTTATGTGCTGCATTTATTGGCGGAGTTGGATGACAAATTGCGCCGCGCGGTAAATGATTATGATTTTAACACATATACCAGATTGCTGTCCGATTTCGCCAATGAGGATTTGAGCGCTTTCTTCTTCGATATACGTAAAGATTGCCTATATTGCGATGCGCCAAGTGATCCAAAACGCCGCGCATATCGCAGTGCGATGGACATTATTTTCCACGCCATGGTTCGCTATGCCGCGCCGGTGCTGGTCTTTACCGCCGAGGAAATCTGGCAATCGCGTTTTGGTGAAAATGCCGACAGCGTTCATTTGCAAATATGGCCGGAAATTTCCAACAATTGGCATGATATGGCATTATTTGACAAATGGAGCGAGATTCGCGCCCTGCGTGAAGCGGTGAATGAAGCGATTGAACCATTGCGCCGTGACAAAATCATCCGGTCCAGCCTTCAGGCGGATGTGAAATTGCCATTAAAAGATTTAAAAATTGATCCTGTTCATTTTGCGGAAATATCCATTGTTGCAGAGGTGACAGATGGACATGAAATTTCAGTATCAAAAACAGATTCGCATAAATGCGGTCGTTGTTGGCGGCACTTGCCCGATGTTGCCGAAGATGGCGCATTATGTGGCCGGTGCGAGGATGTGATCCATGGATAAAAGCAAAAAATATAAAATTCAGGGCATCATGCTGGCGTCGATATTATTTATCGCCGACCAAATTGTAAAATTCATCATGATTGGCCCATTGGCATTGCAAAGCCGTGGGCAAATTCACATCATCCCGTTTTTCAACCTTACATGGGCGGAAAATCGCGGTGTTTCCATGGGTTTTTTATCTGCGGATAATGAGGCGCAAAGATGGATGCTTGTCGGTGCGACTGCCTTTATCGCCTTAATCGTTTTTATTTGGATGATGCGTGAAAAAATGCGCGGTGATATTCTTGCCCTATCGCTTATTCTAGGCGGTGCATTGGGCAATATTGTTGACCGCGCCCGCTATGGCTATGTTGTGGACTATGCCGACCTGCATTTTGGCGATTTTCGTCCATTTTATATTTTCAACCTTGCCGATGCTTGCATTACCATTGGCGTTTTAATTTTACTTGCCCGTGCGTTCTTAATGCGCGAAGATAACCCGAAAGAAACAGCGGAAATTATCGCCGGAAATAACAACGGGGCTGACGTGAGAAGAGAGAATGAACATGGCTAAAAAGATTATTACATTAACAATTTTGGCATCTGCCACCACTTTATCAGCATGTGGTTCAACCAGCATTTTTAACCGTGATCGTCCGGATGAGTTCGCCGTTTCACGCTCTGCACCATTGGTGGTGCCGCCCGATTTCGCATTGACCCCGCCACAACCCGGCGCGGCGCGTCCGCAAGATGCCGGCAATAATGAACAGGTTTTAGAAGCATTATTTGGCGGCGCAGCCCCGCGTAGCACATCTGAACGCGCCGTTATTTTACAAGCAGGCGATTCTGATGCCGCCATTCGTTCGCAAATTGGCGACCCAGAAACAGAAACCGTGAATAAGGCAGAGGTGACCCGCGATATTATCGCCGCGCCAGAGGGCGACGGTCAAAACGCACAGGCCGCCATTCCCAAGGGTTAAAGCTGGTTAAACCAATCGGGGTTAATTTCAACCTTTTCAACAAGCTTTGTTTCAACGCCTAAAGACAAATCTTTTAATTTATCACATAGAGCGTCCCCATCGATTAAATCAATTGGTGGGGCGCCATCTCTTGTCGCTTCTCGCCTGGCATCTGGTGAGAATGTTCCTGTTGTGATAATAAGACCTTTATCCGTGCGCCCCATCATTGCGCCACGAAAGTCGCGTATAGCCCCAGAACCAACCGAACCTTGGTAACGTTTGCATTGAAATAGAACATGAAATGACATGAGGCTCAGCTGCAATATGCCTGTCCCATCAATACCGCCATCGCCTGACTTGGCTGTTACTTCGACTTTAACAAAACCTGATGCTCTTAAAAGTCTTTGCGCTAATCTTTCAAAAGCGTAGGGATCCATAGCCCTTAACACTTGTAGCAGTTCATCGCGCCAATCAATATGTTCTTTATCGGGATTTTGCAGAAACTCATCTTGTTCCAAAGTAGATTGTAATGATGATTTCTTTACTGGCTTTGTAACTGATGCAATATGGGATTTAAGTTTGTTCTCATCCCATTGAAGCGCCTTGCGCCCTTCTTCAGTCAACAACCAAATCCCACGTCCTCCAGATTCTAACAAATCCGCGCCTTTAAGATAGCTGCGTGCCCATGATATTCTATCAGTAACAACAACACCATTCCCACTTTCATAGATGATATCTAGTGCCTCGGCGGGTAAGTTCATCTGTTCAATCACAGCATCGTTAATCTCATTTAGAGAAGAAGAGCCGCCTGCTTTTTCAATTGCCTCTAATACTGGATGAAAAAAATCATGATATTTTGGTAAGTCTGTAATTTTCATTACGCCCTGACGCCTGCTTCCTCAACCCCTGCACTATTATGGCGCAGCGCCTTTAACACCATATCTACAATTTGAGGGGCATTTAACCCTGCCTCATCATATTGTTTTTGCGGATTATCATGTTCTTGGAAAATATCGGGCAGGCGCATGGTACGAATTTTCAACCCGCCATGCGCGCTGTCCGGATCGGTTAAGCCAAGGTCGCTTGCCATGGTCAAAACATGTGCGCCAAGTCCGCCAATTGCGCCTTCTTCCAATGTCACAACCACTTCATGGCTGGTCATCAATTTACGAATTAAATCTTCATCCAATGGTTTGACAAAGCGCATATCGACCACCGTGGTGGAAAGCCCCTTTGCCTCCAAAACATCGGCCGCCTTCATCGCCTCGGACAATCTTGTGCCAAGCGACAAAATCGCGACCTTTGCCCCCTGTTTCACAATTCGGCCCCTGCCAATTTCAATCTGTTCAAATTTTAATGGCATATCCACGCCAACACCATTGCCGCGCGGATAACGAAATGCGATTGGCCCATCATCATATAAGGCGGCAGTATAGGTCATATGCGCCAATTCCGCCTCATCACTGGGTGACATCACCACCATATTGGGCAATGTCGCCAAATAGGTAAGATCAAAACTGCCCGCATGGGTTGAACCATCCGCCCCGACAAGGCCCGCACGGTCAATGGCAAAGCGCACGGGCAGGTTCTGGATTGCCACATCATGCACAACCTGATCATAGGCGCGTTGCAAAAATGTTGAGTATATGGCGCAGAAAGGGCGCATTCCCTGTGCGGCAAGTCCTGCTGCAAATGTCACGCCATGTTGTTCGGCAATGCCGACATCAAATGCACGGTCGGGATGCGCGGCGGCAAATTTGTCAACGCCCGTTCCCGATGGCATGGCCGCCGTAATCGCGCAAATTTTGGGGTCATTTTCGGCCAATTTGGCCAAGGTCTCGCCAAACACATTTTGATAAGCGGGCGGGCCGCCGCCTGGCCCTTTATCTTGCTTTCCGCTGATAACATCAAATTTGGCCACGCCATGATATTTGTCCGCCGCCGCCTCTGCGGGGGCATATCCCTTGCCCTTTTGTGTTACCACATGGATTAAAACCGGCCCTTCGGCATTGTCGCGCACATTTTCCAAAACGGGGATAAGCTGATCCAGATTATGCCCATCAATGGGCCCAACATAATAAAAGCCAAGCTCTTCAAATAATGTACCGCCCATGGCCATGCCGCGCGCATATTCCTCTGCGCGTTCGGCGGCATCATGCACACGGCGGGAAAGTTTAGCCGTTATTTTGGATGCAAATTTTCTAAGGCCCACATATTCGCTGGAGGAGACAAGCCGCGCCAAATATCCCGACAAGCCGCCCACAGGCGGCGCAATTGACATATCATTATCATTTAATATCACGACCAAACGATTGCCCGCGGCCTCTGCATTATTCATCGCCTCATATGCCATGCCCGCGCTCATCGCGCCGTCACCAATTACTGCAATTGCCTTGCCCTGAGCGCCTGACATTTTATTTGCCACGGCAAAACCAAGCGCCGCCGAAATAGAGGTGGAACTGTGCGCCGCGCCAAATGGGTCATATTCGCTTTCGCTTCTTTTGGTAAAGCCGGAAAGACCGCCGCCCTGCCGCAATGTGCGTATCCTGTCGCGGCGGCCAGTTAAAATTTTATGCGGATAGCATTGATGCCCAACGTCAAAAATCAACTTATCCGTGGGGGTGTTGAACACATAATGTATCGCGGTGGTTAATTCCACCACGCCTAAACCCGCACCCAAATGTCCACCGGTAACCGAAACCGCGCTAATCACCTCTTGGCGCAATTCATCGGCAATTTGATGCATTTCTTTGGCCGAAAATTTGCGCAAATCCTCAGGAAAATTGACCTGATCTAAAAATGGTGTTTCGGGTTTGTCGGTCATGTCAATTCCATATTTTTATATTTTGTTTCGCAATATTTCGCTGAAAATTTTGGCCGTTAACGGGCAATTATTTACAATCCGCGCATTTGCCGCGCACTTCTATTACCGGGCGAACATCATCATATCCCGCCGTTTCCGCCGCCTTGCGCACACCGCGCGACAAGGCATCATCATCCAAATGCACCGCCGATCCGCAATCATCGCAAATAATGAAAATGCAATCATGCAAGCAATCTGGATGCGAATTGGCAACATAGGCATTGGCGCTTTCCACGCGCATCGCCAAATTTGTGTTCACAAATAAATCCAAAATCCGGTAAACCGTGTTGGGCGCAACCCGTTTTTCACGTTTTTTCGATACTAATTCGGCAATATCATATGCCGAGGCAGGTTTCTTAAAATCCGCCAATATTTCGAAAATATCACGGCGCATGTCGGTCCATTGCTCACCCGCAGCTGTCAAAACGCCTTGCGCGGCGTCGCTTAAAGAGCGGCCTTCATGTTCATGATGGTGATGATGACTAATATCCATTTGCCATATATAAAGCGCTCTCAACAAAAGGGCAAGCGATGCAGGCGCTTTTCATATCAAAGCAACATAACTGATCAATGGCCAAAACCAATGAAGCTATTTACATAAAAAAAATGAGTAAATTAAGCCGACGCGCGGAAATTTAGCACATGGCCAAATCCCAATAAGCCAACACCAACCATGGTGAATAATGTTTCCGACGAACCATGTGGAATGGATAAAGCGCCCAGCATCGCGCCAATTCCCAATGAACCAATGGCTGCGGGCATGATGAAACCATGTTTCCTTACCCCCTGATAGAGGGATAAAGAACCAAAAATAACCGCCAAAGCAAGGCCAATTTCATGTAAAATTGGGTCACCAACAGCGCCGCCCAATGAAGACATTAAGGCAAAGAAAAAAGTTGTCGCCAAACAATGGGCAAGGCAAAGCGCAGATAGGCCAAGGCCCAATCCGTCCCAACGCCATATGCGCCAATAATTTGTGATGACTGCCATTAACCTGCCGATTCCTATAAATTACGGATGCTATATGGCATAAAGCGGGTAAGGTTACAACATTACATCGAAATTTTTATGCATTTTATTTTTTTGCGCCTTTACATGTCCAATAGGCCACTTGCTGCACAGGCTTTCATGGTCCATATGCTATTTAAATTTTTTGATTACGCATAATATCTATTGTTCAGGATACAGATATGACAAGCCGGATTTATAGCAATAATATTTATAATAAACTGATTTATTGGTTATATTTTGTTGCTTCATTGGTCTTTGCCATGGTGGTGGTTGGCGGCATAACGCGCCTTACCGAATCTGGCCTATCCATCACCGAATGGAAACCGATTACCGGCGCATTACCGCCATTAAATCAGGCTGATTGGGTTTTGGAATTTGAAAAATATAAACAAATCCCTGAATATATTGAAATTAACGGGCCGGCGGGCATGACCCTTGCCCAATTTAAATTTATTTATTTTTGGGAATGGGTTCACCGTCTTTTGGGCCGTTTAATCGGGCTCGCTTTTGCTATTCCCTTGGCATGGTTTTGGATTAAACAGCAAATCCCCCAAGATTTTAAGCCAAGATTATTGGCGTTGCTTGCCCTTGGTGGATTGCAGGGCGCCATTGGTTGGTGGATGGTCAGCTCCGGCCTCTCCCAACGTACAGATGTCAGCCATTTTCGCCTCGCAGCTCATTTAATAACCGCTTTAATCATTTTGGCGGGTATCATTTGGACCGCACTTGACCTTAAATCTCGGCAAAATAACCCTCAATTGGGTATTAGAAATAATTCTAAAATGACCTCGATGGGCATTATTATTTTGTCTATTTTATTCGTACAATTGCTGTTGGGTGCATGGGTTGCGGGCTTAAATGCCGGATATGTTGCCAGCGATTGGCCATTGATGAACGAACATTTTTATCCCGATGGCGTTGATTGGGACAAGGGGATGATTTTCGCCCTGACACATGATCCATTTTTGCTGCATTTTTTGCATCGTTGGTGGGCATGGATTTTGGTTGGCGCGCTGATTTTATTGGCGCGGCGGGTTAAAAAGGACGCGCGTCCCATTTCCATCGCCATACATTGCGCCTTTGGCATTCAAATCATTATTGGCATTGCAACGGTGATGACGGGTATGAATATTATCTTGGCTGTCCTGCATCAGGCCGTCGGCGCTTTGGTGGTTATTGCCACCTTAGTTGGGGTGCATCATCTTGGTAAATATCGCTAAAGTTTATATTATAAAGAAGCTGCGTTTTATTTTAATCGCTATTTTCGCTTTATTCTTCATTACGCCAAATGCATTTGCAAATCAGCCGGCATGCTCATTGGATAATATAACACATCGTCAAAATTTTAACCCAGCTTTGGGCAAATATATTGTTTATGAACATTGGGCCGACATTCCCGTCAATAATCAACGGCTATATCATGAACAGCATATTGCATATTATTTCACCCCTTTGGGCGACAAGCAATCGCAAATTTGGTTGATAAAGGCTCATCTGATATCACAAAAAACAAATGGGCCAACGGATTTTCCTTATAAAATATATCAATATTTTATTGATGGCAAAATTGAATATATTTTTGATGCCAAAAATGGTGATATTCAAATTGTTAATTATAAAGAAGTTGTGGCGCAGCATCTTAATTCCATCAATAAAATGATCGATGAGGCACATTTGTCCGATGATGTACGCACAATTTTAAGGGATAAGTTTATAAAATTAGACGATACAGAAATGAAATCCCGCCTTATTGGCGATATAAAATGGCTTTTCATCCTATATAATAAAGAAATGGAACAAAATAGATTTGAATTAAGTGCAGATAAAAATAGCATCCTCATGCATTTAATCAATCAATCGGATAGCCCCGACCAATATGAGGAATTCAACAGCAAAATTGATTGCAACAGCGGCTTAACCACAGAATTTACACGAAAATTCGAAACTTTCATGGGCGATAATGGCCGCACAATTTTAAATGGCTTTCGGCTGGTTACACGAGAGTGATAGCACGAATAAGCCCGAATATGATAAGAAAGAAAGCGATATTAACGGCGCGGCAAATCCAAATGCACGATAAAATATAACTTTTTGGCATTTATTATTGCATAGGGTATTATTTTACCCGCGCCAACATAGCCGCTTTTGCTTGACCTTCGCGCTATTTGCTGCGAATAGCGCGTTCAATTCAGATAATATATGATTCTGCCCTTGGCAAAATGATAACATATTGGCTGGGTCTTAATTAACAATATTCTATAAGGAATGAGATCGTCATGAAGACGTTAACGAAAGTTACAAAGTCGATCCGCCCGCAAGATGTAGAAAAGCAATGGCAAATTATTGATGCCGAAGGTTTGGTCGTTGGCCGCCTTGCCTCAATCATTGCAAACATTTTACGCGGCAAGACAAAAGCATCATTTACCCCGCATGTTGATTGCGGTGACCATGTGATTGTTATTAATGCTGACAAGGTGAAATTCACCGGTGATAAGCTGAAGCAAAAAGTTTATTATAAACATACTGGCTATATTGGCGGTATCAAAGGCATTACCGCTGGTAAAGTTTTGGAAAGCCGTTTTCCTGAGCGCGTTTTGGAAAAAGCTGTTGAGCGTATGATTCCACGTGGTCCATTGGGCCGTGCGCAAATGCGTGCGTTGCACCTTTATAATGGGACAGAACATCCGCATGCAGGTCAGAACCCTATCGTTCTTGATGTTGCTTCTATGAACCGTAAAAATAAGGTAGGTGCATAATGTCAGAAACCACAAATAGTTTATCTGATCTTGAAACAGTGGTCGCCGATGCGCCTGCTGCTACTCAAGCACCAACTCCATTGCGCGAGCAACAGCTTGATGCGCAAGGCCGTGCCTATGCCACTGGTCGCCGTAAAGACGCGGTTGCCCGCGTTTGGTTGAAACCAGGCACCGGCAAAATCATCGTCAATGGCCGTGATCAAACCGTTTATTTTGCACGTCCTTCTTTGCGTTTGGTTATTAACCAAGTGTTCGACATTACCGAACGTCGTGATCAATATGACGTGATGGCAACTGTAAAAGGCGGCGGTCTTTCTGGACAAGCTGGCGCCGTGAAACATGGTATTTCACAGGCCCTAACCCGCTATGAACCCGCTCTACGCAGCGCGGTTAAAGCAGTAGGCTTCTTAACCCGCGATAGCCGCGTGGTTGAGCGTAAAAAATATGGTAAGGCAAAAGCCCGTCGTAGCTTCCAATTCTCGAAGCGTTAATATGGCATGGCGGCATCATTGTCGCCATTACCTCATCATGCAAAAGGCCGCCCCATTATGGAGCGGCCTTTTTCTATTTCCGATTTCTATTTCGGCGATAAATTTATATATTAACTTGCTGGAACCATTTTTAACTGGCGGGCCCAATGGCAAAGAAGCATAATTTATTGCCGTCCAAATCGCGGCAATATGCGCCATAAAATGCCATATCACCTTCTTCGCCGCGAATACCCGGTGCGCCTTCATCTGCGCCGCCTAAAGACAGCACCTTGGCATGCATTTTATCGACCATCGCACGATTTTGCATAATTAAACCCGCCATTTGGCCATTGCCAACCTGATGCGGCGCTCCATTAAAGGGCAAAGTGACGGCCAATGATGGCTGCTCAAAATCTGGGCCATACATGGTGAAGCCATTTAGCTCAAAACGCATCAATTCCTTTGCGCCCAACTCGCCCAAAACATCGCTGTAAAATGCGCGGGCCCGTTCAATATCATTTGTGCCTAATGTAATATAGCCAATCATATTTACTTCCTTTCCTATCCCCTGACATAGAAAGGAACATATGGCGAACACAAGGCTTTATCAAGCCTTATATTCGCCATATTTTCAACGTTTAAATATATATTATCTTATTTTGCGCTTGGCGGGGCGGCCTTCACCGGCGCAGCGGGTGCTTTTGGAGGCATTGTAACAGCAGGGGCAGCAGGCTCTGCAGGACATTCGCCCAAATATTTACCAGAAATTTCGCCCTTCATGCTCATTTTTTCCTCTGGCTTTGCGCCGGAAATTTGCTGATCAATCGACATTTTATAGCTGCTATCAGAAAATTCGCCCATCGTCTTACCCATCATCGCAATATTATTACCCATATCGCATTTCATTTCAGTGGTAATTTTACTGCCGTCGCGCTCCATTTTGGTGATGGTGCATTTATCCTTATTCCCACCAAAAAATTCAGCAGATGGTTTCTCCGCCTGTTCTTTGGTGACACAGGTCTTCATTTTTTGTTCTTTGCCCAATTGCGACTTCATCATTTCCTGAAGCTCCTTTGGCATGCCGGGCGCATCCAATTCGCTCATTTTCATGCTCATTTCCCATTGACCCGCCTTTAACTTGCCAATGCCGCTTTTTTCCACCTCTGCTTTTAATTCTTCCTCGCTTACTTTTCCGTCGCCATCCTTATCGGCATTTGAGGAGTTACAGCCCATTAACAATAAAGTAGGCAAAGTAAAGACCGCAATTTTGGTGGATAATTTCATTGTAAATTCCTCAATATATATATGATTATCATTGTTTCTGCCCTATTTTCATCCTTTTGCAAATAATAATATGCGGCGCGTTAAATTTATCCCTGCTTTTATGATGACAAAATCTGCTTTGCCCCCCATATTCACCCTATGGTTGAATTAGTAATTAGACGCGGATTAGACGAACCCGATACCGATGGGAATTTTACCCCGCACCGTCCCAATCGCCCTGATAAGGCAGAGGGAGGCCGTGCTTTTAAATTGGTGTCTGAATATCAACCTGCGGGCGACCAACCCCGTGCTATCGAAGAATTGACCAAGGCCGCATTGGCCGGAGAACAGGATCAGGTTCTTCTAGGCGTGACCGGATCGGGTAAAACCTTTACCATGGCAAAGGTGGTGGAAACACTGCAGCGTCCTGCCCTTATCCTTGCGCCCAATAAAATATTGGCCGCGCAATTATATGGTGAGTTTAAACAATTTTTCCCCGAAAATGCGGTGGAATATTTTGTCAGCTATTATGATTATTATCAACCAGAGGCCTATGTCGCGCGGTCCGATACCTATATTGAAAAGGAATCCAGCGTCAATGAGGCCATTGACCGGATGCGCCATTCGGCCACACGGTCATTATTGGAACGCGATGATGTGTTAATTGTGGCGTCGGTTTCATGCCTATATGGTATCGGGTCGGTTGAAACCTATTCGGCCATGATTTTTGATCTGGTTAAAAACAGCAATATTGACCAGCGTGAGTTAATCCGTAAATTGGTCGCCCTGCAATATAAACGCAATGATATTGGTTTTGGGCGCGGTAGTTTTCGCGTGCGCGGGGATAATTTGGAACTTTTCCCATCCCATTATGATGATATGGCATGGCGGATAAGTTTTTTTGGCGATGAAATTGAAAGCATTACCGAATTTGACCCCTTAACCGGTAAGCCGGGCGCGTCTTTGGACCGTGTTCGGGTTTATGCCAATTCGCACTATGTTACCCCAGGCCCAACGATGAAACAGGCCAGCGACGCCATTCGTTTTGAACTTGCCGAGCGGTTAAAGGAGCTTGAGGCGGAAGGAAAATTGCTGGAGGCGCAAAGATTGGAACAGCGCACCAATTTTGATTTGGAAATGATTGCCGCGACGGGCAGCTGCGCCGGAATTGAGAATTATTCCCGTTTCCTTACCGGCCGTTTGCCCGGTGAGCCGCCGCCGACCCTGTTTGAATATCTGCCCGAAAATGCGTTATTATTTGTTGATGAAAGCCACCAAACAATCCCGCAAATTGGCGCAATGTCAAAGGGCGATCATCGCCGGAAAATAACACTTGCTGAATATGGTTTCCGCCTGCCCAGCTGTATCGACAATCGCCCGCTTCGTTTCAATGAATGGGACATTATGCGTCCCCAAACGATCAGCGTGTCGGCAACCCCCGGCCCATGGGAAATGGAGCAAGCGCAGGGCGTGTTTGTGGAACAGGTTATCCGCCCCACCGGACTTATCGATCCGCCGGTTGAAATCCGCCCTGTGGAGGATCAGGTTGATGATGTGATTGATGAAGCACGCAAGGTAATTGAAAAAGGTTTCCGCGTTCTCATAACCACATTAACCAAAAGGATGGCAGAGGATTTGACCGAATTCTTACATGAGGCAGGGTTAAAGGTGCGATATATGCATAGCGATGTGGAAACATTGGAACGTATTGAGCTGATCCGTGATTTACGCATGGGCGTATATGATATTTTAATCGGCATTAACCTGCTTCGTGAGGGGTTGGACATTCCCGAATGTGGGTTGGTGGCTATATTGGATGCCGACAAGGAAGGATTTTTACGCAGCGAAACATCCCTTGTCCAAACCATTGGCCGCGCCGCGCGTAATGTGGAGGGTAAGGTGATTTTATATGCCGACCGCATAACGGGCAGCATGGAAAGGGCGATGCGTGAAACCGACCGCCGCCGCGAAAAACAACATGCACATAATATTCTTCATAATATTACCCCCAAAACAATTATCAGGCAGGTGTCGGATATTGTGGCGAACAGCGCGGCAGGCGAAGTTAAATCAAAAACGGATAAAAATATCCCCGCCGAACCATTGATGGGGCATAATCTGCGTGCGCATATTGAGGCATTGGAAAAACAAATGCGCGCCGCCGCTGCCGATTTGGAATTTGAGGAGGCAGGCCGCCTGCGCGATGAAATCCGCAAATTGGAGGCGGAGGAGCTGGGCATAAATGATCCGCTCGCCACGACACTTAACCCACAGGGTGATAAAGGCCGGCCAATAGTGGGCCGCAGTAATGAAGGAAAGCCGGGAACGCGCAAGGGGCGCTATGGCCGGTCATATAAAAAATAACCTATAGGCACAGATAAATATTAGTCTTAAAATATATGGCTTTTGATATAAATGTAAAAATTTGTATCTCAATGTAACCATATATTGCGGTATGTAAATTAACCATATATTTGCCAATTTTTAGAGGGTCTTGGGTGGGCCAATATCATGTTGTCGGTGTAATTTTACGCCCATGCATTTAAACTATAGGATTGCAGTTGATAGGCCGATAAATGTGCTTATCGGCATATTTATATTATGGATTATTCATCACAGCCTTCATTATCGGGGGCGCCGCATGGCCGCTTAATCGATATTATTTCTGCAAAAATTATCAAACCCCATGGCCAATCTGGTGATTATGTCATGGTGGAATATGATGCGGCAAAAATTCATGCCCGTCATATTGCCCGCATTGTGCCGCGTATTTACCGCCATCGTCCGCGATTTTGGGTTTTGGAGATTTTAAGCCTGCCCAATATGCAATATGTTGCGCAAAACACACAGCAAAGCCTGTTCGATCATAAAGATGGCCAAGTCGAAAACAATCAAATCACCTCTATATCCATGCCCATTACGGCGTTTTGCGGAGAAGAAGGGATTATCGTTGCGGGTAAAAATCAACAGATAAAATTACAATTTTCGCTCGCCATATAAAATATCACTCGCCTTTTAAAGACTAACGATATTCATATTTCACCCTATTTAGGCCGTGCAATCATATATTATCGCCATTATAAGCGCATGATGCAGCGTAAATTTATTCTATTCCTTATCCTTGGTTTTTTGCTTTTCATTCCTCAAATGCATTTGGGGGCGTGGGCAAAGCAAAATAATATAAGCGCGCAATTGGTGGCGGAAGAAGCGCCGAATAATGGCAGTGCATCATCCTATATCGCATTGGTGATGAAACCTGAAAATGGATGGCATGGTTATTGGAAAA
Organism: Sphingorhabdus lutea; assembly: GCF_001889025.1. GTDB lineage: Bacteria > Pseudomonadota > Alphaproteobacteria > Sphingomonadales > Sphingomonadaceae > Sphingorhabdus_B > Sphingorhabdus_B lutea. The sequence continues at coordinate 377,914 of NZ_CP018154.1, read as the reverse complement.
ACCCAGGAGAGGCCGGCCAAGGCATTGAGTTAATATGGAAGACAAAGGACGGCGCTGCTGCCAATTTTGTTGGTGCGCCCTTATTTCCCGTGCCGCATGCCAAACGATATTTTGATTTAATGAATCATGTCTATCTGGGCGAATATGCGATTTTATTTCCGATTAAAAATTCAACCTCGCTGACACAGGCAGACTTAAAAAATCTCCAGCTATCGGCCAGCTGGCTTGCCTGTACCGACCGGATTTGCGTGCCCGAACGCGGCGAATTTCAAATTGAAACGACAAATGGAGCGATAAAAACCGTCAGCAAATCGACATTTGATAATATGCGCCAAAAATTACCGCAAATTTCGGACAGCATGGGAAATTATCAAATTAACGGTAATATGGTCCGTTTATCATTCCCCATTCCCGCGCAAATGCAAATTGATGCGCCCTATTTTTTTGCCGCCGACCAACAAAATATTGATTTGGGCGCAAGACAAAAATGGTCACGCAGCAATAATGCCCTGATTATGGAGACCAATTTATCGGCTTCCCATAATTTGGGTGGAAAAAATATCCTTGCTGGATTGTTGAAAATTGGCGCTCATCAGGGGTTAGAGATAAAGGCAGGGCCCGGCCAAGTTGCAGCAAATGGCGCGCCCATTTCCGGCGAAGCGGATGATAAAAATGCCGATGCCGCCATGACGCCGCAGCCCATAATATTGATAATATTTGCAGCAATATTGGGCGGATTATTGCTAAATTTACTGCCCTGTCTATTTCCCATTATCGGGTTAAAAGCCATTTCGATTAGCAAATATGGCGATAATGGAAAAGCCAAGCCAGAAGCATGGGCATATATTGCCGGTACAATGTTCAGCTGCATCATAATGGGCGCTATATTATTGGGTCTGCGCGCATCGGGTGAAATGGTTGGATGGGCATTTCAATTACAACAACCGCGTTTTGTTCTGTTGCTCACCTTGTTAATGGTGGCGATATGCGCCAATTTATGGGGCTGGTTCCACCTGCCGCAAATGGGCGGCAAATTGCAATCCGCCCTTCCCCAAGGGACAGCAGGATCATTTGGCACGGGCATTTTGGCCGCGATAATCGGTGCACCATGCACCGGCCCGTTCATGGCCGCCGCCCTGGGCGCAGCGCTGACCCTGCCGCCATTATCCGCCATGTTGATTTTCGCCGGATTGGGTTTTGGTCTTGGCTTGCCATTTTTGGCAATTGCATATTCACCATGGCTGCGCGGTAAAATTCCGCCCTCTGGCCCGTGGATGGAGACATTTCGCCGCATCATGACCATTCCCATGGCGATAACCGCAATCCTGCTAATGTGGCTTTTATGGCGGCTTTCGGGGCAAAGCGGCCTTGTCATTGCTTTGGTCGCGTCGGTTCTATTGCTGATTATATTAAATATTTTTGGCCATATGCAGGCAAAAGGGCCGGTCCGCAAAACCCTTTATCTACCGCAATTGGCGGGTATATTTATTGGATCTGTTTTGGTCCTGCCGCCTGCGCCAATTTCACGGGCGGATCATCAGGCGCAATCCTATATTAAAACCATCCCCTTTAATGCAGATAATCTGTCCAAATTGCGGGCCGAGAAAAAACCAATTTTCCTATATTTCACTGCCGACTGGTGCATAAGTTGCAAGGTTAATGAAAAACGCATCATCGCACAAAAAGAAACCGCCGATATTTTTGAAAAATCCGGCATCATTGTCATGGTGGGTGATTTTACCCGCAATGATCCCAATATCGCCCGATTTATTGAACAACAGGGCCGCACTGGTGTGCCATTATATCTTTTTTATGATAGAAATGGTCATAAGCAAATATTACCGCAAATATTATCTATGGATGATATGCAAAATATGGCGACCGCCGCAGGAAAATGACCATCAAGGCAGCCATAAACATAAACATGAAAGTAAGGGCCGCTTTTTACCCCGCGTCATAATATTTTGGGCGAATAAGGCTGGATTATGACAGACAGTCTTGCAATTGGCCGTAAAAACGCCAAATTGACGGTCCAATAAGTCAGCAGCAAAAGATCCGGGGGATCCACCACGCCCATATATTTGGGTAAGTTATTATATTGAATGGTTATTGTTTATGAACAAAGCAGAATCAAATATGAAGTCAGAAGGCGGAAGCTTTTGGACAAAATCACATTATCTTGACCGGATGAACCTTAAACAGCTGATCATCGCATATTTCCAACATTATACGATTATCGCCTATTTATTATTAACCGCACTTTCCATTGGCGTGTTCATTTATTATCCCGCCCAAATATTGCCCACATCATTGTCAATTTTGGCGGCATTGGTCGTTTACCCATTGGTATGGCATTTATTGCACCAATATGTTTTGCATGGGCAATGGATGTATAAATTCAAATTCATGTCCGCGACATGGAAACGTATTCATTATGACCATCATCAAGACCCCAATCATTTAGAGGTATTATTCGGCGCATTGCATACCACTTTGCCCACCATTGCGGTGGCCACTTTGCCCATTGGTTTTGCATTGGGCGGTATTGGCGGCGCTGCTGCGGCATTTGCTGCTGGCCTTTTAATCACATGCTATTATGAATTTATTCATTGCATTCAACATTTGGCATTTAAACCAAAATATCAATGGGTTGCATTTATGAAACAACGCCATTTGGAACATCATTTCCATGATGAAGATGGCAATTATGGCATTACCAATTATTTTTGGGACCGTGTTTTGGGCACTTATTATGAACGCAAGGATCGTAAAGATCGTTCACCCACCGTGTTCAATTTAGGATATACCGAAGAAGTTGCCAAAGATTATCCATGGGTAAAGGAAATGTCGGGTGGTATCGCATCTGGCCATCCACGTCGCCGTTCGCTCGAAGATAATAAAAAATCATCTTAAACCTGTTGCATATAAAATTGCACCAACAATGGCAGCGCGAAAATTGGGGAATAATCATGAAAAATGATGCAGGACAAAAGGTAGAAATTACCCAAATTACCAGTGCGGCAGATCATAAATTATTTATTGATTTGGCCTATCGGTTAAATGCCCATGATCCGCACTGGGTCGCGCCGCTGCGGGCGGAGGTGAAGGAATTTCTAAACCCTGCCAAAAACCCATTTTTTGAACATGCCGATGTCGCCTTATTTTTGGCGCGGCAAAATGGCAGGGTGGTTGGCCGCATTTCCGCGCATATTGACCATCTTGCCACGCAACAACCCGCCAATCAGGGCATGGGGCCAGGAACGGGCAATTGGGGCATGTTGGAGGCAGAGAGCGAGACGGTAGCCGCCGCGCTCATCTCCCGCGCAGAAACATGGCTGAAGGATAAGGGGATGCACCGCGTGCTTGCCCCATTATCGCTTTCTATATGGGATGAACCGGGATTTTTGACCAAGGGTCAAGACCATAGCCCAACGGTAATGATGGGACATCATCCGTTAAAATATTCAACATGGACACAGGCGCTTGGATATCAACAGGCCAAGGAATTGCGCACATGGGAAGTGGATATTAGCCATGATTTCCCGCCCTTAATCGAACGTATTGTTAAATCTGGTGAAAAATCATCACGTATAAATATTCGTCCCGTTGATAAAAGCAAATTTGACGAAGAAGCCGCCCTTATCATGGGCATATTAAATGATGCATGGTCGGATAATTGGGGTTTTGTTCCCTTATCCGCATCCGAAATTGCCTATGTCGGCAAAAAATTGCGTCAAATTGTTTATGAAGATTTGGTGATGGTTGCCGAGGTTGAAGGCCGCCCTGTTGCCTTTATGATTACCCTGCCCGATGTGAATGAAGCGATGAAACCCCTTAAAGGTAGCCTATTTCCCTTTGGCTGGGCCAAAATGCTATTATGGCTGCGTAAACCGCGCGTGCGCACCATGCGCGTGCCGTTAATGGGCGTGGTAAAGGAATTGCAATCCAGCCGATTGGCAAGCCAATTGGCATTTATGATGATTGAAAAAATCCGTAAAAATGCGATTAGCAAATATGGCGCAACACGCGGCGAAATTGGTTGGATTTTGGATGATAATCAGGGGATGAACGCCATTGCAGAAGCGATAAAGGGCGACATCAACCGTGTTTACACCATTTATCAGAAAAATTTATAAATTCTGCATCATCCTGTCCTTTGCGACAATTTGATACCCATTTATTCTTGTAACGCGGCATGATTTATCCAATCATCGCTGCAATAGTCATAAAATGAATGGGCGGCTTACAAAAATGGCCAAAACATATTTTTTTCATAATCGATTCGGCCTTGGTGGCCGCGCAAATGAGGCAGCGCTTTATCGCAATTTTGATGATAAGCAGCTGCAAAATAAATTATTGCAGCAATTAAAGGAATATAATCCCGCGCCGCCAATATATGCCTCCCTTGCCTCCACCAAAGAAATTGCAGCCGAATTTTCCGAATATCAAATGTTGCGAGAAATTGCACAGCAACAACGCAGGCAGGATGGTGGCGCCGCAAAGCCCAGCGACGATATTGCCATAGATGAAATGAAGGTGCAAAAGGAAGTCCGCGCCATCCGCCGTCATTATATTGATGCGGCAACGGCGCGAATTGGCGCAGCATTGCAAACGGACACCCCCTTTGCCGAACGATTGGTGCATTTTTGGTCCAATCATTTTGCCATATCTTCGGATAAATTACAGGTGACCGCCTTTGCCGGCAATTATGAACGCGATGCCATACGTCCAAATATAATGGGTAGTTTTGCAAATTTGTTGAAATCTGCTGTGCGTCATCCTGCCATGATATTATATTTGGATCAGGCCCAATCTTTTGGCCCAAATAGCATGATTATGAAACGACGAAACCGCCGAAACCCCGAAAGCAATGGCGGGTTAAATGAAAATTTGGCGCGCGAAATATTGGAATTGCATAGTTTGGGCGTGCGCAGCGTTTATACACAAAATGATATACAGCAATTGGCCATGGCAATGACGGGGTGGAGCGTCGCCATCGGCCCACAGGCAAAACGCATTGCACGTTTTGCTGGTAATGTCGCACCCGATGACAGCTTTTTTGTCGATATGCTGCATGAGCCAGGAACGCGCAGCTTTTTAGGAAAAACATATCCAGATATTGGCAAGGATCAATCGACACATATGTTGGATGATGTGGCCGTCCATCCCGCAACTGCCAGATTTATTGCCACAAAATTGGCGCGTGCCTTTACCACAGATACACCGCCGCCTGCGCTTATTTCTGCATTGGAAAATGCATTTATGCAAAGCGGGGGGTATTTACCCAGCCTATATAAAATTTTGATTATGCATGAAGAAAGCTGGAACGCGGCACATATTAAATATAAAAGTCCATGGGAATGGGCCATTTCGGCAATGCGCGCATTTGGCACGAAGCAGGCGGATAATCCGCGAAATATCATCGCCCTACTCGATCAAATGGGCCAGCCCATATGGAAACCCGGCGCCCCATCGGGCTTTCCCGATTTAAACGATCATTGGATGGGCGCATCGGCTTTAATGGCGCGGGCCGAATTGGCAGATATCATAGGCGGGCTTTCCAAAAATGCAGTCGATCCGCGCTTATTTGCCTCCCTTATCATGAATGACATGTTACAAAAGCACAGCGAAACCGCGATTTCACGTGCCGACAGCCCGTCTCAGGGCATAGCGATGGCGTTAATGGCGCCCGAATTTTTGCGGAGATAAAAATGATGAATCGCCGATCTTTATTGCAACATATTGCCATTGCCATGGCCGCAGGGGCGGGCGCTGGCGCACCCAGCATCGCCTTTGCCCAAATAAACAGCCCAAAAAAGTTAATTTATATTTTGCAGCGCGGCGCGGCCGATGGATTGGATTTGGTATCGCCCATTGGGGATGCCGATTTTGCTGCATTAAATGGCCGGGCCGAAACCGACCGCAGCAATTATCAACATATTGACGCCATGTTTTCATTGCACCCAAATTTTGTTGAATTAGGCAAGATGATGCGCACAGGTCAGGCCAATATTGTCCATGCCATTGCCTCAACCTATCGTGAAAGGTCGCATTTTGACGGGCAAAATATTTTGGAATCGGGCGGCATCACACCCTATGCCCGAAAGGACGGATTTCTAAACCGGCTAATACCCTTAATTGACGCACAATCGCGAAAATCGCTGGCACTATCTTCCTCCATCCCCCTTGCCCTGCGCGGTGCGGCAGAGGTTGGCAATTTTGCGCCGACAAAATTACCCACCGCAAATGATGATCTTATCAATCGGTTGACCATGTTATATGCCCAGGATGAAATGCTGGCCCCCATTTGGCAATCGGCCATTGACACAAAAAATCTTGCCGGTGATTTATCAGCTGAAAATGGTCGTAATGGCGAGAAAATAGGCCAATTGGCCGCCAATTTGATGAAGGGGTCACAGGCCGCCCAATTATTGATGATTGAAACAACGGGATGGGATACACATGCCCAACAATTTGGCCGATTAAACGCGCAGGTTCGCGGTCTTGACGCCATGTTGGGGGCGATCAAATCTGGATTGGGTCTTGATTGGGATAATAGCTTGGTCATCATTGCCACAGAATTTGGCCGCACCGCCGCAATGAACGGCACAAGAGGCACTGATCATGGCACAGCATCGGTTTTAATGATGTGCGGCGGCAATATTAACAGTGGCGGCAAAATAATTGCCGACTGGCCAGGTTTAAGCCAAAGCGCGCTGTATGAAGGGCGCGATTTACGCCCCACAATGTCGATGGAATTGGAAATTTCACGGGCATTGGCCGCGCATTATGGGCTGGATGTGGCACGGGTGCAGCGCAGTCTTTACCCCGATATGGTATAAAATAACCCTAATCGCGAAGCTGAACCCATAAAGGGGCATGATCGCTTGCCTTTTCACGGCCGCGATGTTCCTTATCAACTGCGGCATGTTCCAATCTGTCCGCCGCTATGGGGCTGAGCAGGAAATGATCAATGCGAAAACCATTGTCGCGCGGCCATGCCCCCGCCTGATAATCCCAATATGTCCACACACCGCCGGCGGGATATTTAGTGACAAAGGCATCACTCCACCCATCGCCCAAATATTGCCGATATGCGGCGCGGCTTTCGGGCTGCATCAATGCATCACTTGCCATTGCAGACACGCTAAATACATCCTCATCGCGAGGTATCACATTATAATCGCCGCATAAAATTGCGGGAATTTCCTCATTTAATAATATTTGCGCTCGATTGCGTAAACGCTGCATCCAACGCAATTTATAATCAAATTTCGGGCCGGGTAATGGGTTGCCATTGGGTAAATAAATGCTGGCCACGCGCAGCGCATTGCCCGATTTGTCCAAAATCTCGGCCTCTAAATATCGGGCCTGCTCATCCTCTGGTTCACCCTCTAATCCGCGCTGAATTTCCTTGGGCTCTTGCCCTTTGGCCAAAATTGCCACGCCATTGAAACTTTTCTGGCCATGAAAAATCACTCCATAGCCTGCTTTTTCAAACATATCCTTGGGGAAATCCTTGTCCTGCGACTTCACCTCTTGCAAACAAACAATGTCCGGCGCGGTTTCATCCAACCATTCCAAAAGCCGCGGGGTTCGGGCCTTAATCCCGTTAATGTTAAAAGTGGAAATTTTTGTCATATGATATGATAGCGCGGCAAACACCCGCTATCAATCAATCATATCTATTTTAAATGGAAAAGCTGGTCCCGCATCCACATCCCGATTGTGCCTGTGGATTGGTGACTTGAAAAGATTTACCCCCCAGCGATTCGACAAAATCAACCGCGCTTCCCTTTACAAGGTCAAAACTTATGGGGTCGACCACCAATTTCGCATCATCACAGCTAACCATGATGTCATCACTGTCAATCATATCGGCCAAGCCGAAACGATATTGAAAACCGGAGCAGCCACCACCATCAACCGACAAACGCAAAACTGCCTCCTTGCCCAATTTTTGGGCAATTTCGGAAACACGACGCGCCGCATTGGGCAATAAAATAACTGATTCAATATCCATGTTCATAATATAGGATGCTTTTAGATAAAGAAAAGGGGCGGTAATTTTTCATTACCTGCCCCCAAGAACACACCCTCTCCCAAAGGTGAACTGAATTTGTTGGCGCAATCGCCTGTCATCATAATCAATAAACGCCAAATAAAGCGAAATTTGATTATTCAGGGCCGCCTTCACCCTTATTAGCATCATCTTTCACAGACGCCAAGCCATAATTGCTTGCGGCCAAAAATGCGGTTGGATTTACTGGTTCGCCGGCGATGCGCACTTCATAATGAAGGTGGCTGCCGGTGGAGCGACCGGTTGATCCCATAAATCCGATGATTTGACCCTTTGTTACCCGCTCATTTTCTGACACATTTAATGCAGACATGTGGCCATAACGGGTTTGAATGGCATTGCCATGATTTAATTCAATATATTTGCCATATCCATTAACCCAACGGGCGCGACCAACAATGCCATCGGCGGTTGCGTAAATGGGGGTGCCGATTGGCCCAGCGATATCCAGCCCCTTATGATTTGCGCGGCGACCACGAAATGGATCGGTGCGATAACCATATTGGCTCGTCATGTTCATGGACTCAACGGGGTTAATCGATGGAATGAAGACTTGAGCGGTTGCTGAATCATCGCCGGTTTCGAATTTATTGAATAGACCGCGAAATTCGCTGCTTGATTTACCAAGCGCGGTTTCATTTTTCTTATTTGTATCGACGCGGAAGCTATCCGAAGCACTGGCCGCGCTGTTCGCATGGGCGGTTGATGTCATCGCCGTTCCCATTACAAATATGGACGCAAGTGCAAAAGATAATGTTATTGATTTTGCAAAAGAGGACTTTTCAGCCAAAACGCAGCTTTTCATAAAATATACGACCCTTAATTCACTCTACAGAAAAACCGCAGAAAAGTTAAACTGGCAGTTAATCTGCCCACCCCTTATTATGTTTTAACTTGTAAAATGAAAAATTATGCCTTGGCAAGGGCGTGATAGCATTCGCGGGATAAACCGGCTTTTTGACGCGCCGAGTCGTTGAACGGAGGCTTTAAGCCACCTTTAAAGTAGGTTTTTACCAGCCTTTTCCAATATTCATCATGGGATTCGCCGCATTGGTTGAAATGCAGATTCGCCGTAAATGCGAACCATTTCGCCCCTGCGCCAACATGGCGAATCTCATCATGATAGATTCGGTTTAATATTTTGGCCGTCTTTACATCGCCATTTTGTTCAAAACGTTTCACCGTTGCGGGCGTGACATCCAACCCCCTTGCCTCCAACACCATGGGCACAACGGCCAGCCGCGCCGCCACATCATGACGGGTGCGATATGCCGCATCCCACAAACTGCCATGGGCGGGATATTCACCGTAAAAACTTTCATATTGGCGCAGGCGGCGTTCCAATATAGCAAAATGCATTGCCTCATCCGCGCCGACCATAATCCAATCATCGACAAATTCGGGCGGAAATAAATGGGCGAATCGTCCCACCAAATCAAATGCCAAGTCAATTGCCGCATATTCAATATGGGCAAAGCTGTGAATCATGGCGATTCGGTTTTTCTCATTTCCTGCACGGCCCAATTTGGGCATTTGCTGCGGCGGCAATAATATTGGCTTGTCCAAAAAATATGGTTGATCGGGCATGGACTGTGCATCAGCTGCATTACCGATGGATAATTTACCCGCCCGCCAATCGCGCGCGCATTTACGGGCGCATTTTACCTTGGTCATCGCATCTGATACCAATAAAATCTCTTTACATGCGGCCACCAGAGATGGTTTTTGCAATGATTTTTCAGATATTGTTGAGCTCATGACGTCGGCCTGATTATTTATTATAAGCCCTTGGCCGCTTCCAACACCGCCTCGGCATGGTCCTTCACCTTAACCTTGCGCCATATTTGGGCGATTTTACCGGATTTGTCGGTTAAAAATGTCGCGCGCTCTATCCCCATATATTTGCGGCCATACATATTTTTTTCCACCCACACGCCCATTTCTTCGGTGAAGTTGCTTTCTTCATCGGAAAGTAAATGATGCTTAAAATCATATTTTGCTGCAAATTTTTCTAATTTAGCGGGCTTATCCTTGCTAACCCCATAAATATTGACACCCAAAGATGTGAAATCATCAAATTTTTCGGTAAATTGCTGGCCTTCCTTGGTGCATCCGGGCGTATCAGCCTTGGGGTAAAAATAAATAACCGCCGGATGGGTAATATTTGCCATCTCTACTTTATTTTCCAAATGATCCAATAAGGTAATGCTTGGAATTTTCCCGCCAATTTCTGTCATAATATATTCCTAATCTTTTATTATTTGGCAAGTTTGCGCCCGATATTTTATCGTTCTTGCCCAAAAATTTCTGTCCATATCTGCGTAACAAGCTGTCTGCTTTTTTGCAATTGATCGATTAACGCATCCCAATTTTCCATGCCAAGCGCCGAGGCGATAAATTTTTGTATTGGCGGTGATGGCTCGGCCAAATCAGGCACAAATAACCGTAAATAGATTAAAAGACCTGATTGCAAGGTAAAGGCATCATATAAATTTTCCGGCAAATGGCCCTGTTTTATCAATATTTGTAATGCATGGGATAAATTGGGCGAAAGGGCGCATTGCCGCGTTAATTGCAAATAATGAATCATAAATTCAATATCAATCAACCCGCCGGTCATTTTTTTAATATCCAATGGGCCGGATGCAGGTTTATGTTCATCCATATCGCGGCGCATTTTAATGCAATCGGCATGAATCAGCGCCTCATCCCGTTTAATATGGTGGATGCCGTCCAAAATATCGCCAATTTGTCCGCGCGCTGCATCTCCGCCATAAATGGTGCGCGCGCGCATCATGGCCATATGTTCAAATGTCCATGCTTCCTTATGCTGATATTGATCAAAACTTTCCGTCGTCGCGCATAATAACCCCTTATTCCCCGATGGGCGCAATCTGCAATCCACCTCATATAATGGACCGGATGAGGTTTGCACGGTTAATGCACCGATTATCCGTTGTGTCAGTCGATTATAATAATGCGTTGCGCCCAATGGTCGGCGGCCATTTGATTGGGCATCATGTTCGCCAGTAAATAAAAATATTAAATCCAAATCGGACGCATGGGTCAATGCCTGTCCGCCCAGCCGGCCCAAGGCCAAAATGATAAGGTCGCTGCCCTCTATCTTGCCATGTGATTGTTCAAATATATGACGGGTTGCATCCACCAATATCTCGGTTGCCACCTCTGCGATATGTGAATAAATTTGCGCCAAATGCTCACTTTTTTGCTGACCAGATAAAAGCTGCACCCCTGCGGCAAACCGCAATTCGCTAACATGAGTGCGCACCTGATCCAAAATAAGTTCATATTCATCGCCAATAATCTGTGTTTCAAAATATTGGCGCATTTCGGCCAAAGATTGCGGCAGTGCGGCCACATTTGGATCGATTAAAGTATCAAATAAACTAATATTACGGGTCAGCTCATCCGCCAATATGGGGGCATAGCTTAAAATATCGGCAAGCCGGGCCATTGTGTCGGGCCGCGCCATTAATAAATGGAAAAAATTGACCGCCGATGGCAATTTATCAATAATATCGTCAAATCGGTTCAATGCATTTTTGGGATCGGGCGCAGCGGCAAGCGCGTGCAACAATGACGGCAAAATTTGTTCAAATGATTTTCGCGCCGATGCGCTGCGCAGGCACCGTATTTTGTCCGATTGCCAGCGTGCTATGCGCCGTTCGCACGCCGTCTCATCCATATCAAATGCGGTCAATTGCTCTTTAATGGAGATATTGCCTTTGCCCTGCCCCGCCCCATCGGCCATATTTTCTTCGGCGGTTGCCTCTATCAAAATATCATAATGGCTGCTGATATTTTGGACAATTTGTTGTAATTTTTCCATCCAGCTGTGCATATCGGCCCCGCCATCCAATTGGACCAGCTGTTCCAATTGTGCTTCATGCTGGGGCAGCTCATGCGTTTGGCGGTCATCCACCATTTGTAGCCGATGTTCAACTTGCCTTAAATAAGCATATCCCTCTATCAAATCATTGCTAATATCAGCATCGACATGGCCAAAATGCGATAATCGGCGCAGCGCCTCTGATGTATCGGCAATGCGCAATTCCCCATTGCGCCCACCATAGATAAGCTGATGTGCCTGGGCAAAAAATTCCACCTCTCTTATCCCGCCGCGCCCTTTTTTAACATCAAAACCAAGGCCGATTTCCTGACCTTTTTTATAATGGTTGCGGATTTGCCGGATCATCGAATGAATATTTTGAATTTGACCAAAATCTATCGAGCGCCGCCAAATAAATGGCTTTATCGCATCCAAAAAATATTGGCCCAGCGCCACATCACCCGCCGCCGCGCGGGCGCGGATAAACGCCGCCTGTTCCCATGCCACCGCGCTGGATTCATAATAGCTGATGGCTGCATTTACCGTCAAAACAATCGGCGTAACTTCCGGCGTGGGGCGCAGGCGCAAATCCACCCTAAACACATATCCATGCCCATCCCGCGCGGATAATATGTCCACCACGCGCCGCCCAATACGCACGGCGGCTTTGGCCACATCCTCCCCCTCCCTATGCGGCAGGGTTTCAGGGTCATATAATAATATGGGGTCAATATCGGATGAATAATTTAATTCCCGCCCGCCATGTTTGCCAAGGGCAATAACGGCAAATCCCGCACATGGATTTTCCATTGCGTCATAATCCGCGCCAATATGCTGCGCGATTGCATGGCCCACGGCCATATCCACCGCATGGTCAGCAAAATCACTTAACGCGCGGGTTACCTTAGACACATCCCAATGGCCTGATAAATCGGCAATGGCGGTGATAAGCGCGATAGCGCTTCTTTGTTTACGCAGGGTTTCGGCGATATCTGCGCCCTTTATGGCATAGGCTGACGCCATTGCCTCATCAAATTTACCATCGGCAATTTGGCAATCTATTTCAGGGAATTTACCCCAAATATCGCGGAGAAAGGGGCTATATTGTTGGGAACGTGCAATGGCATTTTCAATATCTTGCATTCCCATTTTATCATCCCCCAAAATAATCGCGATTAAAATCGGCCTGAAACGCCGCAAATTCGCCCTTTGCTATGGCTTTGCGCATATTGGCCATTAATATTTGATAATAACTAATATTATGCTGTGTCATCAACATTGCGCCCAAAATCTCACCCGAACGCACCAAATGATGGATATAGGCCCTGCTCCATCCGCTGCTCATCCCCTGTTTGCTGCCATCGCCGCCACATACGGGGCAGACACATTTTTCATCCAATGGCCCTTGATCCTCAGCAAATTTTGCATTGCGAATATTTATCGGCCCAAAATGGGTAAATGCCTGACCATTGCGGCCCGAACGTGTGGGCAGAACACAATCAAACATATCAACCCCGCGCGCCACCGCGCCGACCAAATCATCGGGTTTACCCACGCCCATTAAATATCGTGGTTTATCGTCGGGCAATTGTTCTGGTGCAAAATCCAAAACATTGAACATCGCCTCTTGCCCTTCACCCACGGCAAGACCGCCAATGGCATAGCCATCAAAACCAATATCAATTAACGCCGCCGCGCTTTCCCCGCGCAACCGTTCATCCAACGATCCTTGTTGAATCCCGAAAAGTGCGGAACGCGCGGCATGTTCCTCCCCGCTATTAAATCCATCACGCGAGCGTTTGGCCCAGCGCATAGAAAGCGCCATGGACTTTTCCGCCTGTTTTTGGTCCACCCCATTGGGCGGACATTCGTCAAATGCCATGACTATATCACTGCCAAGCAGGCGTTGAATCTCCATCGATCGTTCTGGCGTCAAGACATGTTTTGAACCGTCAATATGGCTTTTAAATGTTACGCCTTCTTCGGTTAATTTACGAAGAGAAGACAGGCTCATCACCTGATAACCGCCGCTGTCGGTTAAAATCGGCTTATCCCATTTCATAAATTGATGCAGGCCGCCCAAACGCGCCATACGCTCCGCCCCAGGGCGCAGCATTAAATGATATGTATTGCCCAAAATAATATCCGCACCGGTGGCGGCGACCTCTGCCGGGCGCATTGCCTTTACCGTTGCCGCCGTGCCCACGGGCATGAAGGCGGGGGTTTGAATATTGCCGCGCATCATTTCAATTTGGCCAGTGCGGGCCTTTCCATCGCGGGCGTTTATCTTAAAATTAAATCTGTTGCTCATATCCTCTCTTTAACAATTTATTCCAAAGATGATATGGCAATATTTTATTGGCATGAATATCATATTTGGATTATCGATGCGCCTATGACGCAAGATAATAGATTAAAAATGAAGCATTTAATTGGCGGTTTAATCTCTATCGGTGCGCTTATTTCCTGTTCCGATAATGAAAGCAGCAAAATAAGATATTCTACCGAAGATAAAAATATTCACATTCCCACGTCCAAATTATCCGCGCGTGAAAAATGCTATGGCATCGCGCTGGCGCAAAAAAATGATTGTGCAACTTGGTCCAGCCAAAGAATGGAAATGGTGAATTGTGCGGGCACTGCGCAAAAAGATTATCTGCCCGATAAATGGAAATATGTTCAAACCGGAAATTGCACCGCATCAGGCGGCACATTATCCCCCAAAGAAACCCCCTATATCAGCGAGAAATAAGGCCAAAGCGCCGTTAAAAAAATACCCGAACCGATATTTCGGTCCGGGTATAAGTCGCTGTTCGCGGGAGGAACAAGTTGAGACGGATAAAATAGCCTAGGAGAGAGTGAGAGAGAATATTTTACCCGTCAAACTGTTTAATTTATTTTCCTTTTGTTCGGATGGTTCAAAGTTCTAACCAATATTTGAAAACCGGTTCCCACTTTTTCTGCCATCCTGTTCAATCTTTTGGTCGGATGGCGAAGCGAAAAACCGGTTCCCACTTTTTCTGCCATCCTCCCTTATCATCAATAATTATAAGCGCGTTCGCCATGCTCACCAAGATCAAGACCTTCGCGCTCTACTTCTTCGCTTACCCGTAATCCGATAACCGCTTTAACGATGTAGAATGCAATCGCTGAACCAATGGTTGCCCACGCAACCGCAATACCGACAGCGGCAATTTGGATGCCCAATTGACCCATTAGATCATAATCATCACCTGCTTGACCGCCAAGGCCGGGCAAATTGACAATGGCAACACCAATTGAACCAACTATGCCGCCCAAACCATGGATACCAAATGCGTCAAGTGAATCATCAAAGCCAAATTTCGCTTTCAACTTCATCACGAAATAGCAGCAGATAACCGATGATAGACCGCCCAATAATATTGCGCCCGCTGGTCCTGCATTACCCGCAGCTGGTGTAATCGCCACCAATCCTGCTATCGCGCCGGAACATGCACCCAACATTGACCCCTTATGACCCAATGCTTTTTCGGTAAGCATCCAGAATAATACGCCGCCTGCGGTTGCCGCAAAGGTGTTAATCATTGCCAATGCTGCTGATCCATTTGCTTCTAATGCAGAGCCTGCATTAAATCCGAACCAACCCACCCACAATAAACCGGTGCCGATTAAGGTCATGGTCAGGCTATGCGGTGCCATAATTTCTTTTTGATAACCGATACGTTTGCCAAGGATAATGGCGCCAACCAATGCCGAAACACCTGCATTAATATGCACAACTGTGCCGCCGGCAAAATCATATGCGCCCATGTCAAGAATAATGCCGCCAACGCCCCACACCATATGTGCAATGGGGAAATAAACGATGGTCAACCAGATTAATGCAAACAACATCAATGCGCTGAATTTCAAACGCTCCACCAATCCGCCAACGACCAAGGCCACGGTAATCGCGGCAAATGTCATTTGGAATGCAATAAAGACATATTCTGGGATTTTGAACCCATCGCTAAATGTGTCGGCCACGCTATCCACGGTGACACCATTTAGGAATATCTTATCGAAATTACCGACTATGCCAGGGATTAAATCCCCGCCACCAAAGGCCATGCTATAGCCATATAGCACCCAAACCACCATCGCCAAGCTGGCCACTGCGATAATTTGCGTCAATACGGAAAGCATATTTTTGGTGCGAACCAAACCGCCATAAAATAAAGCCAAGCCCGGTACAATCATGGCCATGACCAAAACAGTGGCGGTCATCATCCATGCGGTATCGCCCTTATCCACAATTGGCGCAGCGGCTTCGGCCGCCTCTTGTGCAAATGCAGGAAGAACGCTCAGCATGCTAAATGCTGTCGCTCCCACTGCCCCCATTATCATTTTAGTTTTCCGCATTATTTCATCCCTTAATTTTTTTAATGCTGTCATCATGGGAAAATCGTCATAATTTTCCATCATGGACACTTATTGCACGGGGCGTGCCATTATTAAAAAACATAGGAAATTTATATGTTTATCGATATTGCCTTATCATTGTGCAATTCAATATGCTTATAATTTAGTCAATTATTAAGTTGCACTGCAATATTGCCTAAAAAATAAACAGTCGGCATATTCATATCTGCACATCAGCCCAAATGGGCAAATGGTCCGATGCCTGCCGCGCCTTTGCATCATCGCAAACACCATGATTAGAGATGATGATATCAGGGCTGTGCAATAAACGGTCAAGCCGGGCAACCGGCCGCCGCGAAGGGAAGCTGGGGCCCATATCCACCAATTTCAAATGATGATAGGCAAATTCGGATAATGCCCCCGAACGCGACCATTGGTTAAAATCCCCCATTAAAATTGTTGGTAATTTATGGGGATGCTTATCAATATATTCCAAAATCGTCCTTATTTGTCGCCGCCGCCAAAGGCCAGACAGATCCAAATGGCATGATATTATGCATAAATGTTGTCCACCAATTTCAATATGTGCGCAAATCGCTCCCCTTGGTTCTAATGTCGGGAGTTTAATTGTTTCGGAATGAATTATCTTTGCCTGTTTTGGAATGAACAGCGCATTGCCATGCCACCCTATGCCATGATGCACTTTTTTTTCATGCTTTCCCTTAAAATCAACAATTTGCCATTTTTGGTTATTTTCTATCATATCCAATGGCAAACAGCTGTGCCGATTTCCAAAACGGCGATCCGATTCCTGAAGGGCGACAATATCAGCATCGACAATATGTAATATATCCATAATACGCGCCGGATCATATCGCCCATCTGTGCCAACGGCTTTATGTATATTATAACTGGTAACCCGCAGGGACAGGGTCATTTACACGCCTTCATAATAATTCTGCCTTGGCCAATAATGAAGCGGCTTCATCATGATCTTCATCCAAAACCATCAGCTTCACCGCAATTAAACCGCCTCCACCAAAAAAATTATTCATGCCATCATCAAATATAACCGACATAATTTCATGCGATTGCAAAAATGACTTGCAAATATCTGCCTTTATTTTGGTTGGGAAACGGGCAAGTTCGACAAGAGACATATTATATTTTCTTGGCCGCCAATTGTTTCATCATCACCCGCCTGTGCCGCCAACGGTTAATCCAGATATAAGCACGCTTGGCTGACCGACGCCGGCTGGCACGCTTTGCCCGCCCTTGCCACAAATGCCAATACCTTCATCCAATGCCATATCATTGCCAATGCCAATAACCTTTTGCATGGCAACCGGACCATCGCCAATTAAGGTCGCACCCTTAATGGGGTCGCCCAATTTGCCATTTTTCACTTTATATGCCTCTGTACAGCTGAACACGAATTTGCCCGACACAATATCCACCTGTCCGCCACCAAAGCTTTTGGCATAAATGCCATCCTTGACGCGCGATAATAATTCTTCCGGGTCATCTTCGCCGCCCTGCATATATGTGTTGGTCATGCGCGGCATGGGCGCATGGGCATAGCTTTCACGGCGGCCATTGCCCGTGGGCTCAACCCCCATCAAACGGGCATTCATGCGGTCCTGCATATATCCACGCAAAATACCGTCCTCAATCAATATATTTTCTTGAGTCGCCGTGCCTTCATCATCAATGGAAAGCGAACCACGCCGATCCGCAATTGCGCCATTGTCAATAATGGTCACCCCTGGAGAAGCCACCCTTTGCCCAATTTTTCCGGAAAATGCCGATGTTCCTTTGCGGTTAAAATCCCCCTCTAAACCGTGGCCGACCGCCTCATGCAACAACACGCCCGGCCAACCAGGGCCAAGTAATACGGTCATATCCCCCGCAGGGGCAGGAACGGAACGTAAATTTGCCTCGGCCTGCTTAAACGCCTCTTCAATGGCGCGCATCCATTCGCTTTCGTCAAATAATTTATCATATAAATAACGACCACCCAAACCAAAACTGCCCGATTCGCGGCGGCCATTTTCTTCCAAAACAATCGACACATTTAACCGCACCAATGGACGGATGTCGGTGGCCACAAATCCATCAGCGCGGACGATTTCAATCACGCTCCAACTGGCCGATAATCCTATGCTGGCCTGTTTAACACGCGGATCACGCGCACGTGCAGCTGCGTCGATTTTCTCACACAATGCGACTTTCTTTGCAAAGGCAAGCTGTTCCAAGGGATTGCCATCTGTATATAAATGTCTGTTGGTCCTTTGCGGGGGCGCAGCGGGATTTTGCGTGGCAGGATCCAATAATTGCAATGTTTGCGCCGCGCGCTTAATTGCTGCCTCGCTTATCTCGCTGGCATGGCTGAACCCTGTCATTTCGCCCGACACACCGCGCAGACCAAATCCTGAATCAACCGAATAATCCGCGGTTTTTAAGCGGCCATCGTCAAATCCAAATGATTCGACTGCACTATATTGCAGGTAAATTTCCCCATCATCGCATGATGCCAATGACATTTTTGCCAATTGCTGCGCCGAATCCGGATCTAAAAGGCCTGGACGGTATAAAAAAATACGTGGATCATCTATGTTCATAATGTTGATATAGGCATGATATGGGATATTCGAAACTATTTTTCGCCAATTTTATAAGAATATCGAAAATTTTTGCTTTTTTTGAAAGTAAAGACTTGCCAAAACCAAAACTCTTTGGCATTTGCCCCTCCTGCACTTTATAACTCATAAAGTTGCTGATAAAGATGGGCGATTAGCTCAGTTGGTAGAGCATCTCGTTTACACCGAGAGGGTCAGCGGTTCGAGCCCGTTATCGCCCACCATCTTTTACATTTCTCCATATTTACAAAATATAAAATACATCTGATGATGCATGATGGTTTATCATCTTGCATATAATCTTTTCATTTTATTTATTTATATCTCCCGCTTCATCCGATGATTTATTTTGTGCAATTCTTTCCAAAGGCTGCGCAACAATAACCCCCTGCTCTGCAGATGGATTATTACGGCCAACCAATATTGGACCGGATAATTCTGGTTTCATTCCCGTAATGCTGGCCGATAATGGCGCGATACGAACCATATATTCGCCATAGGGTACCGATTCGAACAGAAAATAACCATCATATTCGGTCCGCGATTTTTTTAACAATAATCCCTTTTTGTCATATAATTCCAAATCCACACCAGAAAGCGGCGAACCACCCGGTTTTACCAATGTTCCCGAAATATCCCCTGCGGAAACCAACGGCAATTCAATCAACATGGGAATACCGGGACGCGGCGTCACCACAATACCGGCGGTGGCGGGTTGAATAAACGGATCGGGCAATGATGAACCATCTATGCCGATTAAAATAGGGTCAAATGGCTGCAAATTATCAACCATTGTGCGGCCATTAACATCTGTGGGCAAGGAACGCCCGGAAAATCCAGCGGTCAATTCAACGCCCTGTTCCAATGGTTCATTTTCCTGCCTTATCCCATCGCCATTTTCATCATGATAAATAATGGCCAATGCCTGACCATTGGCGGCGAGTTTTTCCGAGGTTACGCGAAAACCCCCACTTTCCGGTTTTGGGCCAATGCTAAAGGCAAGGTTAATACCCGCCGCAACCGCGCCATCACTTGCCGCCTCAACCTGTCCGGTCATGGCAAATTGTTTAAATTTACGTGTCATGCCTATCGCCGCACGGCCGCGTGATTGCTTTGCATCATATCCGACTTCCGCGCGCCATTCGGAATTTTCACCCGCGCGCCATTCTGCGGTAATGCGTGATTCCTCAAAACCTGCGCCATTGCTTAATTGAAAACGCGCCTCTCCGCGCAGGCGCACCTTGCCAAATCGCCCACTTACCCGCGCGGTTGAATATAAACGCGCCGGCTGCGCTGCACCGACATTACCGACCACATCTTTTTCCCAGCTAATATCCGTATTCACATTTAATCTATTGATATTAAATGACAACCTTCCCAATGCTTCCCATTTGCTGACGCCATTGCGTCTGACGTCATTACGTAATTCGACATGCAGGGGGATATTATTCTTGCCGATTTTAAAACTATAATCGGCGGTAATATTGTGTTTTTGCTTTACATTAAAATCCACACGTTCCGTATTGAAATTTTTGCCCAACCAAATGGATTGCGCGGATATATTTACATCGCCAAATTGGCCAAGCATTTGTGCGCTCACCGCGCTATGTCCTTCTAAATCATTGGCGGCGGCCAATTCGACCAAGGCAGGCCCGACGGCGCGGCGGACCGAAGCCTCCAAATAATGATATCGCTCGCCCCTTGACATTAAACTGGTTATCGAAGCGGCAACCGAAGTGCGGCTGTTCAGACCCCGCTCGACTCCCACCCCACCTCTCAGCCCAAGGAAATCATAACTTTGTTGTTCCTGAAGCCCAATTAAATCGCGACCCGCATCCTGAACATGCGCCCAATAATAGGTTTGCTTTGGCGGAATAGAATCCAATCCAACAGGCACATTGCGATATTCACGCCTAATCTGTCCTTGCGGGCCATAAAGCACAATCTCAAAACTATTTTGTCCATAAAGCAATGGGATATCCAAAAATTCATATCGCCCATCGCCCCTGCTGGTCGTATAGCCAATTAACTGATCATTGCGGTATAATTCTGCATCCCAATCACTGGGCAATTCGCCGCGAAATGTGGTTCGATCAAAATTTTCGGGACGCTCTATGGGACGATTGGTGACAAATGCCCCCCGTCCAAATGTATTTTGCCCGCCCAATGATGTGGAGACAGTGGACACATCACCAATGCCGACATATGTTGCCTTTAACGGGCCAAGCAGCCCCGCATTCACATCTGTGCGATATAGGCGCAAACGTAAATTATCCGGCACACCCTTATTATCCGACGACAGGCGCGCATCAAATGATGCCTTTGCCAATTCGCCGCTTAATAAAATCTCATAACTAACATCCTGGCGATTTCCGGCCAATTTATCCTTTGACACACCCGCCGTGGCAATAATATCCGCCGATGGCGTGCGCCAAAAACGAAATGGGTCGGTGGCCTGTGGTAATTTATTAAGGTCAAATTGGGTTGTCGGGCGGATTTTAGCTGCTTTTTCTTTTCGCTCCTCTGCATATTCAAAGGGCAATTTATTTTCCGATTCCATCACCAATAATGCATTGGATAGGTCAGGCTTTAACGTCACATCCAACCATTGACCCAAAATTTTTGTGTCCACACACCAACCCTCTGGCACATCATAAATATCACCAGCTTGCAGCGCGATTGATTTGTTCACGATTTGTACTATATTTTGTTCGCGGTCTAAAGTGAATGTCCGGCTTTCTTGGAATAACCATCCAGTTGCGCGGCGCGACTTCTTATCCAAACGAAGCGGCAAATCCATCGCCAATATCGCATCGCCAAAAACAACGCATATACCTTGATCGGTTTGATATCCGCGAACACCATCACCCAATCGCCATTGCTTCACCCGCACGTCAAATAATAATGCATCATCATCATTGGCTTTCCAGCCAGCATCATCTTGCGCATATGCCGTAGAGGCCGGCACATGACATGCACCAACCCCCATTGCAATGGCCAATATGGCCCGCTTTATATGATGAAATAATTTATACATTTCAGCTATTTATTTTTGACGCCAAGCCTTCATTAAATCACATTGTGGTTTTAATTTCGCTAATCAATCCGCCGCCCGCTTCGGGCGCTTCATAATAGGAAATGGTGACATTCCCGTTCAATGTCGCCGCTTGCTCTGCGGTAATCGGCACCACAATAGTGCGCTTGTCCAATTCTGGGTAAATGGCGATACCCTTGGCCACCATTAATGGTTCGCTCTGCCCAGCCTTGGTTACATATATTTCGCCAAAGACCGAACGATCTCCCTCACGGCTTAAATCCATCAGGAATAAATTCGCCCCCGTCTCATCCTGTGCCAAACGCGGATTCGCAATGGCCGCAGATGCGCTAATATTACCCTTGCGGATAATGATGGGAATGGTGATGCCATAAATGGGTATAAGTTGAATTTGCAATCCGCCGCCCGCATCCTGAGTCTCGGCAACCGAAGCTGTATTGGGAATTGCGCGAAACATCATATGCGCGCGATATTCACCATCGGCCAAATCTTTCAAATTATTCAACCCCACTCTTATTGCCTGTGGCTGATTCGGCGGAAGAGTCACACGGCGCGGCGCATAACGGATTAAGGATAAAGCGGTGCTTTCCTTTTCGGTTGCATCTTCTTCTGCAACCTCATCCAAACGGCCAAGATCATTCATCCGGCGTAATTCCAAAGATATACGATAGGTGGTTTCTTCTGTGCCAATATTGTTCAAAATAACCTCTGTTCCGCGCTGACTATCCAATATCACACGCGTTGGCGCGACCAGTAAATCTCCCGATGCCATTGCTGGCTGCAACGGAATCAAACTTACTGCCGCAAGGCCAATTGCCGCGATGCAGGCGCTTAAATTTTTGCGTATCGTTGAAATCATGGGCGAAATCCTTTTGTCATTTTGATATTTATTCATTGGAAATACTATGCCGAAATATGGTTACCAACTTGCTAATTTACGCAAATGGGCACAAAAAAACTCCCCACTCAGCATCAATAATGCCAGGCGGGGAGCATAATCTTTATTGGGTTTTGGACCTTTGGCCCAAATAACACCCCAATATATTAGTTATAATTTGCGGTTACTGAATATGTACCGGAATATACACCAGCAGTTTGGTTAGCACCAACTGCCAATGAACCACCAACATATACTGTTTCAAGAGCAGCAGAGTTAAATACGATTGACGTTGCAGATGGTGTCAATGTCAATGTCATTGGTGCGCCAGCGCCGGTCAAGTTGGTTGATGCAGAAACTGACAAGTTTACGGTATAACCATTTGTTGCATTGGTAACTTGGAAGCTACCGCGAGTAGCAGTACCAACACAGGTCAAAGCTGCTGAACAGGTGCGAGCACCAGTGCTAGCATTTAATGTCACAGTGCCGCCAGCTGCGCCAGCAGCAACAACGCCCATGTTCAAATCAGCAACAGTTGACAATTCAACTGCAGAAATAATTTCAGCTTGAGCATTTGCGGTTTGCGTTGCAGCAAAAGCAGAGGTTGATCCCATTGATGCTGCCAAGATTGTTGCAGCTGCAGCGAATTTCATTTTATTCAACATTTATTTGGTCCCTTCAAAAAACTTCATATGGAAATGCCCCACAGCATCTCTTGCTGCCCTTATGCCAAACGAATCATAAATATTTGCAACTGTCTATGGTTAACAAAAAGGCTGTGGATATTAACTTTATCCACAGCCCATATAATTTATATTATTGATAAAATTATATTTATCTTAAATTTGCTCACCTGTTACCCGCATACATAGCATGTCCAGTTGGTCCAATGAATTGTAATGAAATGTAACAGATCCCTGATCCGGGCTATCACCCTTAACTATTTTAACCTTCAATCCCAATATATCGGATAGATGATCCTCCACCGCCAAAAGGTCGGAATCAATTTTACCTTTATCCTTTGATAGGGCCGCTGCGTGATTATCCTTTATATCATCGCCGCGTTTCTCCTTACGCACCAATGCTTCGGTCTGACGAACTGATAATCCCTGTTTCATTATTTGCACGGCGAGGGACAACGAATCTTCAGCATTGATAAGCGCACGTGCATGGCCCATCGTCAATCTATCCTCAACCACCAAATCACGAACCGATTTAGGCAGGTCAAGCAAGCGGATCATATTGGCAATATGGCTGCGCGATTTATCAACCAATTTACCAAGCTCGGCCGCGCTATGTCCAAATTCTTCGATTAAACGATGATAGGCCTCTGCCTCTTCAATGGGATTTAAGTCCTCACGTTGAATATTTTCAATTAACGCAATTTCCAGGGCCTCACTATCTGAAAAGCTGCGAATAATGGCCGGAACTTCGTGCAACCGCGCACGTTGCGCCGCGCGCCAGCGGCGTTCACCCGCAATAATTTGATATCCCTTGCCCCGTGGGCGAACCACTATAGGTTGTAAAATTCCATGTTTGGCGATGCTGGCCGCCAATTCATTCAATGGTCCTTCGGCAAAATGACGGCGCGGCTGTCCAGGATGTGGTTGAATATCGGCAACTGATATGATGGAAATTCTGGAATCACCCTCGCCGCTATCTATATTATTATCTTGTTGGCTATTGCTATTATTGTTGCCGCGAATTGCCTCCCCCAATAATGAATCCAAACCACGACCCAAACCTTTTTTCTTTATAATTGGCTTTGTCTCGCTCATGCTGCCATCTCCTCTTGGGGCAGACGCGAAATAACTTCACGCGCCAATTTTAAATATGCCTCCGATCCGGTGCATTTATGATCATAAATTAATGCAGGCACACCATGGCTTGGTGCTTCGGATAAGCGGACATTTCGCGGAATAACCGTATCAAATACCAATTGCCCCAAACATGCGCGCACATCATCGGCGACTTGGTCGGTTAATTTTGCCCGCCGATCATACATGGTAAGGGCAACACCAATAATGGATAATTGCGGGTTAAATCTTTGCTGAATCCTATCCACAGTCTGCAATAATTGGCTTAATCCTTCCAATGCGAAAAATTCACATTGCAAAGGAACAAGCAACATATCCGACGCAACCATCGCATTGATGGTCAACAAACCTAGCGATGGCGGGCAATCAATTAAGCACACATCCCATTTTGCCTGATCGGCCTGTTTCAAGGCCATTTGCAATCGGTGGGTGCGATGTTCTAAATCAACCAATTCCACTTCCGCGCCGGACAAATCAACGGTTGCGGGTAAAATTTGTAATTTTGGCACCATTGTATCAACTACTGATTCCTCAACACTGGCCTCACCCAATAATATTTTATAGCTGTTATTTTCACGATCCGCCTGGGTTAAACCCAAACCGGTGGAGGCATTGCCCTGTGGATCCAAATCAATCAATAATGTGCACAGCCCCGTCGCAGCCAATGCGGTGGCCAAATTTATCGACGTTGTTGTCTTACCAACCCCGCCCTTTTGATTTGCTATTGATATAATAATCATCTTTTTCCCCGCATTTTCCTATTTTGACCATGGACTCTGCCGACCAATATACCCGCATCAGCATCGGTGATGGATGGTCGTATCTCAAAATCTAAATCCCAATATAGACTAGATTCTTCCAATTCCCTTGCGGCATTTTGCCCTTTTGGTAGCAACCAGCAAGTTTTATTTGTCGAAAAGCGTTCCGAAATATCTAATAATTTGGGCAATGGTGCAAATGCCCGCGCACTTATGACCGAAAATGGGGCAGTCGGCACATTTTCCAAACGCTCACCGGCAATGGTTACACGCTGTTGCAAGCCAAATTTTTCCACCGCGCGCAACAGATATTCAATTCTCTTACGCCGCGATTCGACCAAAGTAACCCGCCAACTGGTCAACATGGCGATGATTAAGCCGGGAAATCCGGCACCAGAACCCATATCCAACCATTTGCGATTCTGCCATTGATGCGAATCGGCAGGCAATAATTTTATCAACTGGGCGCTATCGACAATATGGCGTGTCCATATATGTTCAAAGGATGCAGGCGCGATTAAATTTTGTCCCTGCATTTCTTCATAAAGGAAGGCGCAAAATTGCTCAAGCATCTCCATTGTTTCACGTGAAACGCGGCATTCGGTTTCCAACCACTGCCTGGCTTGATGCTCATCCATTATAATTTCTATCCATTATGCTGTTGCTTTCTTGCCCTGCCTACGTTTGGCATGAACCAAAATCGCCGATAAAGCAGCGGGCGTTACCCCTCTAATACGTCCTGCTTCTGCCAATGTTTTTGGCCGTGCAGTTTCAAACTTCTCTACCATTTCGCGAGATAATCCCGCAATATTGGCAAAGTCTAAATCCATTGGAATTGAAATTTGCTCATTGCGGGCAATTTCCTTTAATTCCTTTTCCTGACGTTCCAAATATGGTGCATAGCGCCCATCCTGTTCCAACTCATTTAACAAAGCATCGGGTATATTTCCATCAATGGAAGCGGCGGCCAATAATGTTTCCAACGATAATGTGGGGAATTTTAACAACTCCAATATGGTCATCACCGCCATGCCAGATTTTACCTCAAAACCAATTTTACTCAATTGTTCGGGGGTAATTTTGGTTTGCATCAAATGGGATAAATGATCGCGCTGTTCCTCATATGCATTAAATCTCGCTTCAAATTCGCCACTTACCATTGATAATTTAATCGCATCTGGCGTTAAACGATGACAACTATTGTCCGCACGAAGACGAAGCCGATATTCCGCACGGGCCGTCAACATGCGATATGGCTCGGTCACACCTTGCAAAGTTAAATCATCAATCATCACGCCAATATAACTATTGCTACGTGAAAATTCATATGGCGCCTCTCCGCGCACCATTTGTGCCGCGCCAATGGCCGCAACAAGGCCCTGCGAAGCCGCCTCCTCATAACCTGTCGTACCATTTATCTGTCCAGCACAATAAAGCCCGGTCATCGACCTTATGGCCAAATTCCTATTCAGTGCACGCGGATCTATATAATCATATTCCACCGCATATCCAGGAACAGCCATCACCGCATTTTCCAGACCCTTTATTGACCGCAGCATTGCATCTTGAATATCAACGGGCAATGAAGTTGAAATACCATTTGGGTAAATTAAATGGCTGTCCAAACCCTCTGGTTCTAGAAATATTTGATGCCCATCACGCCCGCCAAAGCGGAAAATCTTATCCTCAATTGACGGGCAATATCGTGGCCCCTGCCCCTGAATGTCACCACCAAATAAGGGCGATCGATCCAATCCAGAACGGATAATATCATGTGTACGCTCATTGGTGCGCGTTATCGCGCAGAATATTTGCGGCAAGATTCGATGATTATTGATAACGGACATGGTCCAGTTTCCATCGTCGCTTTGCTGCTGCTCCAGCTCTGCCCAGTTAATTGTTCGCCCATCAATGCGCGGCGGCGTTCCTGTTTTTAACCGAGCCATGGGCAGCGATAGACCGCGAATTTGATCCGCCAATTTTAACGCGCTATTTTCCCCAATGCGTCCACCGGTTAAACGTTCTTCACCTCGAAATAATTTACCGCCCAAAAATGTACCTGTTGCCAAAATTACTGCCTTGGCATGGATGTTTTGTCCGTTTGCAAGGGTCACACCATGAACAATATCACCACTTTCATTGGTGATTAAGGCCGCTGCCTCGCCCTCTATTATCTCCAATAATGGTAATAAAGATAATTGACGCTGAATAGATTGGCTGAATAATTTTCGGTCAGCCTGAATTCTTGGCCCTTGAACCGCAGATCCCTTTGACGCATTTAACATGCGGTAATGGATGGCCGCATCGTCAGAAGCCTTTGCGATTAAGCCATCAAATGCATCAACTTCGCGGACCAAATGCCCTTTGCCCAATCCGCCAATGGCCGGATTACATGACATTGCACCAATCATTTTTCTATCAAAACTGATTAAAGCAGTCCGGCATCCCATGCGCGCCGACGCTGCTGCCGCCTCACATCCTGCATGGCCGCCACCGATGACAATAATATCAAAATTTGGATTTTCACTATTCATTGACTGCGCTTTACCCTTTGTTGGGCAATAGGTCAAAATAGAAGTTAGTTAATTTACCTATTATGTTTCACGTGAAACAGCATCGCGTGAATTTATTTACCAATGCAAAAACGCCCAAATAAAGTATCAAGCATATCCTCAACATGGCTTTGTCCGGTAAGCTTATCAAAACATCCTCTCACCAAACGCAGATTTTCACCAATAATAATCCAGTCATGCGATAAAATTGCATCGGCCAGATATAAATTTGCCTGATCCAATAAAGTCTTTTGACGTTGATTAAGGGCATATCCATCCAATGGCGGCAGCAATATTGTTGATAGTGACAATAATTTCTGACGCAAAATATCAATCCCAATATGTGTTTTTGCCGACACCTGAATGGCTATTTCTGACTTTCGTTGAATATCACTTAAATCGGCCTTTGCATCGATCTCCACCAATTGTGGATGGACTGGCCCTTCACCCTCCTCGCCCAGCCATAAGATGATATCGGCCAATTCAAATGCAGCCCGCGCGCGATCAATACCTATTTTTTCAATTGGATCGTCGCTAAGCTCCCGCAGGCCCGCCGTATCCAAAAAACGAAATGCAACGCCATCAATGGCAACGGCCACATCAATAACATCACGGGTCGTTCCTGCAATATCCGATACAATGGCTGCATCACGTCCAACCAATGCATTAAGCAATGTTGATTTACCAATATTGGGCGGACCGGCCAAAACAACATTTATGCCTTCTTGTAATTTGTTGGTTGTTGGCTGATTGGCGATTTTTTCAATTGAACTAGATAATTTTTCCAACATTTGTTGCATCTGGATGATATTATTATCATCGACATCATCTTCATCGCTAAAATCTAACTCCGCCTCGACCAGAGCAGATAATTTTAATATCTCTTCCTGCCAATTATAAATTTGTTGCCCAAAATGACCCATAGCCATATTTATGGCAGCGCGGCGTTGATATTCGGTTTCAGCAGATAATAAATCAGCCAACCCATCAGCCTCGTTTAAATCCATCCGCCCGTTCATAAATGCGCGGCGGGTAAACTCCCCTGCCTCTGCATGGCGCAACCCGTCAATGTCAGACAAAACTGCCTCAACCGCGCGGACAACTGCCTTTCCCCCATGAAGATGCAATTCAGCCAAATCCTCACCCGTGGCAGTGTCAGGCCCATTGAAAATAATAATGATTGCCTGATCCAATAATCCTTCATCCACAGGATTATATATATTACATAATGATGCACGGCGGGGTGGCGGAACACGGCCCGCCAATGTTTGAACCGCCTTTAACGCCGATGGGCCGCTAATCCGAACAATGGCCAACGCTGCGGGAAGAGACCCGCTGGACAGTGCAAAAATTGTATCTTCGTGCATATATTTATTTTTTTGATTTATCGTCTTTTTTACCAAAGGCGGCGGCCGCCCCATTTTCGGCAAATTGTTGGAATAATTTCATGCCCATTTGGCCAACGGGTGCAACTTGTTTTACTAAAGCTTCCAATTGGTCCAAATTTGTCGCACCTTTCATCGCCTTTGATATATTATCAACATATGCCTCATGCACCTTGGTAACATCTGGCAGTCCCAAAAAAGTGCGCGCTTCTTCGGGCGTGCAATCAATTTCAATATTAATTTTCATAATATTATTCCTTTCTGCCACATCTTAAAATAATAATGACAATATATGTTTCGCACGAACGATAAACAAAGTCTATTGCCGAAAAGATAGAGTGAAATTAGTCAAAAAATAAGGCCGATAATCACTTACCGGCCCTTTTTCAAATTTATGTAAATAATGTGCCGACACCGACATTTGGATCGACCCAACCATCATAAATCATCTTTACCGCCACATATAAAATCACGGCAAGACCGATATAGGCAATCCATTTATACCGTTCGATATATTTGGCGATGACATTTGCCGCCACGCCCATCATGGCAACAGCAAAGATTAAGCCAACAATTAAGATACCTGGATGATCCTTTGCTGCACCGGCAACCGCCAATACATTATCAAGGCTCATCGACACATCGGCAACTGCAACAGCCCAAGCAGCAGCAACAAAGCTTTTTGCAGGTTTCAGGCCACTATTTTCATCGCCATCAATTTCTGGAGAACCCGCCGAATGTTCCACAACGCGCAGCTCGCGCCACATTTTCCATGCCACCCATAATAACAACAAGCCGCCAACCAATATTAAACCAATAATTTGCAATAATTGGGTAACAATTAACGCAAAAAATATCCGCAATACCAATGCAGCCACAACACCAATAATAATAACTTTACGACGTTGATCCGCGGGTAAGCCCGCCGCTAGTGCGCCAACAACAATGGCATTATCACCGGCAAGCACCAAATCAATCGCCAAAACGGTTAAAAATGCCGTGAAAGCTGAGGCAGTGCCAATATTGGAAAAGTCATGAACAATGGCGGCCCAAATTTCCGCAGGTGAGCCAAGCCCACCAGTCGCCGTTGCTGCATCGGAAAGAGTAAGTAAAATATCCATGATATTCTCTCTATTATCTAATTAAAAATTATTGGTTCATGCTGTCGAAGAAATCTTCATTTGATTTAGAATCCTTCATTTTATCAAGCAGGAATTCCATGGCATCCACTGTGCCCATTTGCATCAATATGCGGCGCAATACCCACATTTTGCTCAATTTGCCCTGTTCAACCAGCAATTCTTCCTTACGTGTGCCGGATTTACCCACATCCAATGCAGGGAAAATACGTTTATCGGCAACCTTGCGGTCCAGAACAATTTCACTATTGCCAGTGCCCTTAAATTCTTCAAAAATAACCTCATCCATCCGGCTGCCGGTATCGATTAACGCCGTTGCAATAATGGAAAGCGAACCGCCTTCTTCAATATTACGCGCCGCACCAAAGAAACGTTTTGGACGTTGCAGAGCATTGGCATCCACACCGCCGGTCAAAACCTTGCCCGATGATGGGACAACAGTATTATATGCACGGCCAAGACGTGTAATGCTATCTAATAGGATAACTACATCATGTTTATGTTCGACAAGACGCTTTGCCTTTTCAATCACCATTTCGGCGACCTGAACATGGCGGGTGGCGGGTTCATCAAATGTGGATGATACCACCTCCCCATTTACGCTGCGCTGCATGTCGGTCACCTCTTCGGGCCGTTCGTCAATCAACAACACGATTAAGAAAACTTCGGGATGATTATCGGTAATCGCCTTTGCAATATTTTGTAATAAAACGGTTTTACCTGTCCGTGGCGGTGCCACAATCAATGCGCGTTGGCCCTTGCCCTGTGGAGAAATAATGTCAATCACACGGGCGGATTTATCCTTTACCGTGGGGTCCAAATTATCCATGATGAGCTTACTATCTGGATAAAGCGGGGTTAAATTATCAAAATTCACACGGTGGCGAACCGCCTCTGGATCTTCAAAATTAACCTTTAATAATTTTGTTAAGGCAAAATAACGCTCCCCATCGCGCGGTGCACGAATTTCACCCTCAACTGTATCGCCCGTGCGCAAACCATATTGGCGCACCATATTGGGCGAGACATAAATATCATCTGGTCCGGCAAGATAATTAGCCTCTGGCGAACGAAGGAAACCAAAACTATCGGGCAGCACCTCAATCGTGCCAAGACCCATAATCTGTTCGCCATCATCGGCCATTTCTTTTAAAATTGCGAACATCAAATCTTGTTTACGCAGGGTGGATGCACCCTCTACATCCCATTCTTCGGCCATGGAGACGAGTTCAGCAGGCGTTTTTGCCTTTAAATCTTTTAAATGCATAGCAATAATCCATAATTATGCTCAAAAAATAAGAGCGTGTTCGGACAATGATGTTCGATCGATGATGTTAAAAATTGGCACTGTTCAAATATATAATGCACAGTATCTCTCCCGGACGGGAATGATGCTGAACTAAACAAATAATCGTCAAAAGTCAATATGGCGAAAATATTATGAACCATCGTCAATATAGCTGCATATTGACGAAAATATGACCCACAGAAAATTTATAAATATTTAAAATGGTTTAACAATTACCAATATGACAATAATCGCCGCCGCAATGCCGGGCACTTCATTCATTAAACGCAATTTTTTATCGCTCATCTTGCGCTCACCCCGTGCCAATTTACTGGCATAGGCGCTCATCCATCCATGATATCCAGATAGCAATAAAACAACCAATAATTTGGCATGAAACCATCCCATTTGAAATGCCTGTATTTGCATTGCTAGGAATAAACCAAGAACCCAGACGATAATGATGGATGGCGTTAAAATTATGTTTTTTAATCTTTTTTCACGCTCAATCCATTTGGAATCTTCTTCGCTGCCGACCACGCATTCTTGATGATAAATGAAGAAACGTGGCAACATGAAAAGCCCCGCCATCCAAAAAATCACAAAAATAATATGTGCAGCCTTAACCCAAATATATAGCATAGCGAGCATTTCCATCATAAATTCCAATTATTGCATTATAGGTCATTATCACGAACAAGGTGAAGCAGTTTTTCAACATTTTCAATTGGCGTAAATTGGCCAATACCATGGCCTAAATTGAAAATATGAGGCCGATTTTCAAATGCTTTTAATATTATTGAAATTTGCTGGACCATATCATCTCCCGCATTCATTAATAATAGCGGATCTAAATTACCCTGAACCGGCATCCCCTTTGGCAAGATATTATTTGCCCATATAGGATCAACCGTTTCATCAAGCCCAATTGCATCAACACCCGTTTGCTGTGCATATGCCGCCAATTTGCCGCCAGCGCCCTTTGGAAAGCCGATAATGGGTGTATTGGGATGAACAGCCTTCACACCCTTAACAATCGCTGTATTAGGCCTTATAACCCATTTATCAAATTGTGCTGGCGACAGGCTGCCTGCCCAGCTGTCAAATAATTGAACAGCCTCCACCCCTGCATCAATTTGTTTGCAAAGATAATCAATGGTCATTCCAACAATGGCATCAATAATTTTTGTGAAATTTTCCTCATCCTTATAGGCCAAAAGACGGGTTTCATATTGATCTTTGCTGCCCTGTCCATTGACCATATAGGTCGCAACAGTCCATGGGCTGCCCGCAAAGCCCAACATTGTTACATGATCGGGCAATGCTGCCTTGGTTTTTTTAATGGTATCATAAACCGGATTTAAAATATCTGGATTGGGTATTAATTTATCAAATCCTCCATTTTTTAATTGCGGGGCAAGGCGCGGCCCTTCGCCCGTTTCAAACCATAAATCCTGACCCAATGCTTGCGGAATGACCAAAATATCGGAAAATAAAATGGCGCCGTCAAAATTAAACCGTCTAATCGGTTGTAAAGTAACCTCTGCGGCGGCGTCACTATCATAAACCAGATCCAAAAATCCGCCTTTTTCCGCGCGTAATTTACGATATTCGGGTAAATATCGCCCTGCCTGACGCATTAACCAAATTGGGGCAATTTTCGGCTTTTTACCCTGTAATACGGCCATTATTGGTTTCATGAGTGTTACTTTCAAAGATATTATTTAAGATCGATATTCATTCAAAGGAATGCACCAATAATAATATATATATTTATATAAATATTAGATGATGTTTGATGCATTGGGGATATGTTGGCCATGTAGTCATCTTTACCTATTTTGCCAACATATTGACTCAAACAATATGAACAATTTTCCATGAGTCGCAAAGTTTGTCCCCATTATCAACAGGCTGTGGATAATTTTTTGAGCATGTGGATAATCTGTGGGCGTTAATGGATGAAATTGCATAAAATAGCGGTTTATCCACCGCGTAAATGAAGATGATGGCTTATTAAATTTCTTTCCTTGCTTTATCCTCCATTTATCCACAAACTTATCCCATGAGCAAAGCAATACAATTACATTTATTATCCGATTCAACCGGTGAAACGTTGGAAAATCTGGCAAAGGCGGCTTTAGCACAATTTGACGGGGTGGAAAATATTGTGCGGCATTTTTGGCCAATGGTGCGTTCCGAAACCCATTTGGACCGTATTTTAGAAGAAATAATCAACCATCCTGGCCTTGTCCTTTTTACATTGGTCAATCCAGAATTGCGCAGAAAGCTTGAAAATAAATGCCGTGCTAATGGTCTTCCTGCCATTGCCGCGCTAGACGCGATTACCGATGCGCTGTCCAATATTTTGGGACAAGAGGCACAGGCACGGCCTGGACGGCAGCATTTAATGGATGCGGCATATTTTGCACGGGTCGATGCCATTCAATTTACCATTGCCCATGATGATGGATTAAACTGGGAAAATTGGGAGGAAGCGGACATTGTCCTTGCCGGCGTGTCGCGCACTTCAAAAACACCGACCAGCATATATTTGGCAAATCGCGGCTATAAAACAGCCAATATACCCATTGTTGTGGAATCGCCGCCGCCCGAAATATTATATCGGTTGAAAAATCCCATGGTGATTGGTTTGGTGACCAGCCCATCACGTTTAATACAAATAAGACGCAATCGGCTTTTATCCTTAAACCAAACACCCGAGACCGATTATGTGGATGAGGATAAGGTTAAACAAGAACTTGCCTTTGCCCGCCGGATGTTTGCGGATAATGATTGGCCCGTTATGGATGTGACCCGCCGGTCGATTGAGGAAAGCGCAGCGGCGATTATTAAAATGTTTAATGATCGTGAAAATGCCAAAGATTCAAACAAATCTGCGCCAAAAGCCGATGATGAAAAGGCCGCCGAATAATCATGCCGTTAATTTTAGCATCAAAAAGCAGCGCCCGCCGGCTTATGCTGGACAATATCGGGTTACATTATACTGCAATGGCGGCAAATATTGATGAACAAGCCATTATTGAATCATTGAAAAATCAAAAAGAAAGCGCGCGAAATATTGCCGATAAATTGGCCGAGGCAAAGGCATTAAAAATTTCCCGCAAACAAGATTATTGCAGCGCGGGAACTTTGGTATTGGGCAGCGACCAAATATTGCAACTTGAAGATGGCAGTTATCTCTCTAAACCAAGGGATAAGGAAGAAGCCGCCCGGCATATAAGCATTTTATCCGGCAAGACACACCGGTTGATAAGCGCCGCCGTAATGGCAGAAGAGGGGCGGCCCATATGGCGCAATATCGATATTGCGAAAATGACTATGCGCCCATTATCGCCCAATTTCATCGAAAAATATGTCGATGATAATTGGCATGAAATACAATATTGTGTTGGTTGTTACCAAATTGAGGGGCCGGGCGCTTTATTATTTGCAAAAATAGAGGGTAGCCAATTTACCATTATGGGCATGCCATTATTGGCAGTGATTGATTATTTATTTGAACGGAAATTTATCGCATGAAATTTAATGCTGAACAGGCCCAAAATGGCGATGGACCATATGTTGAGGTAATTGGATATCCCATAAAACATAGCAAATCGCCCTTAATCCACGGATTTTGGTTGGAACAATTGGGCATAAATGCACAATATCGCGCAATTGAGGTCGCGCCAGAGGATTTGGGCGCATATTTTACCACGCGTCGCGCCGATCCCCATTGGCTTGGTTGTAATATCACCTTGCCGCATAAGGTCAATTCGATGGACCATGTGGACGAGGTGGGAGAGGTAAAGTTAGCCATTGGTGCGGTAAACACGGTTTTTCGCGATGCAGAAAATCCGCAAATTTTACGCGGGACAAATACTGATGCCGCCGGTTTTTTCAGCCCCATTGCCGATATTGATTGGCAGGGTAAAAGTGCGATTATTATCGGTTCGGGCGGCGCGGCGCGGGCGATATTATTTGCATTGTCGCGCGCACAAATTGGCAAAGTGACCATGGTGGCGCGCTCGGCATTAAAGGCAATGGGCCTATTGGCGTCTTTTGGATTAAAGGGAGGGGTTATAAATTTTGGTGATAAATTACCACCGGCGGATTTAATTGTGAATTGCAGCCCGCTTGGCCAACAAGGTCAAGATGATATGCCAGAATCGATATTCGACTCGCTTGCCATTGTTAAAAACAGCCCGATTATTTATGATTTGGTTTATAATCCCATTGATACCAAATTTTTAAATGTCGCAGAATCGCTTGAGCTGGATAATATTGACGGGCTTTCCATGTTAATTGGACAGGCGGCATTGGCATTTAACTTATTTTTTGGTCAATCCCCACCAGAGGGTGTCGATGAACAGCTGCGCCGCATTTTATTGGACAATCTATGATTGATAAACCGCAATTGGCAGATGAAAATTCACGCAAAGGCCCGTTATTAGTGGGCTTAACTGGTTCAATTGGCATGGGCAAATCCACCATAGGCAAAATATTTGCCAAATATGATATCCCTATATTTGACGCTGATGCTGAGGTGCATAAATTGCAGGGACCAGGCGGCGCTTTAATCCCCCAAATTGAACAGGCATTTCCCGGATCAACCAATGAAACAGGTGTCGATAGGCAAATTTTGGGCGCAATGGTGCTGGGCAATCCTGATAAATTGGCAAAATTAGAAGTGATTATCCACCCTGTTCTTGCCGAAATTCGGCAAAAATTTATTGAACAACATCATGATAAGGAAATGATATTATTTGATATTCCCTTATTATTTGAAAAAAACGGGCAAAAATTATTGGATAAGGTAATTTTGGTTTCCGCCCCCGCATCAATTCAACGCCAACGTGTTTTGGAACGGCCCGGCATGACGGAGGAGAAATTTAATCAAATTTTGTCATTGCAAATGCCCGATGCGCAAAAACGATTATTGGCTGATTATATTATCGAAAATGGCGGGACATTACAGCAAAGCGAAGAACAAGTTGTCACATTATTGAAAATATTATGCGGACCATCTTGTAATTTATGAAAATAAGGCGAATATTAGAATCATAATGAGAGAAATAATATTCGACACCGAAACCACTGGATTCTCACCTGATAATGGGGATAGAATGGTTGAAATTGGGTGTGTTGAAATGATTGACCGTGTTTTAACGGGGCAAAGTTTTCACGCATATTATAATCCCCAGCGCACCATGCCCGCCGCGGCCGAACAAGTGCACGGGCTGTCCGATATATTTTTATCTGATAAGCCTTTATTCGCCGATGGGGCAGAGGAATTATTGGCATTTTTACAAGATAGCCCGTTGGTCGCGCATAATGCGCCCTTTGATTTTGGGTTTATCAATGCCGAATTATCGCGCGCGGGCCATGATATAATTTCCATGGACCGAATGGTTGACACAATTGTTCTTGCAAAGAAAAAACATCCTGGCGCAAAAATGTCGCTTGATGCGCTTTGCACCCGATATGGGATTGACCGTAGCCACCGGATTAAACATGGCGCTTTATTGGACGCCGAATTATTAGCACAGCTTTATATTGAGTTATTGGGCGGGCGACAAATTGGGCTTGGTCTGAACCCCGAAATAACCGATTGTGATGCGGCAAATGATGCCGGTCAGGCACGAAAAATTTCCAAACCAACGGGAAATATTATGCCGATTAGGCCGTTTAATATTAATGCGGAGGAAGAAGAAGCGCATAAAGCATTTATAGCAAAAATCGAAAATGCCATTTGGCATAAATTTTGATAAATTAAGTTTGTAAACAGTAGGAGAAAAGACATGGATATTAGAGTTTCAGGCCATCAGGTAGAAACAGGCGAAGCATTGCAGGGCCATGTCGAAAATAGGCTTAGCTCCATGGCGGAAAAATATTTTGCCAATGCAATATCCGCACATGCCACCTTTGGCCGGGGCCCACATGACAGCTTTACCGCCGATATTATCGCCCATGTCATGCATGGTGTCGTGTTAAAAGGACATGGCCAATCACAAGATGCGCATAAGGCATTGGATGAAGCTGCTGATAAAATTGAAAAACAGCTTCGCCGCTATAAACGCCGATTAAATGACCGCCATCACCAAACCGCCCATGCATTAAAAATGGAGGAGGCTGCATATACTGTATTTGAAATCCCTTCATATGAAGAACAGGATGAGGATGATGATCAATTGGTCGGTGATTCACCCGTTATTATTGCAGAAACCAGCGCGGATATTCCCGAAACCAGTGTTTCAGATGCGGTTATGATGATGGATTTACGTAATACTTCGGCACTTTTGTTTAAAAATAGTGGCACTGGGCGCCATAATATGGTTTACCGCCGCCACGATGGTACAATTGGATGGGTTGAACCAAAAAGTTGATACCAAGACATTGAATATTTTGTCTTTTAATTCAAAGAGATAATTATTTATTTAAAGATGAAGCAGGCACGAATCGCTTTTGTGATTCGTGCTGCGGAGGTTGTTTATGCTAACCAATTTGACCGAATTAACGTCGGAATCTGTATTTTTTGATCCTAAAATAGAATCAAAAGATGCGGCATTGCTATTTATTTCTGAATGTGCCGCACGTGAATATGGACTGGATTCGACTATCATTGCTGATGCTTTAATCGAAAGAGAAAGGCTTGGCCCAACGGGATTTGGTGGCGGAACCGCAATTCCGCATTGCCGTAGCGATAAAATTACCCGGCCCTGCGGAATATTTTTGTCTTTGGCAAAGGCAATTGATTATGACGCGGTGGACGATTTACCCGTGGATTTGATTTTCTGCCTAATTTCACCCGCCGATGATGGCGGCGCCCATTTACGGGCATTGGCAGAAATTTCGCGCATGTTCCGCAATGATAATAATTTGGCACGATTGCGCGGCGCGGCAAATAAGGATGCTTTATATGCCATGTTGAATGTGGCCGAAGAAAAAGATGTCGCCTAAGCCCATTTTGTCAGGGGCAATACCCAGCTTATGACTGCGCGGCTGCTTTCAAAGATTAAGGTGCAGGCATTGGTAAAATTGGCCAATGCGCATGGTGATCACGCCACGGTCCTTAAAAAAGGTGATGAAAGTGCAGGCGAAATTATCCTGATAACTGCCAAAAATGGGCAGAATATAGGGCTTTATACATATATTATGGATGTAAATGGCCATCATATATGGCAAGAAAAGTTCATTCAAGATATTGATAAAGTTAATAAAATAGAAGATTGGGTCCTAAAAAGAAAGAATATCGACCCAGATATTTGGGTAATTGAACTGGATATCGCAGATGATGAACGACTGGGCGTATTATTGGACAGTTTGTCTTGACTTTATTGCACTGCACAATATTTAGAGCGCAATAAACCGAAGCGAAGGTTGCCTTAAGACAAAAAATAATATGGGGTGTTAGGGCAAACATGCGAGACGGATACGGTATAAAGAAGCTGTTGTGTTTTTTCTTCTGGACCATCGTGGCCGCATAATTTGATAATTAAATGTTCAAATCTACCAAGGCTGTCTCTGCGATGGCCATTTCGTTCATCCTATCCGCTGCCGTTTTAATCGGTGATGATGGTCTAGCTTTAGATACAGCGGCAAATAATTTAGATGCTGGTAAAATTATCGTTGATGAAAATATTTTGGATCAATCCAAAATTAAATCCGATAATAAAGAATCCGCTATTATATTTAAACCAGGAACGGGCAGCTTTGTTAATGAAGTACCCAAAGCGGAAACAGAAAATTCACAACAAGATATAGTCGAAGATGCAAATGGCGCATCATCTTTGCAAGAATTAGTATCCATGCAAAATACGGATATCAACCTTTCCGAAGAAATGCATTGCCTTGCCGGAACTATATTTTTTGAATCAAAGGGTGAAAGCCTGGCCGGACAATTGGCCGTGGCGAAAGTTGTGCTAAACCGTGCTTCATCGGGGCGTTTCCCCGGCAGCATTTGCGGTGTAGTATATCAACGTTCGCAATTTTCATTTGTGCGTGGCGGCAAAATGCCAAAAATCAACACATCAAAGAAAAGCTGGAAAAATGCAGTTGCGATTGCACAAATTGCAATGAATGATTCATGGGATAGTAAAGTTGAAAATGCGCTATATTTTCATGCAACCCATGTTTCACCCGGCTGGCGCAAACAACGTATTGGTCGTATCGATAATCATGTATTTTATCGCTAAGTAATTGACAATATATTGATTAAATAATTAATGATGTAAAGGGCTGCTTTGGCGGCCCTTTTTGTTCTTTCTTTGTTCTTTATTTTTACTATATTTCAATCTATATTGATTCTAATATCTTTAAAGGGGGCATCGAAATGGGCGGGATAATAAAAATGACGAAGAATGAAGAAATTTCGGCAGTTTCTGTGCCGCCCATTATGGATGCGGCGTTAATTGCGCGCGGTGCATCGCGTTTATTTTATCGAAATGGAGTTGCGGTTCAAACGGAAATCAGCCTGCCCAATGGTCGCCGCACCGATTTAATGGGATTGAATGAAAAGGGTGAGATTATAATCGTTGAAATTAAATCATCCTTGGCCGATCTGCGCGGGGATCAAAAATGGACCGAATATTTGGAACATTGCGATCGTTTTTATTGGGCAGTTCCAGTGCATTTGGCCGCCGAAATTTCGGGCAATAAACATTATATTATGGGCCGATGCGGGTTAATAGTGGCTGATCAATATGATGCGGAAATTGTCCATCCGGCCAAGCTGGTCCCGCTATCTGCTGCGCGGCGAAAGGCGGATACCAAAATGCTGGCCCATATTTCCATGCGCCGGATGATGCAATTATTGGACCCGAAATTAACTATTTAATCTGCTATACCAAATGGGCGATGTATAGGCGCGTTCCTGTGCGGTTAATTGCGTATCAGGGGGCAATATCGCGCCATAGCGCAGCCGATCAAATAATACCCAACGCGGCGTGGGTATTTCCAAAACCCGAACATAATAAAATGCCTGTTGCGATGCGTTAAATTCCGGGTCTTGCCACATGGTTTGCAGTTCATTTGCGCCAATATTATTTTCATATGTTGCGGTTTGCAAATTCACATTATTACCGACGGAGGGGATTAAACCTGCTGCATTTATGGGGCGTTTTTGCATATCGCTCCATGCAATATTATATATTTTTTCATGTAAATTGCCCTGTGCATCAATCCAACCCTTGACCATTTGGACACGGTCCAAATTTGCGCCATCGGGATCTTTTAACGCGGAAACCAAAAATGTCGGTGCGCCTTTTACACCGGATTGCGCGGGTAACACCCCGCCCATTGGCACGCCTTGACTATATCCTTTTTCAACCCAATTTCCGGCAAAATCTTGTGGGGTAAATCCCCAACCGCCAAATAATCGAACCTGCATACGAGGGCCAGTTGTGGCATAAACTTCGCGGCGCATCATGGCGTCAAAAATGGCCTCACGCGTGTTGGATGTGGCCCAAACGCCCGCATATCCGCCGGCCAAATATTGCCAGCCAAATCGTCCCTCCCTTGTACCAAGATTTTGCGGCTCTGCGGCGCGATTTTTATTTGGTTCGGTGCCGCTATGTTTTCCAAAAAAATTATCTTCATCTGCGGTGGCCAATGCCGTGTGGGAATCTGTCGCGCCAATCATACCGAAACGATAGGGGTTAACGCCAGTTTTCGCCTCAATCGCCAGACCGCGTTTCAACGCCTCACGCGCATATTCGCCGGCCAACATAGTATTTTGCTTTTTTGCCGACATGGTCAAATTGCCAAGTTCCCATCCCGCATCGCCAAATCCGGCAAATTCATCATTGGGGGAAAGATAGGGGTGGCTTTCGCTATCGCCCTTTATTTGCGTAACCTCCATAATCGGCTCATGCTTGGCGCGTCTGCGGGCCATTTCAGCAGTCATTGCCCCGCCATCGGGCGCGGTCATTTGGAACATTAAACCATTGGAAAGATTGCTATTATGCGGAATAGCCAAAACCTTCCCGCCAGTATTTTTTTCATAATTATCCATATAATCGAATAATTTTTCTATATTTGACCCATCCAAACCGGGAAAGGGCAGCACTTTATTGGTGCGTTTCTTGCCATCGCGGAACATGACCACACGATGTAAATTATCGCCCTGTGGCATTAACGTATATTCAAAACCGATAAAGGCGGTAAACTTACCTGGCCGATTGTGCCTATCGGCGATTTTATTATTTTCCTGCCAAATTGTTCGGCTATTTTCTTCCTGATTCTCCTGATTGCGCATCGCGGCGGGCAATGTGCCAGCGGCTGCCCTATCGATTAATTCTGATGTTACGGCAAGGCTGCCCTCTGGCCCTTCATGCATTTGGTCATGCCATCTTTTTAACAATGGATCTTTTAATGCCCAGCGTGGTGCTTCATAAATTCGTCTGGTGACACCCAAACCGTCGCTATGATCCGCAATGACAAGGAAATCGAGCGGTTTGCGAAGCTGTGCATCCAATCCGCCCGTCGCCTTTACCTTCTCCCCCTTTGCAAATCGATAGGCATCATCCGGACCAAGCCGAACACCAAAGCCAAATGCATCCACACTGTTATTCGTGTGTAAATGGGTGTCGCCCCAAAATACCTGTTGTGGATAGGGGGCCTGTTTAACATCCGCCTGAATATCTGCGGGGTTTAATATATCGGAATCACAACTGCTTAATAAAAAAGTGCTGCTTAATAGCGAAGTTAAAAATAATAATTTTGATAATTTATGCATAACCGCCTCCCACCACTGTAAAATATTTTACAGTTTTTTATAAATTGGTTCAGCAGGGGGCACTGAATTTTTTTAATTTTAATCATTTAACTAAAAAAGGCAATAGCAATGTCCAGCGCAGTTTTGCGGGGTTTTTATCCTGATGCTGATCCAATCCTAATTTCATGTCATGCAGGCTATTATTCATGGGTTGTGCACGATATTGGCCGAATATTTTATCCCATAAATTAAGTGCAAAACCGTAATTTTTCTGTTGATCATCAATGATAATATGATGATGAATTAAATGCATGTCGGGCGTAACAAATAATGCGCCAAGTAAATGGTCAAATTTATGGGGAAGGCGAATATTGCTATGCGTAAACATGGCCCAAATATTCAACCATATTTCAAATAATATCGCCCAAAATATCGGCACACCAAAAATAGCGACCAAAGTAGATTTAAATAAAGTGGAAAAAATCAGCTCCAATGGATGAAATCGCAGCGCGCTGGTGACGTCTAGATCGCGGTCTGAATGGTGGACAATATGTGCGCGCCATAAAATGGGAATTTTATGCATCAACAAATGTTGAAACCACACCCAAAAATCCATGATTATAAATATTAATATACCCACCAGCCACCATGGCAAGGCGATGATGTTAAACAGGCCGAAATTATTATCCTGCGCCCAATTGGCAGCAATAGATACCGTCATGACGGCAATTAACGCGCGGCCC
The DNA here is from genome assembly GCF_001889025.1 of Sphingorhabdus lutea. Lineage (GTDB taxonomy): Bacteria > Pseudomonadota > Alphaproteobacteria > Sphingomonadales > Sphingomonadaceae > Sphingorhabdus_B > Sphingorhabdus_B lutea. The sequence continues at coordinate 334,631 of NZ_CP018154.1, read as the reverse complement.
AATATGCTGTTCAATATAAAAAAGACCAAATGGACCAGCCACCTGCTTTGCCATTTCATGACGCGGCGGCGATTGGGCCACAGGCGTTCAGCAATGGCAAAGACGAAAAAAGATGATGCGGCAATCGCAAGGATGATATGGGTTGGGATTGCCGCATTGGTCATTATATGGTCTTTATATGGTCTTTATATTTCCTATTCTTCGCCCATTGCGGGATAATCGGTATAACCAACTGGGCCTGGGCCATACCATGTTTTGTAATTATCTTTATTCCAATGTGCGCCTGCCGCGATGCGCTGCGCCAAATCAGGGTTGGCAATATATGGCCGGCCAAAGCTGACCGCGTCGCATGCGCCGCTTTCCAACGCTTTTTCGGCGCGGTCAACATCATAATCACTGTTTAATACCAATGGCCCTGAAAAAACCTTGCGAATATGGGGGCTGACAGGTGGGACGTCAGTTGACCCAAATGTCCCATCCTCCAATGGTTCGCGCAGTTCCAAAAATGCGATATTTTTGCTGTTTAACATGGCGGCTGCTTTGGTGAACAGGCCAATGGGGTCGCTATCGTCAATACCCTGTGTCTCCCCATTGGGGGAAAGCCGAACGGCAACACGATCTGCGCCGCAAACCGCGATTAAACGGTCGGTTACTTCTTCCAATAAACGGATACGATTTTCCTGTGACCCGCCATATTCATCAGTGCGATGATTGCAATTATCGCGCAAAAACTGGTCAATTAAATATCCATTTGCGGCATGTAATTGAACACCATCAAATCCAGCATCCAATGCAAATTTTGCGGCATTTTCATAATCATTTAACAGACGGGGAATTTCATCCTTGTCCAAACTGCGAGCCATTTCATAATCTTTTTTACCCGTGGGGGTATGGGCATGACCGGGCGCACATGTGGCAGAGGCAGAAACCGGTGCGTCGCCGCCCAAAAAATCAGGATGGACAAGGCGTCCCATATGCCAAAGCTGGCAAAATATTCTGCCGCCTGCATCATGGACGGCTTTTGTAATTACTTTCCATTTTGCGCTTTGTTCTTCGTTCCAAATTCCCGGCGCACTGGGCCAGCCAAGTCCTTCGACCGAAATGCCTGTTGCTTCGCTGATAATCAAACCCGCACCGGCGCGCTGTGCATAATATTGCGCCATCAAAATATTGGGCATATGACCATCATCTGCGCGGCCACGGGTTAATGGGGCCATCATGATGCGGTTTGGCAAATCCAAATCACCAATATTGACTTGTTTTAATAAATGGCTTGCTGGGGTGGTCATATAAATTCCTTATAATCTATCAATATGGCGGCATATTTTATACCGCATTAAACGAGCAGTTAAACATAGATAATTTGCGCGGGCAAGATATCAATATTAAAGGGATAAATTAACTGCGGCGATTGCACGGCAGATTTTATATTTTTGAGGATTTATGGGGCGTAATTCAGCATTTAGGCATTTTCAAGGTCAGCATTTTAATTTCCTAATTTTGTTAATTGGAAATGTCGCGCTTGCCCTTGGCCCATTATTTGTTCGAATGGCGGACACCGGCCCGACAGCGGCGGCATTTTGGCGAATGGCGCTGCCGCTGCCGATTTTTGCATTATATTATTTATATTTAAGGCGCAGGCGCAAAATGGCGGGCAATGGCACAAATGGACATGACTTGCCCTTTGTCGGTGAAGACGGGAAAATAGATCAAAAATTGGGTAAAAAATCCCTATTCGCGCTTTTACTTGCTGGTTTGTTTTTTGCGGCGGATTTAACCAGCTGGCATGCGGGAATAATGCTGACTAAATTGGGTAATTCGGCCATTTTTGGCAATTGTGCCAGCCTGTTTTTGGTGATTTACGCGATTTTCATTTCGCGGCAATGGCCGCGCCCGACACAGATTTTGGCGATATTATTTGCATTTTTGGGCGCTTTATTATTGATGGGGCAAAGTTTGGAAATTTCGCCGCAAAATTTTCGCGGGGATATTTTATCTTTGCTGGCGGGGATTTTATATGCCGGATATATGATAAGCCTGATCCGGGTTCGCCAAAAAATGGACAGTTTTTCGGTATTATTTTTGGTTAGTATATTTTCCGCCATACCATTATTGATAATCACCCTATTATTGGGGGAAAAATTATTTGCCGATGATTGGACGGCGTTGGTTGCGCTTGCCATTTGCAGCCAAATTATCGGCCAAGGCTGTCTTATTTATTCCATGTCGTCTTTCAGCTCGTTGGTCATTGGTTTGGTATTATTGATGCAGCCGGTGGTATCGGCATTGACCGGATTGGCTATTTATGGAGAGGTTGTGACAGGTTTAGATATTGTCGGGGCGGCCATGGTGATGGCGGCGTTGGTTTTGGTTAGGATGGATAAAGCGCCGATTAAAATGGTGGAGGCGTTGCCCGATACAAAGGCAGGCGATGATTAAAAGCAGGTCTTGCCCAAATAAGAAGGGGGCATTATCTTAAATTATAGCATATAGTGCAGCCATGAATGGAATATATGATGACAGATGCAAAAAATGATCTGACCTTGACAGAGATTAGGGATAAAATCGCCCTTATCCTACCCAAACATGCGGCATTTGATGGCTGGACCAATCAGGCAGTTTTGGCCGCAGCAGCAGAAATTGGCGTTGATGGAGATGTTGCAATTTTGGCATTTCCCGCAGGGGCGATTGACATGGTCATATGCTATATTGGCGGAATTGATGCCGAAATGGCCCGCCGCCTGCCGCCTGAAAAAATAGGCAGCATGAAAATTCGCGATCGCATCTCCGCCTTAATTCAAACTAGGCTGGATATTATGGCCCCATATTGCGAGGCACAGCGACGCGCAATGGCGATATTGGCAATGCCCAGCAATTTGTCCAGCACCGCGAAAATTGGATGGCGCACGGCGGACCGCATGTGGCGCATGGCCGGTGATGAAAGTAGTGATTTTAATCATTATACCAAAAGAATGACTTTATCGGCGGTTTATGGTAGCACTTTGGCGGTTTTCATCAATGATGAAAGCGAAAATTTTGCAGAGACAAAAGCATTTTTGTCACGCCGTATTGACAATGTGATGCAATTTGAAAAGGCAAAGGCAGGATGGAAGGCGCGAAGTGAAAATATGCCCAGCCTAAGCCGGCTTATTGGGCGGATGCGATATCCCGCAAAATAAGGGATATGATATCGGCCAATAATGGTTGAACCATTATATGGTTGCTGTTACTGATAATAAGTTGCAATAAAGCGGCGCAAATATTTTAATTTCACATAAATTAACGGCTATATTTTGACCCTCGATACATTCTCACCTAATATTGCGGCCATAATTGATGGCATAAATTGGCATAATTTAAAAGAAAATGAGGCACATCGCCTTCGTTCTTTTGGATTTGAGGAGGGGGCGTCCATTTATGTGCGGCATCGCGGTATATTATTTTGGCGTGATCCCATTGTGGTGCAAATCGGCCGGATGACAATTGCCCTGCGCGCAAAGACCGCGCGGCATATCATGCTGCGCCCCGCCGAAAATCAGGATATTGGCCATGGATAATAGCATATCGAAAAAATCAGCATTGGTGGCATTATTGGGATGTCCAAATGCAGGCAAAACATCATTATTTAATGCATTAACCGGTGCAAGCCAGAAAATCGCAAACTATCCCGGGGTGACGGTGGAGCGGAAAATTGGGCAGTTGAAATTTGCCTCTGGCCATATGGCGCGCTTGGTGGATTTGCCCGGCACATATAGCTTAACCCCCATTAGTTTGGACGAAGAGGTAACCAATCGGGCTGTGCGCGGTCAACAGGATGGACTGGATAAAATATCGGCCATTATTGCCGTGGTTGATGCCAATAATTTGGACAATCACCTGCCGCTTATTTTGGAAGCAAAATCGCTGGGTATCCCCATGATTATTGCGTTAAACATGGTGGATATGGCGGCGCGTGATGGATTAACTCTATCACCGCAGGCATTGGAAACGGCATTGGGAATAAAGGTTGTGGAAACGGTCGCGGTGCGAAAGCGCGGTTTGACCGATTTGACCGCTGCATTGGAAATCTGCCTTAATGAACCTGCGGAAAATTTGCCGGTGGCGATGTTGGATGACAAGGAAAGATTTGCCGAGGCGCATCGTTTGGCCAAATTGACCATATTAAAACAAAGCGCGTCAAGATTATGGACGCAGACTGCGGATAGAATTTTATTGCACCCTGTGGGCGGTATTTTTATCCTGCTTGGTCTGTTATTCATTATGTTTCAGGCGGTTTATAGCTGGTCCGAAGCACCCATTGGATGGATTGAAAGCGGCACCGAAATACTGGCGGCCTTTGTCGCCAATTTATTACCCGCCGGATTTTTCAGCGACTTGATAACCCAAGGGGTGATTGCGGGAGTTGGATCGGTCATTGTCTTTTTGCCGCAAATTTTAATCCTTTTCCTATTTATATTATTGTTGGAATCAACCGGATATATGACAAGGGCGGCGTTTTTAATGGACCGTTTCATGGCATCGGCGGGCATGTCGGGGCATAGTTTCATTCCCTTATTATCATCCTTTGCCTGTGCGATTCCGGGTATTATGGCAACGCGCAGTATCGCGGATGATAAGCAAAGATTGACGACAATATTGGTGGCCCCTTTAATGACATGTTCGGCGCGGCTGCCCGTTTATACGGTGATTATTGGCGCATTCATTCCCAAAATGACTATTGGGCCCAATATCGGGCTTCAGGGATTTGTGTTATTTTGTTTATATTTGGCGGGCATAATTGCCGCGATGATTGCATCAATATTTATCCGCAAAACGGCGGCAAAGGGCGCAGAAGGCACATTTTTATTGGAAATGCCGCGTTATCAAATGCCGCGAATGCGCGATATTTTAATCAGTCTATGGCAAAGAGGATGGGTGTTTTTGCGCCGTGCAGGCACCATCATCATGGCTGCAACAATTATATTATGGTTGCTGCTTACCTTTCCAAAGGTTGACGGGGCAAGCAGTGATTTGCAAAGCCAGAAATCCTATGCTGGGCAAATTGCATCGGTTATTGAACCGGTGGTTCGGCCTATTGGCTTTAATCAGGAAATCGCCCTTGCCTTAATCCCCGCAATGGCGGCAAGGGAGGTTGCGGTGTCAGCATTGGCCACGGTTAATGCCATTGATGCAGAGGATGAAGAAAAACAAAGCGCTGATTTGGGCAAAACACTTGCTGGAAAATGGTCATTGGCCACCGCATTGGCATTTTTGGCATGGTTTGTATTTGCCCCGCAATGTATTTCCACCATCGCGGTGGCAAAGCGTGAAACCAATGGGTGGAAATGGCCATTATTCATGCTGGCTTATTTATTCGCGCTGGCCTATCTTGCTGCAGGAATAACATATTGGACCGCGGTTGCTTTTGGCCTTGGATAGAGGCAAATTATGCGCCATAGGTTCAATATATTAGTAACAATGAAATTTATGGGGAATATTTATGTCGAGCGTCAATAAAGTCATTATTGTCGGAAATTTAGGGGCAGATCCAGAGGTTAAGTCCTTTCAAAATGGCGGACGCATTTGCAATTTACGAATTGCAACCAGCGACAAATGGAAAGATAAAAGCACCGGCGAACAACGCGAACGCACCGAATGGCACACCGTTGTGATTAAATCCGAAGGCTTGGTCGGTATTGCAGAACGTTTCCTGCGCAAGGGCAGCAAAGTTTATATTGAAGGCCAATTGCAAACCCGCAAATGGCAGGACCAAAGCGGCAATGATCGTTATAGCACCGAAGTGGTTTTGTCCGGCATGGGGTCAAGCTTGACCATGTTGGATAGCAAACAAGGCGGCGGCGGTAATGGCGGCGGCTTTGGTGGTGGTTCATCGGGCGGCGGCAATGGCGGCGGATGGAATCAGGGCGGCAATAGCGGCGGCAGCGGCGGCGGATTTGGCGGTGGCTCATCAGGCGGCGGGTCAAATTTTGGCGGTTTTGACGATGATTTGGACGATGATGTTCCATTTTAATGTCATGTGATTAACGATATTGCGGTTTAAATAATTAAGCGCAATTGTAACAAAAATAAAAATGGGAACGAATAGGACGCTATGAAAAAGAAACTCATATTGGCGTCCTTTTTGGCGCTTTGCGCAATTGCCTTTTATTATTTTGAATTGGGGCAATATTTCACTTTGGACGCGTTTCGCGCGCGGCAGGCCCAATTTGAGGCGGCCTATGCCGATAATCCCTTTCCCATTTTGGCCGGATTTTTCCTATTATATGTGGCGGTAACCGCATTGTCCCTTCCCGGGGCGGCAATAATGACATTGGCGGCGGGCGCATTGTTTGGCCTTGTCACGGGAACTTTAATCGTCTCCTTTGCCTCGACCATTGGGGCGACTTTGGCATTTTTAAGCGCGCGTTTCATCTTGCATGATTGGGTGCAGGGCAAATTTGGCCATCGGTTAAAGGCGATAAATCAGGGGATAGAAAAAGACGGCGCATTTTATTTATTCACCATCAGAATGATACCCGTTTTCCCATTTTTCATTGTTAATTTGGTGATGGGGTTGACCAAAATGCGGCTGTGGACTTATTTTTGGGTCAGCCAATTGGGCATGATTGCCGGCACGATAATTTTCGTAAATGCCGGAACACAGCTTGCGCAGATTGAATCAACCGCCGATTTAATTACCCCTGCCTTATTGGGTTCATTTGCGGCCTTGGCGATATTCCCTTGGATTGCCAAACGGATTATTGCTTATTTAAAGGGGCGCAAAGCATATGAAGGATATGCCCGTCCCAAAAATTTTGACCGCAATTTAATTGTCATTGGCGCAGGTGCGGCGGGGCTGGTTTCATCCTATATCGCGGCCATGTTAAAGGCGAATGTTACATTGATTGAGGGCGGGGAAATGGGCGGTGATTGCCTGAACACCGGATGTGTCCCGTCAAAGGCGCTGATTAAATCGGCAAAGGCCGCCGACATGACGCGGCATGGTGATAAATATGGATTATTTGCCGCAAAGCCGCAGGTGGATTTTCCTGCCCTTATGTCGCGTATCCGCAAAATTATTGCCGATATTGAACCGCATGATAGTGTGGAGCGTTATACCGGACTTGGCGTTGATGTGGTCAAAGGATGGGCCAAATTTATCGACCCGTGGACGGTTGAAATATCGCGCAATAATGGCGAGGTTCAACGATTAAGCGCACGAAAATTCATTATCGCAACCGGCGCGGCGCCAATTTTACCCCCGTTAAAGGGGTTTGATGGGCCAAATATTGTGACCAGTGAAAATATGTGGGATTGGCTGGAAAGAAGCGGCGAGTTACCCCAAAAAATTGCGATTATGGGCGGCGGCCCCATTGGGTGCGAGCTTGCCACAGCATTTCAAAAATTGGGCGCTGATGTAACGATTATTGAAATGGCCGATAGGATTTTGGCAAAGGAAGATAGCCATGCTGCCGACATTGTCGCCGCGTCGATGCGCGAAATTGGCGTAGACTTGCTCATGGGGCATAAAGTCGTTGCGATGCAGGATGAAAATATAATTTTGGCCGAAAAAGACGGGCAGGAAGTTCAAATAAAAACCGATATGTTATTGGTTGCCATTGGCCGTCGTGCGCGGCTTTCCGGTTTTGGATTGGAAGAATTGGGATTGGATGTTGCTGCAAAAGGGCCGATAAATGATGAATTTTTGGCTACCAAAATGCCGCATATTTTTATGGCCGGTGATGTGGCGGGCCGTCAACAATTCACCCATGGCGCCGCGCATGAGGCATATTATGCCGCGACCAATGCCTTATTTGGCGGGATAAAGAAAAGCGCAGCGGATTATAGTTTATTGCCGCGCGTTACCTATACCGATCCCGAAATTGCCGGCGTAGGTTTGACACAAGAAAGCGCGGATGAACAAGGTATAGAATATGATTTGACCATTTATGAAATGGATGATTTGGACCGCGCCATTACAGAAAGCGAGACCAAGGGCCGTGTCACCATGTTAACCGCAAAGGGCAGCGACAGATTATTGGGCGTGACCATTATCGGGCATCAGGCGGGTGAAATGATTGCAATGTTTGCATTGGCGATGCGTCAAAATATTAAAGCGGGTAAAATCGCCGCGACCATATTGCCCTATCCCACATGGAATGAGGCGAATAAATTTGTCATTGGGCAATATCGATTGGCGCGTAAACCCGAAAAATTATTAAATATAATGACCAAATATTGGAAATGGCGTTTATGATAATTTTTTCGCGGCAATGACCATTCTTTGAATGATGGTTAGGCCGCATAGCGCGGCAAATATATATGCCAATGGCGCAAAATATGCCGGAAATATGCAAAATAATATAAAGAATAAAATGGTTTCTCCGCCCTCCATCAATCCGATATTATATAAAAATGATTTGTCGCCATATTGATGTTCATCCTTTATTCCCGCGCGCTCGGCAATGGCGGCATAGGCCAGAAAGCTGACCGCGGTTAGGGTGAAACTGGCGATTAAAATCATTGCAGATTGCATATTTTGTGGGACAGCAAAGGCAAAGCCAAGCGGAATAACAATATAGAAAATATAATCGGCAATGCTGTCAATATATCCGCCAAAGGGGGTGGGGCGGCCCATTCTTGCCACCGCGCCGTCCAACCCATCGATAATACGGTTGATGATAATTAAAAAAAGCGCGATTAAATATGCCTGATATACCAAAAAAATTGATACCGCGATTGCAATGATGACGCCAATATAACTCAACATATTTGCGCCCACCCCTGTACGGTGCAATATACGCGCAATATGGTTTAATATGGGGTCAATATGGGGCCGGATTCGCGCGTCAAACATGGCCTTATTATTGCTTATTTTTGCCAGAGGGGGGCTTGCTGGCCAATAAATCCTTTAATCCCGATAAAGCGCCCGTGGGTTTAACTTCTTCATCGCTAACCACCCCTGCACTGCGCAGGATATTTTGCGCATTTTTGCTGCGCGGAAATTGGGGCAGGGCCAGTATTAAGGATTGAGCGACTGCTTCGCCCGCATCAATTTGCCCGCCCTCAATAAACATAATATCACATTCATCGCTGCTTAATTCAATTTCATCCTGATCGGAAATGGCCGATTGGGGTAGGAATTTAATATCCAAAATTTCCTTTACCGTTCCCTTTACCGGTTCGCCCGATGCGATACAGCTTTGCGTAAATTCGGCGGTAAACTCGCCGGTCATTGAAACATGGTCTTCTTTGGTAATTAAACGATAATCGGCCTGTAAGTTATTCAGCTCAATCAAATGTAATCGCGCTGCCAATGCTGATAATTCGGCGTTATTTGCCGAGATATGCTGCATTTTTCCTTGATTGCCGATAATGTCCAATTTAATGGCCCGTGAAAATTCCGGCACAATATTATCAGTCATTATGCAGCCTTAATCCAGCTGTCATCACCGGCAATTAAATCGGCGCTGTTTATTTGTTTTAACCGGGCGGACATGGCGATAATTTGATGTACCATCCATTTAATGGCTTGGTCGCTTGGTTCTATGCCTTCATATAAATTGCGCTTTAATGCTTCACTTAACATCGGTTCGGGCGGGTTTTCGTTTAACGCGGCCCGAAAAATAGTCAGCCGTCCGCCAAGCGCGCTCATCATTCGGCCAATATGTTTGCCCACCACCATGTCGCCAATGCCCAATTCGCGCAGTTGGCCGTCCATATCCTCAATAAAAATTTCGGTTAAATAGACCATTTCTTGATCTTTATCGCCATCTTCCTCCAATCGTAATGTGGCCAAGGCCATTATGATGGTGATGATATCAAATCGGTGGTCCAATTCATCGGGAATTTCACCAATTGAGTAAAAATCGGCATTTCGGGCGGCATTGATGATGTTGCGATAATATGGAATCATCATTTGATTCTCATTCACACGCGGTGAAAAGAGTTTTTTGAACAAATTCATAAATTGCTGCCTTAAAAAATATTTTATTATGACCCATTATCATAAAAATGATGATTAATCATCGACCGTTCATCTAATCTCTTATATTGATATTTTACGCAAGGGATGCAATGGCTGTATCCGCACAAAATGTTTTGGATCAGGAGTATCAGCATGAATAGCACAGGCGCCGCCGCAAATAAGGGCGTTTTAACAATGGGACGTGTTGGAAAAACGATGATTGCTCTGTCCATTGCTTTGGCAATTTCGGGCTGCACAAGGCTGCGTGTGGGGCGCGGATATATTGTGGATGAAAATTTGGTGTCATCGGTTCAGGCCGGTGTTGATAATAAAGAATCGGTGGAGGCGACATTGGGCCGCCCCAGCTTCGTCAGCCAATTTGATTCGAATCAATGGTATTATTATGCACGGGTGACCAGACAATTGGCATTCAGCTCTCCCAAAGGGGAAAGCCAAACATTATTGCGCGTGCAATTTGACAATGCGGGCAATGTTGCCTCTGTCTCGCGCAGCGGGTTGGAACTGGCCGCAAATATTAAACCAGAGGGTGATAAAACCGACACAAAGGGTAGCGATCGCGGATTTTTCGAAGATTTATTTGGCAATATTGGCACCGTTGGTACGGGCGGTGCACCGCAATAATGCGGGCCGTAATAATATTTTACTTTATAAAATAGACATTTGGTATTTTTATCAAATGGGCACAAAAAGGGCGGCGCGATTATCTCGGCCGCCTTTTTTTATACATTTATGCTTTATTGAATTTATGCAATGAATATTGATTATTTGGTGATGTCGGCCGCCGCCATTACCGCCAATGTGACCAATTCAGATGCGGTTGATGCCATGGTGGCCACCTGAACCGGTTTTTCCACACCCACCAAAATTGGGCCAATTGTTTTATCGCCGCCCAATTCGCGCAATATTTTTGCTGATAAATTTGCCGATTGCAGGCCAGGCATGATTAAAATATTGGCCGGTGCGGAAAGCCGGCAAAATGGATAATTTGCCATTACCTTGGGATTTAATGCCACATCGGGTGCCATTTCGCCCTCATATTCAAAATTGGGCTGTTTTTCATCCAATATTGCCACTGCCTCACGAATATTGCCCAGCCAATTTCCCGGAGGATTACCAAAGGTGGAATAGGATAAAAATGCCACGCGCGGATCATGTCCCATTTGTCGCGCCACACGGGCGGTTTGTTCGGCAATTTGGGCCAATTCCTCGGCATTGGGGCGTTCATTAACCGTGGTGTCGGCAATGAAAACTGTATGGCTTTTGCCGACCATGATATGAATGCCAAAGGGTATTTGATTGGGTTTCGCATCCAAAACACGGCGCAATTCGCGCATTGTTTGGGCAAAGGTGCGGGTTACGCCGGTAATCATCGCATCTGCTTGCCCCATGGAAAGCATTAACGAACCAAAAATATTTCGGTCGCGGTTGACCATGCGAATGGCATCGCGGCGTAAATAACCGCGACGTTGCAAACGGCCATATAATTTATCGACCATGGATGGGACAAGCGGGCTTGAAACACTATTGTGAATTTCAAAACTTTCCGGATCATCAACGCCCAATTCTTTTAATTTTGCCAATACCGGCTCATCACGGCCGACCAAAACGGGAATGCCATAGCCACCATTTTTAAACTGCACCGCCGCGCGAAGGACGACTTCTTCCTCTGCCTCGGCAAAAATAACGCGTTTTGGATTGGCCTTTGCTGTTTCATAAACATTGGCCAAAACAGATGTGGTGGGGTTTTGACGGGCGCGTAATTGTTCGCGATATTTTTCCATATCGGCAATGGGTTTTTGCGCCACGCCGCTATCCATTGCGGCCTTTGCTACGGCGGAGGCAACAACCTCCATCAAGCGCGGGTCAAATGGTGCAGGGATAATATAATCATTGCCAAATTTATGGCTTTCCCCGCCATAGGCGGCGGCCACTTCCTCCGGCACGGTTTCACGCGCCAATGCGGCAATGGCATTGGCGGCGGCAATTTTCATTTCTTCGTTAATGGTGGTGGCATGAACATCCAACGCACCCCGGAAAATAAAGGGGAAACCCAAAACATTATTAACCTGATTGGGGAAATCGGAACGTCCCGTGGCGATAATCGCATCAGGCCGCGCCGCCTTTGCCACGGGGGGCAAAATTTCGGGCACGGGATTGGCCATGGCGAAAATAATTGGTTTATCCGCCATATCTTTCACCATATCTGCGCTTAACGCATCGGCAGCGGACAGGCCAAGGAACACGTCTGCGCCCTTTATCGCATCGGCCAGGCTGCGTGCCTCGGTCGGGATTGCATGGGCGGATTTCCATTGATCCATGCCCGATGTGCGCCCTTGATAAATAACGCCCTCACGGTCGCACATAATAACATTTTTATGCGGCACGCCCATTGCCTTTATCAATTCGGTGCATGCAATGGCGGCGGCGCCCGCGCCATTAACCACCATTTTGACGTCTTTTAATTCTCGGCCAGTCAATTCCAATGCGTTGATTAACCCTGCGGCGGCGATGATGGCGGTGCCATGTTGGTCATCATGGAAAACGGGAATATTCATGCGTTCACGCAGCGCCTGTTCAATGATGAAACAGGCAGGCGCGGCAATATCTTCTAAATTTATGCCGCCAAATGTTGGCTCTAATAACTCAACAGCCTCGATAAATCTTTGTGTGTCTTCGGTTGCAACTTCAATATCAATCGAATCAACATCGGCAAAGCGTTTGAACAATACTGCCTTACCCTCCATCACCGGTTTGGATGCAAGAGCGCCCAAATTACCCATGCCCAAAATGGCGGTACCATTGGAAATAACAGCAACCAAATTACCCTTTGCGGTTAATTCATAAGCGGCGGCGGGATTATCGGCAATGGCTTGCACTGGCACGGCAACACCGGGGGAGTAGGCAAGCGACAAATCGCGCTGTGTCGCCATTGGTTTTGATGCGATGATTTCAATTTTGCCGGGGCGTCCCTCGGAATGGAATAATAATGCCTCGCGGTCGGAAAATTCAATTTTGCTTTCGCCCATAGGGTTGCCCATTTACCTTTATATAAAAAGAACGCAGAATTTTATCCCTGCTTATTATTGATGTTAAGTAAACCGATGCGGCGCACATGGCAAGGGCAGAGCAGGCCGATGTCAAAAAATCACATCATGGTAAAAATATAAATGCGCCATATTTGAAAATCATACTGGAACGAAGTGGCATGCTGGGCTAGTCACCATCATATTATGGGTAAGAAATCACAGCGCGTTACCGAAAAAGAAATTAAAATAAAATCGGCCAAATCATCCGGGCCGACACCCATGATGGTGCAATATTTGGAATTAAAGGCTAAGGCGCAAGATTGTTTATTATTTTACCGAATGGGCGATTTTTTTGAGCTTTTCTTTGATGATGCAAAAAATGCGGCAGAGGCGCTGGACATTGCCTTAACATCACGTGGGGCGCATAATGGCGATCCTATCCCCATGTGCGGTGTTCCGGTGCATAGTGCAGAGGGATATTTGGCACGGTTGATAAAGGCGGGCTTTCGCGTGGCGATTGCCGAACAAACCGAAACGCCAGAGCAGGCAAAAGAACGCGGCGGTTCAAAGGCATTGGTAACGCGCGATATTGTGCGATATGTTACCGCCGGAACATTGACCGAGGAATCTTTGCTGGACGCGCGGTCAAATAATATGATTGTTGCTTTGGCATTTACTGCTGATGGCATGGCATTGGCCGCAGCGGATATTTCCACAGGATATTTTGAGTTGTTGGAGATAGAAAGTGTCGATGCCGCGGCCCAATTGGCGCGATTGGGTGTGAAGGAAGTCATCATGGCCGATGGCACAGATTATGACGATAAATTGGCGCATATTTTGCCCCATGCCCTGCAACATGTGCAGGTGACCCACCGTCCAGCGGCCCATTTTTCCAGCAAGGCCGGAGAGGCGGCGATTAAAGAATATTATGGCATAACAACATTGGACAGTTTTGGTGGCATTGGCCGTTCCGCATTGGCCGCAGCGGGTGGTTTGCTGGCTTATTTGGCGCATGTCGGCCAAGGTAAAATGCCCTATTTAAAGGCGCCATATTTATTTGATGATAGCGCCTATATGGCCATTGATCAGGCCACACGCGAAAGTTTGGAGATAATCAGCACGCAGGACGGGCAAAGAAAGGGCAGCTTGCTTGCCGAAATTGACCAAAGCGTCACGGGGGCGGGCGCGCGTTTATTGGCGCAGGATTTGTCCCTGCCCCTATGCCAGATGGAGGTGATAAATTTACGGCTGGAACTGGTCAATTGGTTTTATGATAGCGGGATATTGCGGGAAAATATCCGCGCCGCGTTAAAACAAATTCCCGATATGGCGCGGGCAATGGGGCGTGTGGTTTCCGGCCGGGCTAGTCCGCGTGATTTGGGCCAGTTGCGCGATGGGATTGGCAAGTCAATTATGTTGAAAGAACAATTTGGCGCATTGGATGTGCGTCCCAAATTGCTGGACCAGATATTACCCGCCTTTGACGGGCATGGCGCATTATATGATATTTTATCCCGCGCCTTAATTGAATCCCCCCCCACGGATAGCAGCAATGGCGGATATATTGCAGCGGGTTATGATGCCGCATTGGATGAATTGCGCAATATTTCCACCAATGCGCGGCGCGCCATTGCAGCGTTGGAGCAGAAATATAAAGAGGCAACAGGTGTCACCAGCCTGAAAATAAAACATAATGCGGTGCTGGGTTATTTTGTCGAAGTTCCGGCCAAACATGGCGATGTGTTGATGCAGGCGGATAGCGGCTTTGCCCACCGGCAAACCATGGCGGGGGCGGTTCGGTTTAACTCCCCCGAATTACATGAAGAAGCAATGCAGATTATTAGCGCGGGCACACATAGCATTGCCGCAGAGGCCGCACATTTGGAGGATTTAATCGCCCAAATATTGACGCGGCGTGATGCCATTATCGCATTGGCCGACGCATTGGCGCGGATTGATGTGGCGCAAAGCCATGCCAGCAAGGCAGCATTAAGTAATTGGACACAGCCCATTTTGCGCGATGATATATATTTGGACATTATTGGCGGGCGACATCCCGTGGTGGAGGCATCGTTAAAGGGCAGCAAAGAACAATTTGTTGCCAATGATTGCGGCTTATTTCCTGAAAAAAGATTATGGCTGGTCTCTGGGCCAAATATGGGCGGTAAATCAACATTTTTGCGCCAAAATGCGCTAATCATCCTATTGGCGCAGGCGGGCGCATTTGTGCCCGCAAAATCCGCAGAAATTGGCATTGTTGACCGATTGTTCAGCCGTGTCGGTGCGTCGGATAATTTGGCGCGTGGCCGTTCCACCTTCATGGTGGAAATGGTGGAAACCGCCGCCATTTTAACGCAGGCGACCAGTAAAAGCTTTGTGATTTTGGATGAGGTTGGGCGCGGCACATCCACCTATGATGGGCTTGCCATTGCATGGGCGGTGGTGGAGGCTATTCATGATATGAACCAATGCAGATGTTTATTTGCAACCCATTATCACGAACTTTCCCGTTTGTCCGACCGTTTGGGGGCAATGTCGCTGCACCATGTGCGGGCAAAGGAATGGAAAGGGGATCTTATCCTATTGCATGAATTGGCCGAAGGTCCGGCGGACCGCAGCTATGGTATTGCGGTGGCATCGCTTGCCGGATTGCCCGCCCCGGTTGTGGGCCGCGCCAAAAATGTATTGGATCAGTTGGAGGAAGGACGCGTCGCCACGGGCGGTATTGCTGCGGGCCTTGGTGAATTACCGCTGTTCAGCGCGGCATTGGACGCGGCAGAGGCAAAGGTGGACCGATTGAGAGAAAAGCTGTCTGATTTGGATATTGATGCATTGTCCCCGCGAGAGGCGTTGGATTTATTATATGAATTAAAGCAACAGGCCGAACAGGGTTAATATAAAAAGGGCCGATATGCCGGCCCATTTTATACATATATTTTGATGATTAAGCCAAAGAAATGAACAAGCCCGCCAAAGCCGCGCTCATCAAATTGGATAGCGAACCTGCGGCCAAGGCCTTTAACCCTAATTTTGCAATCATTGGTTTTTGATTGGGGGCAAGGCTGCCCGTCACGGCCATTTGAATGGCGATTGAGCTGAAATTCGCAAAACCACAAAGCGCAAAGGTGACAATGGCCATGCTGGTTGCGCTTAAATCCTTCATCCCGCCAAGTTCGATAAAGGCGACAAATTCATTTAGAACAATTTTAGTGCCAAATAGGCCGCCTGCGCGCGCTGCCTCATCCCATGGCACGCCAAGCAAATACATGATGGGGGCAAATATATGGCCCAATATGCCTTGGAAACTTAATCCCTCAATCCCGAACCAGCCACCAATGCCGCCCAATATACCATTGGCCAATGCGACCAATGCGACAAAGGCCAGCACCATTGCGCCCACGGCCACGGCCAAACGAACGCCGGTTTGAGCGCCCTGAGCCGCCGCCATAATGATATTGGCGGGTTTTTCTTCATCACCATGATGGTCCTCAACCACAATTGGGTCGATTTCAGATGTGCTGACATCATCAGGCATCATCATTTTTGCCATTAAAATTCCGCCCGGTGCGGACATAAAGGCAGCGGCGAGCAGATAATCAATGCGAATACCCATGGCGGCATAGGCGGCCAAAATTGTGCCCGCAACCCCCGCCATGCCCACGCTCATCACGCAAAAAAGCTGTGACGGGGTCAGGCTGGCCAAATAGGGGCGAATGACCAAGGGGGATTCGGATTGACCAACAAAAATATTGGATGCAGCGCAAAGGCTTTCCACACGGGAAATCCCGGTAATTTTCTGTAATCCGCCGCCAATCCATTTAATAACAAATTGCATGATACCAACATGATATAGAACGGAAATTAAGGCCGCGAAAAATATGATAACGGGCAATGCCTGTATCGCGAAATTTTGGCCCAATTTGTCACTGGCCAATGCACCAAATAAAAATGTTGTGCCCGCATTGGCATAGCCCAGCAAATTGGACACCCCGCCCGCAGCAGCATTTAAGGCGGTTTTTCCCCAAGGAACATATAAAACCAATGCGGCAAAACTGGCCTGTAGGGCAAATGCGGCCAATACCACACGGGGGCGGATGGCGCGCCGATTTGATGATAAAATAAAGGCGACGGCCAAGATAATTGCCATGCCGCAAATGCTCATCAAAATCTGCATATACCCACTCCCCATATAATATGTCCGATTATTTTTAGGACTTTTATGTTGATTAGCGTCACTATTCACTTGCGCAAAGCCTTTTTGTTGCGGCAAAGCGGATTCAGCAAAAATTTATTCGGTCAGGGGCTAGTTTATGGCAAATTCATCAAAAATTATCACGATACCGCGCGCTTTATTTGTCTTTTCATTATTATATGGCGGGATGACGGTGTTGGCTGGTGTGGTGGGCAATAAACAGGTCGCGCTTGGCCCATTGGCGGTGGAGGCCGGTATTTTCCCCTTTTTAATGTTGGTTGCCTTGTCCAGCGCGGTGGCCGAACTTTATGGGCAAGAACGCGCCAAACAAATTGTGACATTTGGTTTTGTCCCGTTAATTGCGTCTATGCTGTTAATTATTTTGGTGCTGCAAATTCCCGCATCGCCAAAAATGGAGGTGGAGCGTCTTGGTGCATTTGAAATGATTTTGGGGCAAAGCCCGCGTTTAATGGCGGCGGGTATTGTTGCCTATGGCACGTCGCAATTTCTGAACATCACAATTTTTAGCGCCCTTCGCGGTAAAATTGGCGAGGCAGGAAGCAATATGATGATGGCCGTTCGCGGCGCAATTGCCAGTGCGTTGAGCCAGATTGTCGATACATTATTATTTATCTCCATTGCATTTTATGGGGTATTTCCCATTGCCGAATTAATGATTGGCCAAATGTTGGCAAAAACTATTTTATCATTATTGGTCATCCCCTTTGTGATACAGGCAATTGTGTATATTGGCCGCGAATTGGATAAGGATGAGGCATGAGTAACCACCAAAATGAAATGTTGGCCAAGGCGGAAACATTAACCGAGGCTTTGCCATATTTACAACGATATGCAGGTAAAACCTTTGTTGTAAAATATGGCGGTCATGCCATGGGCGATGCCGGATTGGCGCAGGATTTTGCCAATGATATTGTTTTGTTAAAAGCGGTGGGGATTAACCCTGTTGTGGTGCATGGCGGCGGCCCACAAATTGGCGCGATGTTAAAAACCATGGGGGTCGAATCGGAATTTATTGATGGCCTGCGCGTTACCGACAAAAAAACCGCTGAAATTGCCGAAATGGTATTATCGGGCGCGATAAATAAGGAACTTGTCGGTTGGATTACCAAGGCAGGAGGCCGCGCCATGGGTATTTCGGGTAAGGATGGCAATTTCGTCACAGCCGAAAAATTGCGCCGCACGGCCAAAGATCCAGATAGCAATATTGAACGCATTGTCGATTTAGGTTTTGTTGGCGAACCAGTTGAGGTGGACCGCCGTATCATTGATACGATAAGCGAGGCCGGAATGATTCCCGTCATTGCGCCCATTGGCAATGGGCGGGACGGCCATACTTATAATATAAATGCCGATACCATGGCGGGCGCGGTTGCGGCCGCGCTTGGCGCGTCGCGTTTATTCCTGTTGACCGATGTAAAGGGCGTGTTGGATAAGGATGGCGAATTATTAAGCGATTTAGATCCCCATAAAATTGAAGCATTAAAAGAAGATGGCACGATTAAGGGCGGGATGATTCCCAAGGTCGAAACATGTGTTAATGCGGTGCATAAGGGCGTTGATGCGGCGGTTATTTTGGATGGCCGCCTGCCCCATGCCATGTTAATGGAAATGTTCACCGACAGCGGCGTTGGAACATTAATCCATAAAGAATGACCTAAATCTGCGCTTTCTTGCAATAATATTGGATAATAAAAAAAGGTAAAATTTGTAAAATCGTCAAAAAATAAAAATATTTTAACATTTTGTTTACCATATTCGGGCCAACTCCTCTTACCGAACAAAAAAAGGGGGCAGTTATGGCCAATAGTATTAAAAGCGCACAATATCTTATCGAAAGCCGGATGGCAGATGCCGCAGCGGGCGATGTAGATGCATTATTTGATTTAGGTGTTTCCTATTCCACCGGCAGCAATGGCGTGGAAGTAAATATGGTAGAGGCGCATAAATGGTTCAACCTTGCCGCAGTATATGGCAATGAAGAAGCCATGCATTGCCGCAGCGAAGTGGCCGATGAAATGACCGCACGCGAAATTGCCGATGCACAACGTGACGCACGGGCATGGTTAAAAGCAGGCGAACGCCGCGCTGCTTAATATCATATATTGTCGGGGCCGCGTTTGAACGGCCCTAATTGGGTGAGGAATTCTCTTTCATCCTCCACCGCGCTTTGTTCTTGTTCCAAAAATTGGGCAACAGCATCGCGAAACCCCTTATCGGCAATAAAATGCGCCGAATAAGTGGGGCAGGGTAAATAACCCCGTGCCAATTTATGTGCACCCTGTGCGCCGGCCTCCACCCGCGTCAGGCCATGTTCAATTGCGAATATGATGGGTCGGTAATAGCATAATTCAAAATGCAGATGGTCCAAATGCTCAGCGCATCCCCAATAACGACCATATAGGCAGTCTGCGCCCAATAAATTAAGCGCCCCCGCCACCGCCATGCCATTTTCATTAAATGCCATGATGAGGATGATTTGATTGCCCATTTTTTCCAATAATAAATCAAATGCCGCGCGGGTTAAATAGGGCGTGCCCCATTTTCGTGCGCCAGTATCTTGATAAAAAATCCAAAATGCATCCATATGGTGCGGCAAAATTTCTGCACCTCGAAGCAGCTTTACTTCGACATTTTCATTGGCAATACGGCGTTCTTTGCGGATATTTTTGCGCTTTCGCGATGATAAAGCGGACAGGAAATCATCAAAATCAGTATAATTTTTATTATACCAATGAAATTGAATATCCTGTCGGATTAACCAGCCCGCATCACGAAAAAAATCAAGCTGCCCCTCCTCCACAAAGCTGGCATGGGCAGAGGATAGGCCATTTTGGGTAATGAAATTTTCCGCTGCTTTTAATAAGGGCAGGGCATATTGTGCATCTTGAAACAATATTCGCGGGCCAGAAACGGGGGAAAAGGGCACGGCAATTTGTAATTTGGGATAATATTGCCCGCCGGCGCGTTCATATGCCTGTGCCCAGCCCTGATCAAATACATATTCGCCCTGGCTATGCCCTTTTAAATAAGCGGGCAAAATGGCGGCGGGCCGATCATCCGGTCCTGATATCATAATGGGCAAAGGCGACCAACCGCTGCCCTTGCCAACGCTGCCCGATTCTTCCATGGCGGATAAAAATGCATGGCTGGTAAAGGGGTTGCCGCCAATATTTAATGCATCCCAAATATCGGCATTTATGGCGGCAACTTTTTTTTCAATACGGGCATATAGAGTATCTGATTGACTCTGCGTCATGATGAAAAATACCCGTTCAAAAAACTTATTATAAGGCCATTATTTTAAGGCGACTATTTTAAAGCAACGATGGCATCAATTTCCACCGCCGCGTTCAACGGCAATACCGGAACGCCGACCGCACTACGCGCATGTTTGCCCGCCGCGCCAAATACCGCTTCCATCAAATCTGATGCGCCATTTGCAACCTTTGGCTGATCGGTAAAATCAGGGGTGCTGGCAATAAAAACCCCTAATTTTACGATTTGCGCGACATTATCCAAAGAACCGGCGGCTTTTTCAATTTGGGCCAGCAACATTAATGCGCATGCCTTTGCTGCTTCCTGTCCCTGTTCCACCGACACGCTATCACCCAATTTTCCGGTGACAAGTGCGCCGTCAATAAAGGGCAGTTGGCCGCTAATATGTAAAACGCCATTTAAATTTACCGCTGGCGCATAGGATGCAACGGGGGCGGCTGCTTCGGGAAGGGATAGGCCAAGATCGGCCAATTTGGATGCGATATTATTGCTCATTTTATTCCTATTCTATTGCAAAGTTAATTTGTGGGGCAGGAATATTTTCCTGCAATTTTGCGGTGACCCATTTTTCGGCCTCCGCCCAAATATCAATACGTTCATGGGCATGATCCGCAGCTTTTACATGCGGGGCAAGCATGGGTTCGCCCACAAAATGCAGCCGCCAAATACCGTCTATTTCCTTGGCAACAGATTCATGATGTTGCGGTAAATCGTCAATAAACACCGCGCTAGATGGTTTATATTCATCAATGATACGCGCCAATGCTGCGCCCTTGCCACCTTGATTAGTATATACAGGATGGTGCAAGCCAAAATTGGCCAATTGCTCGGCCCGTGATGTGGCGCGGTGATCCTTTAAATTGGTTAAGATAACAATATCACAAAATTCGGCCATATTGCCAAATGCCTCTATTGCGCCGGAAATGGGCATTTGACTATGCATTTGACCGTCAAAAAAACCGTCCAGTTTTTCCCATATTTGCTGTGGCTCTAGTGGGATATTACCATTTTTATATTTTAATGCATTGGCAAAATCGCTGCCCTGCATGTCGAAAATAATATCATATTCTTTGTCCAACCACGCCGCAAATGGCGCCACCATATGCAGGATAACCTCGTCACAATCGCTAATCAATAGGGGGCGGCCCGATGGGTTTAACATATATATCCTTCTTCATTTTTGCTGCCGTCCAATATGTGGCGGGCGGATACCAAGTCCATGGGGTTTATTCCCATATGTTCTGCACAGGCGATAAGGTCTGGTTCATAATTTTCCAAGAAATTTATAACCGCAGCCAGATTTGATGGGTCTGCTATGGCGCTGCGCAGGCTGTCTGCGCTATGTCCGGTCATGGCCAAAAAACGTTCCGCGCGCGGCGTGTCCGACATTATCCACGCCAAAGCCTGTAGGGCGATTAAATCGGGAGTCATTCTATCGGGCCTATTTTCCCTAATCATCATTTTTGTCCAAATATTTTAGATTTTTTATCATAAAGGATGCTTTCGCCCAGCATATAAGAATATAACAGCATATAAGAATATATAATATGAATATCAGCATATCAAAATGGATATGGCGCGTTCATACATTGCATGATGGTAAAGCAGCGAATAAAGGCAGTCTATGGTTAAAAAAATTATGATCGTCGAGGATAATGAACTGAACCTCAAATTATTCACAGATTTACTGCGCAATCATGGTTTTGATGTTGCCGCGGTAAAGGATGGCCGCGAGGTGATGGCCGCGTTAAAGGATTTCATGCCCGATATGGCGGTGATGGACATACAATTACCGCATATTAGCGGGCTGGAATTAATTGGTTTGATGAAGGCGGATGAGGCATTGCGGCATATTCCCGTTTTGGCGGTGACCGCCTATGCCGGGACGGGCGATGCAGACCGCATTATCAATGCAGGCGCGGCGGCATATTTATCAAAACCCGTGCCCGTCATGAAATTTTTAGAAGCGGTTCAATCCACCATCAATGGATAGGAAAATAAACAATATTGCCGCATTAAGCGGGCCGTTTATTTTATTGGACGATGCACGGGCGTCTGGCGCTGCGCCTTCGCGATTATATATCAATCCCATTGATATTTTGACCACCCATCATCCCGCGGAATTGCCCGATATTTTTGCGTCGATGGAGACATATAAGCAACAGGGAAAATATGCCGCGGGTTTTATCAGCTATGAGGCCGGATTGGCGATGGAGGGGCGCACTTTACCCAAATTGCCCTTGCCAGATAATTTAACCCAGCCGCTTTTATGGTTTGCGATTTTTGATGATTTTGAAACATTTAACAGCGAAGAAATTGCAACTATATTGCCCAGCAATAAGGGCGCAATTTTGGGCGACATGCAGCCACAAATTGAACAGGCGGAATATCAACTTAATTTTGAAAAACTAATCCAATATATCAATAATGGCGATATATATCAGGCAAATTACACCTTTGCCAATTTGGCCACATTAACCGGATCGCCCCTATCGCTTTATGCCGCATTACGCCCGCGGGCAAGGGCGGGATATGGCGGGATTATTTGGACCGGCAGCCAATGGCATTTATCATTTTCGCCTGAATTATTTTTCTCGGTTAAATCGGGTAAAATAACCACGCGCCCCATGAAGGGCACAGCGCCGCGCCATCATAATCCGGTGGAGGATAAAAAATTGGCACATATTTTGGCCCATGATGAAAAACAACGCGCCGAAAATTTGATGATTGTGGATTTATTACGCAACGACATATCGCGCATTTGCGTGGCGGGCAGCGTGCGCGCGGATAAATTATTCCATGTGGAAAGCTATCCCACTGTGCATCAAATGACATCGACCATAGAGGGTGAATTAAAAGGCAATGTTGATTTTGCCCGTATATTGCGGGCCATTTATCCCTGTGGTTCAATTACCGGTGCGCCCAAAATTCGCGCAATGGAAATAATTGATGAATTGGAAATATCGCCGCGCGGCATTTATTGCGGGTCAATTGGCCGATTGGACCCGGATGGCGATATGGCTTTTAATGTTGCAATCCGCACCATAAGTTTGGCAAAGACAGATAAGCCGCAAATCTGGGCCGCAAATTTGGGTCTGGGTTCGGGGATAGTGGCTGATTCATTGGGGGAAAATGAATGGCGCGAATGTTTGTTAAAGGGGGAGTTTACCAAAATCGATAAACATGCTGTTGATTTAATCGAAACAATGCGATTTGACCCCGCGCATGGAATATTGCGTTTGGAGGCGCATTTGGCGCGTTTGAAAAATAGCGCGTCAGATTTAAAATTTATGTTTGACCGGCATGAGGCGCGCAACATGTTGCATGCCGCGACTTTTCACATCGAACATATATCAAAGGTGCGATTATTATTATCGCATAGCGGCGCAATGTCGATTGCCATTTCCCCAATTAAAGATGGGACAGACAGGGAATTGCGCGTCATTATATGTCCCATGACCCTTTCCTCAGATGATTATAGATTGCGGTATAAATGCACCGACCGTGCATTTTATGATGAACCGCGCCGTGCGGCTTCACATGTAGATGAGGTGATATTTTGTGATGATAATGGAAATTTAACAGAAGGCAGCTTTACCAATATATTTGTGCCAGATGGCAAAGATGGCTTTATTACCCCACCATTAAAGCACGGATTACAGCCAGGAATTTTGCGCGCCGAAATGATTGATGAAGGCATTGCTGTGGAGGGCGATATTACCGCCCAATCATTATCAGACGGGTTTTTTGTTGGAAACAGCATGCGTGGATTAATGCGTGCCCGTATAATATTGGTAAAATAATCTTATATCATAAAGCTTCGCTCTTGCGAAATTTCTGTTCAGGCTCTAGGGGCATTACGACATTTATAGTTTATTTTATCTTTCATTATTTGCGTTAATTTAGGACCTCCTCATGACCAATACATCCGCCGCATTAAACCGAATTGCACCATCCGCCACTTTGGCAATGTCAGCAAAGGTGATTGATTTAAAGGCACAGGGCGTGGATGTTATTGGCCTGTCCGCGGGCGAGCCGGATTTTGACACACCCGATTTTGTTAAAGACGCCGCGATTCAGGCGATTCGTGATGGCGACACAAATTACACAAATGTGGACGGCACTGCCGCGTTAAAGGCGGCAATTGCGGCAAAATTCAAACGCGATAATGGTTTGGAATATGCCGCCAATCAAATCACCGTCAATGCGGGCGGCAAGCATACTTTGTTTAATGCATTATGCGCCACTGTTGATGCAGGGGATGAGGTGATTATTCCCGCGCCCTATTGGGTTAGCTATCCCGATATTGTGCAATTTGCGGGCGGCACACCGGTATTTATTTTGGCCAGCGCGGACCAAAATTATAAAATCACGCCCGAACAATTGGAGGCGGCAATTACACCAAAAACCCGCTGGCTTATCCTAAATTCACCATCCAACCCCACGGGCGCAGCATATAGTGGTGAGGAATTGGCCGCATTGGGAGAGGTGTTGCGCGCGCATCCGCATGTGTTAATTTTAACCGACGATATGTATGAACATATTTGGTATGCGGATTTCCCCTTTGCTACCATCGCGCAAATCTGTCCTGATTTATATGACCGCACATTAACGATGAGCGGTGCGTCAAAGGCATATGCCATGACCGGATGGCGCATTGGATATGCGGGCGGGCCTGTTTGGTTGATTAAGGCAATGGCCAAATTGCAATCGCAATCGACCAGCAACCCCTGTTCAATCAGCCAAGCCGCGACCGTTGCCGCGCTTAACGGGCCGCAGGATTTCTTAAAAGAACGTAATGCAAAGTTTAAGGAGCGCCGCGATTTGGTGGTGGCAATGTTAAACGACGCGCCAGGCTTAAAATGTCCCGTGCCAGAGGGTGCTTTTTATGTGTATCCTGATGCCAGCGAGTTGATGGGTAAGAAAACACCAGCGGGCAATGTCATCGAAAATGATGAACAGTTGATTGAATATTTCCTTACCGAAGCAAAGGTAGCTGCAGTGCATGGCGGCGCATTTGGCCTGTCCCCTGGTTTTCGGATCAGCTATGCGACGTCAACCGACATATTAAAAGAAGCGTGCAAACGGATACAACATGCCTGTGCGGCGTTAAGCTGAATCAGTTTTATCGCCCCATTCATGCTTAATCGGGCATAAATTTGCATGATCATACAAAAACCAAAATTTGCATGATCATACAAAATATGTTCAAATGAAGATATTTTGCGACAGGATGATTTGACTTTCTGTCGTTCATTCACCATTTGGCAATGAATATTGGCGCATTAAGGGGACAAGGCAATTGTAACCTTTTATGGACAATATCCGAAAATATATAAAATCAATAATAATTAACATAAAGCCAATAGAGTCTCCCGATGAACAGCATGATTAAAATGATCAAATTTGTCCGCAGCGATTTATTCATCAGCATTAGCGCGGGATTCGCGCTTGGCATGGCGGGATTATTTTTAACGCAGCCCGCCCATGCCGACCAATCGGCACATAATAAGGTGGAACGTTCATTGGTCGTGGATCAGGGCAAATAAACTTGCCGCAACCTATTTTTCACAAATAAAAAGGGCAGCGAATATATCGCCGCCCTTATTTTTTTATCAAATAAAGGGAATTATCCCAAACGCGCCAATGCAGTTTTCAGACTTTCTGCTTCGGCTGCTTTTTCGGCCAAATCGCTTCTTGCCTTTTCCACCGCTTCGGGTTTTGCGCGTTCGACAAAATTGGCATTGTTTAACCGGCCCTGTAATGCACCTGTTTCTTTTTCCACTGCCTCCAATGCCTTGGATAGGCGGGCCTTTTCCGCCGCAATGTCAATCACCCCGTCCAATGGAACGACAAAGGTCACCCCATCAACGGGAATTTGCATCGAAGGACCATCAGGCGCGGCGGTAAAGTGGATTGCCTCCAACCTGCTAACGCGGTCTAATGTCGGCAATTGGCCAGTAATTCGGCCCTGCAATGCGGCATCAGCATCGGCGATATAGGCGGTTAATTTCGCGCCCGGCGCAATACCCAGCTCGGCCTTTGCGCCGCGCATTTCGGTGGTTAATTTAATCAACCATTCGACCTCTGCCTTTGCTGCATCGTCAATTTTTGCATTGGGGGCGGGCCATTTTGCAATAATCAGGTCGTAATTGCGCGGGCTATCGCCTGCCAGTTTATGCCATAATTCCTCGGTAATAAAGGGCATGAACGGGTGCAACATCACCAAAATTTGGTCAAGAACCCATCCGGCAACCATGCGGGTTTCATCTGCGGCGGATATATCCTCACCCTGTAATAATGGCTTGGTCAATTCCAAATACCAATCACAGAAATTATCCCACACAAAATGATAAATTGCATTGGCCGCGGCATCAAAACGCAGATCAGCCAGCGCCTTGTCCAGTACCTGTTGGCATTGCGTTACCTCGCCAATAA
The DNA here is from genome assembly GCF_001889025.1 of Sphingorhabdus lutea. GTDB lineage: Bacteria > Pseudomonadota > Alphaproteobacteria > Sphingomonadales > Sphingomonadaceae > Sphingorhabdus_B > Sphingorhabdus_B lutea. The sequence goes on along the minus strand of NZ_CP018154.1, from coordinate 307,711 downwards.
TCCACCGATTAACCGCCAAATTGGCGGCAGGCGCGGATAATGTATCGGACGCGCCAATGCCATTTGATTGGGCAAATCGCGCTGCATTCCATAATTTGGTGGCGAAATTGCGATATCCCTCCACCCTTTTATCGTCCATTTTAATGTCGCGGCCTTGGCTTTCCATCGCGGCCATAAAGAATCGCAGCGCATCGGCGCCATATTGATCAATCAGACCAAGCGGATCGACCACATTGCCCTTTGATTTTGACATTTTCTGGCCATCGGCCGCGCGGACAAGGCCGTGCAGATATAATTTCTTCCACGGGGCTTTGCCGGTTTGCTGTATCCCCTGCATTATCATCCGCGCGTCCCAAAAGAACAGGATGTCAAAGCCGGAAATCAGCAGATCATTGGGATAATGCTTATCATATAAGGGCGCATTTTCACTGGGCCAGCCCAATGTGCCAAAAGGCCATAATGCGCTGGAGAACCAAGTGTCGAGCACGTCTGAATCGCGGGTTAATTTTACGTCATTCCCAGCTTTTTCTTGTGCTTCTTCCTCGCTATTCGCGACATAAAAATCACCATTTTCATCATACCATGCGGGAATTTGATGTCCCCACCAAAGCTGGCGTGACACGCACCATGGTTGGATATTTTCCATCCAATTAAAATAGGTTTTTTCCCAACTTTTGGGCACAATTTCAATTGCGCCGGACTTTACCGCCTCAATTGCTGGCTTGGCCAATGTTTTGGCATCAACATACCATTGATCGGTCAGCCATGGTTCAATCACCACCCCGCCACGGTCGCCATAGGGGGTTTGGATGGTGCGTGGTTCGGCATCATGTTCATTGCCGTCCTTATCCAGATGGGCGATTAAATGGCCAGATGCCTTTAACGCTGCGACAACCGCTTTACGCGCGGCAAAGCGTTCAACGCCAATATATTCATCTGGAATTAAATCATCTGCGGTTTGACAGACATGGGCGTCACCGTCCAACATATTTAACATATCGGCAGGGGCGAATCCGGCCCTTTTGCCGACCTCAAAATCGTTAAAATCATGCCCCGGGGTAATTTTTACCGCGCCGCTGCCCAATTCGGGATCGGCATGTTCGTCCGCGACAATGGGGATGAGCCGTCCCGTAAGGGGCAGGATGACATGCTTACCAATCACGCTTTGATAACGGGGGTCTTCGGGGTTTACCGCCACCGCCATATCGGCCAACATGGTTTCGGGGCGTGTTGTTGCCACCTCAATATAATCTTGTCCATTATCCAATGTAACATCATCGGCCAATGGATATTTGAAATGCCAGAAATTACCCTGAATTTCGCGTGTTTCAACTTCCAAATCGGAAATGGCGGTTTTTAATTTTGGGTCCCAATTAACCAGCCTTTTGTCGCGGTAAATCAAACCATCATTATATAAATCGACAAAAACCTTAATCACGGCCTTGGAAAAATGGGGGTCCATGGTAAATTGTTCACGCGACCAATCCATGGAACAACCAAGTCGGCGCAGCTGGGTGGTAATTGTGCCGCCGCTTTCCTCTTTCCACTGCCACACCTTTTCAATAAAGCCGTCGCGGTCATAATTGGCGCGTTTATCACCCTGCGCCTCCATTTTGCGTTCGACCACCATTTGGGTGGCAATGCCCGCATGGTCCGTGCCAACCACCCATAATGCATCCTTGCCACGCAGCCGTTCATAACGGATCATTATATCCTGCAGCGTATTGTCCAACGCATGGCCGATATGCAGGCTTCCGGTCACATTTGGCGGTGGATTGACAATGGTATAGGGCGCGGCATTGGGCCGTTCGGGACGAAATAACCCCTGCTCCTCCCAATGGCCATACCAATTATTTTCAATGGTGGCGGGATCAAAATTTTTGTCGATGGTATTTTTGTCAATAGTCATAAATATGCCTTTGCCAGCATATCGACCCGTGGACAAGAGGGAAGGGCGGGGACAAACGCCCCCGCCGTCAATTTTTGGCTTATTTTGCTTTTTTCAAATGGCTGTCCAACCAATTAAAGACATTATTATGCCATTGGATGGAGTTATTGGGTTTGTTAATCCAATGATTCTCATCTGGGAAGATAAGCAATTTTGATTCAATCCCCTGACGTTGCAGCACGGTAAAGGCAGCCAGACTTTGACTATAGGGGATACGGAAATCTTTCTCACCATGAATGACCAAAGTGGGGGTTTTCCATTTGGTGATATGGTTGACCGGATTCCATTTTTCGGCATCGGTCCTGCTCCACCATGGGCCGCCATGGTCCCATTCATCAAACCATAATTCCTCAGTCTCCATCGACATGGCGCGTAAATCAAACACACCGGCATGGGTGACAAGGCATTTGAAACCGTCATTCCAATTGCCCGCAATCCAATTCATCATATATCCGCCATAGGATGCGCCCAGCGCACAAGCATTGGTGATATCCGCCTGTGGATCAATTTTTCCGGCGGCGGCAAGGCCCAATTTCAAATCCTCCAATGGTTTGCCGCCCCAATCCTTGTTAATCGAATCGGTAAATGCCTGTCCATATCCGGTACTGCCATGGAAATCGACGGTGACAACAGCATATCCTTGGCTGGCGATAACGCGCGGATTCCACCGATATGACCAGCTATTGCCAAAGCTGCCTTGCGGCCCGCCATGCACCACAAATGCAACAGGCAAAGGTCCTTTTACATTGGCGGGTTTGATAATCATGCCAAATACTTGATCACCATTTGCACCGGCAAAATCGAATTTTTGTTGCACAACGGGGTTTAACTCGGCCAATTGACCGGCATTTACATCGGTAATTTTGCGCGATTTACCTGCGGCATCCATGATGTAAAGGTCTGACGGCATCAACACAGTGTTCATCGAATATAATATCGACCCGTCGGTTAAGGGGGTCACATCATTAACATTGCCATCGCCGGTTAAACGCGTGACCTTGCCCGATAAATCGACGCGGAACATGGGATGTTCCAATGTGTCGCCAGCGGTGACCAGCAAGCTTTGGCTGTCCGGCGCCCATGCAATTGAACCCACACTGCGGTCCCAATTTTCGGTCAATGCTTTGCGCGTCCCATCAACGGGATTTAATAACATTAAGGTGAGTTTATCGCTTTCATATCCTGCTCGCGCCATGGCGGCATATGCCAACCATTTGCCATCGGGCGATGATATGGGCATTGTATCGGTGGCTTCATTATCAATGGTCAAATTGACCAAATCTTCGCCGGTGGAGGCGTTATTGCCATAAATATCCAAATTGGTGGATAGCGGCTCATTCGCATCGGCCTTTCGCGCGGCAAATAACACGCCATTGCCAGATGGTGTCCATGCAATTTCTTCGCCGCCGCCAAATGGTTTGCTGGGCGCATCGCCAATTAAACGGCCCTCTCCCTTGCCATCCATGGCCACGCCATCGCCGGAAACTTTGCCATCGACCATGTCAAAAGTGAAAATGCGGCTATAATTGCCCGGCGTTTCCCAACTATCCCAATGGCGCACAAAATTTTGCGTATATTCGCGCCCTGTGCCGGGGCCGGGGGTGGCGGTGTTACCATCATCTTTACAACCAAATGTTGGACATTCGCGGCCAATGTCACCCCATAGGGCAATTTTATCACCCTTGTGCGCTAATTTGAAACCGGCAATATCGGTGGCCAAATTGCTTGCCTGCGTGGATGTTTGGCTGTCCATGTCATAATAATATAATTGGTCCGAACCGCCTTCATTGCTTATATAATAAAGCAATTTGCCGTCAGATGAAAATGCAGGGCTATGTTCGTTAAATTCGGGTTTTGATGCAATTTTTACTGGTTCTTGTTCGGCAATATTTAATTGAACAAGATATAAATCGGTGCGGCCTTTATTTGCCGTTAAATCGGTTTCGCGAAGTTGATAGACAACATATTCCCCATTGGGGGAGACGGTCGGGCTGCCTATTCTTTTCAACGTGGCCAAATCCACTTCGGTCATGGCGCGGGGTGATGCATCAGCGCTTTTGGCAAAAGCAGGCTGAACCAATATCATGGATGTGGCGGCAAATAATGTCGCGGCGAATTGCTTTTTGAATAGATGTTTCATGGCGCAATATTATCACGACATTTTGCCGCGACAAGCATTAGTTGCACCTGAAATTAAATAGAATAATTGCTTTTATCCCTTGCGGGTAATGCGCGCAATTTCCTTGGCAACCATCGCCTCAACCATGTCGGGCAAATTATCATCAAGCCATTGTTTCAAAACGGGTTTTAACATTTCTCTGACCATGCCCTCCAATGATGTCTCGCCCGATCGCACGATTTGCGGGCTGACCCCTGGTTCAGCCAATGTGGCCAATGCGGACAGGCTATGGCGCAGGCTTTGTGCCTTGGCATTGTCGATTAAACCTGCATCATCGTCAAATTGCCCATCCAAAGGCGCGGTCATATGGGGCATATCATGATCATCAACGGCATTATCGGCGGATAATTCCAACACATCGCGCGCGGCCCGATCGCGCGTTCTGGTGCGCAGGCCATCATCCTGTGCAATGATTTTTTTGATAGAGGATAATATTTCATTGACGGTCGGCTCACCGTTTTTGCCATCATTTTGTGCCATTATGAATGCCCCTATATCCAATAATCTCGCGCCATGAATCGGACTGATAAAAACCGAATCTATGGTTAACGACGACTATAGTCAGGAAATGCTTCTATGTCAGCACTTTGTGCATTGCTATTGGTTGTGCGGGTCGCCTTTGGCTGCGTGGACGGCACGCTGGACCAATCATTCCATTGATTCTTAACATCATTATAATTGGCAACCGGATCATATAATGGCCCGCCATCAATGCCCAAATCACGCGCCTCTGCACGGCCCATGGCGGCAAGAAGGGTAAATCCGGCGACATAATTATTACGCCGTGCGGCGATTAACTGTGATTTTGCGGCAACCAATTCCTGTTCGGCATTTAATATATCCAAAATAGTTCTATTGCCGACGCTATTTTCAATCCGCACCCCTTCAAGTGACAACTGGCTGGCTTCCACGGCGCGTTGCGATGCCATAATCACTTGTTGAGTCGCACGCCAGCTTGAAAAGGCGGCACGGGTTTGGGCGATAACTTCGCGTTCGGCGGCGATTTCTAATTCTTGGGCCTGGCTGATTCGCGCCTGTGCCTGACGAATTTGGGCCGATGGCGCGCCGCCTTGATAAATGGGAATGGTCGCCCGAATTCCAATACTATTATCAAATGTGGCATTGGGGCTGAATGCTGATGCCTGTGTTGATAGGGAGTTTAAGGCGTTATTATATCGGCTTTGACTAAATGCGCTTACCGTGGGAAGGCGGCCTGCCTCTGCGGCTTTGCGGTCATAACGCGATGCCTCCACCTGTTCTTTGGCTGCGATTAAGTCGGGATTATGTTCCACTGCAATATCCACGGCCATATCTGCTGATTCGGGCAAATTGGGTAAAGGCGGCGGCGCTTCCAAATCTCCTGGTTCATTGCCAACCAATTGGATATAAATTTCTTTACTGCGAATTAAATTGGCCCGCGCGGTTTCCAAATTGGCCAGGGCAAGGCTGTATCTGGATTCGGATTGCGCCACATCGGTGCGCGTTACATCGCCAATTTCAAAACGATCCTTTGTCGCTTCTAAATTCACTTGTAAAGTTCCGGCTTGTGCGCGATTTAACTCGACAATTGCTTCATCGCGAATAACATCCATATATGCCCCGACAACGGCGGAAAATATGGCGCTTTCTGTGCCGCGCAGGCTGGCAAATCCTGCCTCGACCCTGTTTTCTGCGCCGCGAACGGCATTTTTAACCGCGCCGCCCTGATATAAAGGAACGCTGACTGATCCCACAGCGGAAAAGCTGCGTGCCTGTGCAAATGCGCCGCCGCTGGTCACGACATTTTCGGTAAATGTCGGTTGAATTGACGCACTTGGTCGGCCACTTGAACGGGCCAAGGGGACATTTTCATTCAATGCCTCTTGTCCAGCACGCGCTGCGGTTAAATTTGGATTGCTATCATAGGCGCTTTGCAATGCCTGTTGCAGGGTTTCTGCATGAATGGGCAAGGTTAGGGCCGCAGCAGTTAAAATAAAAGCACTGCCCCAAAGCTGAGATTTTATGTTTAACGCCATCGACAAAGTCCTTGTTTTAAATGCAAAAAATATATTATTTATTAAAATGTAAATCCTGCTGGTTCGGATAATGCGTCAATAAATGGCATGTAAGCAGGGTCTTTGGGTACTAATTTTACTTGGCCGCCAGCCTTTATCCCCACACATAAAGATGTGGTCGCGCCATCATCATTACCGCAAATAAATTTGCCGCCATCTTTTAATAAAGCCGCCAATGCCTCGGGCGCTTTTTGCGCAACAGCATCTAATAAAATAACGTCATATTCACCAAAATCGGCATTTTTATCATGCGGGCCGGTGGTCCAATCGCCGTCAACAAATGTGATATTGTCAAATCCGGATAAATTATCCTTTGCCCGTGCCAATAAATCAGCATCAGGTTCAATGAAGTGGAGATTAAATATTTGTGGGGCGATTAATGCCGCCACATATCCGGAGCCGCCGCCGATGATTAAAATTTTCTCGCCTCCGCTGGGCGCGATTCGTGTCAAAATTTGTCCCGCAACAATGGGGGGCGCCATCATTCGGTCGCCGGAAACTTTTAACGGACGGTCCATATATGCAAATTCACGCTGCGCTTCGCCGACAAATTCCTCGCGGGGTAATTTTGACATGGCATCTAAAATCCATGGCGTGTTCACATCACAAGTCCGTAATTGGCTGTTCACCATGGCGGTGCGCATTTGTTTATAATTCATCATCGTCACTGTAATTTCTTCACTTTTTGATCAAAAACTTTAATTTCCAGCTTATTTCACTTATATCATGACATAAAGCTATATGTTCTTTAGCGGCGCATTCATTTTTGGCCAAGTATGATTTGGACCAATTGCCGATTCATTATGGCAAACAACATATTTGCATCATTTATGCACCAAAAAATGCTGATATTGCGCTATATTCATTAAATCAAATTTCTTGATTGCCAATTGCGACTTGCGCCGCTAAATACCGGCCAACCACGGATTATATATCTTATGCCGACGGATGGCCCGATGGCGGAGTGGTGACGTAGCGGATTGCAAATCCGTGCACGCCGGTTCGATTCCGGCTCGGGCCTCCATTTTCTCATACTTTGAATAAATTTAATCTATTTTTGCCGCAACAGGCAAATTATCTGTTATTTTTCAATTTAATATTGGGCATTGGCGGCGGCGATAATGCTGTCATATCCCGCGACAAAGCCTTTTAACAATGGCTCTTTTTCTACATTTAAATATTCCTCTGCGCTATGCGCACGGCCGCCCCCTGCGCCCACCCCAATGGTAACGGCTGCAATATTCATGGCTATGGCAATATTGGAATCAGTTGATGACGCATTATATTGCGGCACATAACCATGTGCGGATAGGCTGTTGCCGATGGCCATAATCATGCCATTTGTTAATGGAATTGACCCTGCGGGCCGATCGCCAATTAAAATTATTTCAACCGATACCTTACCCAAAGAAGTGTCGCGTGCGGCATTTTCTGCCAAAATTGCGCCTTCTAAATCCTTAAATACACGTTCTTCTAATTGTTTTAATTCTTCTGGACCGGATGATCGCATATCAATTTCCAATGCGATGC